>CAVXLI010000024.1:0-137886 GCA_963762595.1 uncultured delta proteobacterium
TCCCCGTCTTAGCGAAAACGGTTTTCTTGCTCGGGGTTTTCATAAATGGATCCTCATCTGGTGTTAGTGTTTTGAAAACAATAGTTCTTTTTCTAAAATTTTATTGAATTTTATAAAAACTTTACGGTCACTTAAAATAGAATCATGGTCACAATCGAAAGCAAACTTTTCACAGGCATCCGAGGCCGCCCTTTCATCCAAAGCTTTTCCTTTAGATACTTTATCTTCTTTTCCGTAAAAAAGGTAATACCGGATATTAGAGGGAAGTTCCACACTCATGGTCCTCCTGATAAAAATACTTTGGGAGCCTATATCCATCCAACTTGGTATGCTTTTGTGAGGTAACTTTTGGGAAGCATCAGCGGCTTCAAAACCTGTCCAGGGAGTAGCAAAGGTAACATAGAGCTTCACAAAATTATGTTGTTTGTCAAATTTATATTTGGTTAAAAGCGACCGTGTGACTAATCCCCCGATGCTGTGAGCGGCGACACACATTTTTTTGAAGCCATATTGGCTGTAGAGTTCTATGAGCTCATCATAAAGAAGCTGTGATGCCAAAGAAAGATGAATACCCGATGGATAATAGAAAAACCAGGGCTGATAACGGCTGCGGTCAAGGCGGATAAGAAAATAGACCCAGTTTTGCGGACTTCCTTCCGCCCCATGAACAAAAAGGACAGGGATTTTACAGGGGTCATATTCTTCCATAAAATAGATACGAGCGCCGAAAGCCTTCATAAAGGCCGTGGGATTCCACCATCCTGCCGATGCATTTTCGGCAGAAAATTTTTCATCGTAAATTTTAGATACTTGTCCGGTATAAGTAAGCTGGCTGACGGTATCATAATTTTCCTTGATACTTAACTGCTGGGGAAAAGCAATCTTTTTAGAATTTTCGTTCGAAGTATAAATCACAATATCTTTCACCATCTCACCTTTGCGAAGAGATATCTCTTTCGGAGGAAGAGGGAATCCGTAGTTACCGGAAACTTCGTTTTCAGTATAAATTCCGTCGTTGTTAAAATCCGTGATGGTGTAAAGATGATAGCGTCCCTCCGGCAAATACAGCATAAAAGGACTGGTGCTGTTCAGAATTACATAATCGGTAAATGAATCGCTTTCAGAGGATAAGGGAATAGGCAATAAGAATGGTGGGATTTTTAAGGTCATCGGAACTCACGATTTTGCCCTTAATGACGGCGCAATTATATGCAGGAGGCCTGTCGTTTCCCTTATATAGAGAAGGTAACTCAATTACATCATCCTTATGGCTGATGCTTAAATAGCTGCAACTGATAATTCCGGGCGTCATACAAAATATGAAAAAAAAGAAAAAATATTTCCCAATGCTTGTTTGTTTTTTCATAATTACTTCGTTCTTTTTTCCAGAAAGGTCACTATCTGCTGATAATTATTTTCCCTGGCTAAAGAAAGGGCGGTCTTCCCTTCGTTATTTTTAAGTAATATGTTTGCCCCTTTTGCCGCCAGTAGCTCCACTATCGCTTTATCACCCTTAACCACAGCCAGAATCACGGGCGTATTTCCCTTGTTATCTTTAATGTTGAGGTTTGCGCCTTTATTGACTAAGAGAGAAACAATATCGTAAAGACGACAACCGACGGCCATGTGCAGGGCGGTCTCTCCTTCAGAGTTTTGAATATCGATGCCTTTCTTACCGGCAATTAAAGAAGGAATACAATCCCAGCTTCTATCGTAGATCGCCCACGTGAGTGCGGTATAACCATACCTGTCCTGGATAGTCACATCAGCGCCGGCTCCAAGTAATAAATTCACGACCACTGAGTTTCGGGCATTAACGGCGATCATCAAGGCTGTCTGCCCTTTATCTTCCTGCGTGTTGATGTTGATTTTTTTGGAAAGAAAATATTCGATTAAACCTTCATGACCGTACCGGGCGGCATACATCCACCCTGTCCAACCGTAGCGATCACGAATATTTACGTCTGCAATCTTTTCCTCAACCAGACGCATCACCAATATGATATTCCCCTTTTTTGCTGCGTCAAAAAATAAAGGTTCAGGAGTTGCGTAAGATGAGGCTACATCGGTATTGAATGTCTGAATCTGCGGTGAGGAACAGGCAAAGATAGAAAATAGACATGTGACTAGAAATATATTGCCGCTCCAGCTTCGCATAAATAACCTTTTTACTTGTTTTAAGTGTTGTTGGAATATCACGGACATTTTACAGATTCAATATGATTAATCTTGCTCCCCTTCACACAAAATTAACCATCCCGTGATTCCGACAAAAAAACATTGAGCCCCCGTATAAATCCATTTGTCTAAAAAACTCATGTCTTGAAATTCAAAATTTTTTCCCGAAAATTATGCAACGCTAAAGTGATGTGAGAGACTGGGAAGCAAGTCCCAGCCTCTCCATTGAGAGAATCTCTATTGTAGAATTTATCAGTACGCGGAAACCATGGTGAAGGTTCCGTTTAAACGAAGGAGATGTCTTTTACCCCACCATCAAATTTGGCAGCCAAAGAGCGATCTGCGGGAATATTATGACTATAATAAGCCCGATAGCCTGAAGAATCACAAATGGTACTATAGCCCGGTAGATATCGCTCATTGTTATCCCCTTCGGAGCGATGGCCTTCATATAAAACAGGTTGAAACCAAAAGGAGGAGTCAAGTACCCCATCTCCATATTCATGATGAAAAGGACGCCAAACCAGAGGGGATCAAATCCCAAGGCCGTAATTACCGGAACAAAGACGGGGGTGCAGATCATGATGATACCCACAGGGTCCAGGATACATCCCAAAATGAAAAAGATTAGCTGCATGGTGATCAGGATACTCCACTTCCCTCCGGGAATGGACAGCAGAATATGTTTCATCAACTCATGGGCTCCTGTGCCGGTGTAAACGGAAGTGAACCCGTACGCCCCGATGAGGATCCAGATGATCATGGCCGTAAGGGCAGCCGTCCGGAAACTGGTCTCCTTGATCAAAGTCCAGTTCAGCCTGCGATAAACAACCGCCGAAATGATCGCCCCTAAACATCCCAGTGCCGCGGCCTCGGTGGCAGTACAGACCCCCGCATAGATCGACCCCAGAACCATGATGATAATCATAATCGGCAGCAGCACCGCTCTGAGGGATATAAATTTCTCCCGCCAGGATACCCTTTCTTTCAGAGGAAGGGGAGGTCCCAGCGCAGGTTGGAAGAAACAGCGGATGCCGATGTAAAGGATGAACAGGACAGCAAGCAAAATGCCGGGCAATATACCGCCGGCGAATAATCCTCCGATGGATACGCCGGTCAGGGTTGCGTAAAGAATCATGGGCACACTGGGAGGAATCAATATCCCCAGCGCCCCTCCGCCGGAAACGCAGCCCATGGCAATAGTTTTATTATAGCCCCGTTTGAGCATGGCCGGAAGGGCAATGATCCCCATGGATACAGTTGCTGCTCCGCTGATCCCGGACATAGCGGCGAATATGGCACAGATGATAACCGTGCCAATGGCCAGCCCGCCTGCCAGAGGCCCCATCCAGCGGTGCATCAGGGTGTAAAGGTCATCGGCCACTCCCGCCCGTTCTAAGGTCATAGCCATAAAGATAAAAAGAGGAATAGCCAGCAGAGTAAATTTATTCATGGATGCATAGGCCTGGGATGCAATGAGGAAAAGGCCCTTATCACCCCAGAGAAGATAACAGCCGATCACCCCCACGCCTCCCAGGACATAAGCCAGGGGCAGGCCCAAAGCGAGGAGCAGGACAAGCGCTCCGAAAAGCAAGATAGTTATTAATTCAATGCTCATGGCGTATCCTCCTTGCCGGTAATGGCCAATTTGATATCCGCGATGTATTTGACCAGTCCCTGCAGCAGGAGAAGGAGAGCGCCCAGCGGAATCATCATTTTAAGCGGATAGATGGGCGGGGCAAAAACGGTCGGATCGGTCTCCCGGAACTTGAAGGAATCCCAGGCCATTCCCCATCCTTTGTAAAGAATCGCTCCGCAGAAGAAGAAGAAGAGAAGCCAGGTGAAGAGATTGATAATTGCCCTGGTGCGGGGCGTGAAGCGATTGTAGAGAATATCCACGTTGACATGGCCATTGCGCTGCTGGAGATAACCTCCCAGAAGGATAACGTATGTACCATAGAGCATCTGGGAAACTTCATGAGCCCAAATGGTCGGGCTGTTGAACAGGTACCGGACAAATATCTCGTACAGAATCACGCCGATGAAAGCGAGAACCAAATAGCTGACGGCCTTGCCTATCAGCTCATTCATCCGGTCAATTACCTTAAAAAATTTGTTCATCAATAACCTCCCTTACAGAATGAAAGTGATAACGAACCTACTTCTTTTCAGGTTTTGATCAATCGATGTAACGAAGTTTTTTAAGGTAAACCTTCAGCATGCCGATGGCTTTGTTCGAATCGGCATCTTTGGCTGCCACTTTATCCCACTGCTTCATTGCCGCCGCCATCATTATTTTCTGGTCTGCGGGATTCAGTGTACATACCTCGACTTTATAATCCTTAATCATGGTTTTCAAAGCTTTGCGCTCATCACCCACATATTCTTTTGTCCGTTGATATACCCGTTCTTTCAAAGCCTTATCGAGGATCTTCTGCAGATCATTGGGCAGGGCATTAAAAGCATCCTTGTTGATGACGATCACGTCGGTGCCGGCCATGGCCAGGTCGGGCTGAATATAGTATTTGGCTACCTCGCAAAGTTTCATAGTCAGCGCTCCGCCGGCCGCACCCCAATGCGCTCCATCGATGACGCCTGTTTGCAGGGCCAGATAAAGTTCCTCGCCGGGAATTAAAGTGGGGACAGCGCCCAATTCTTTCAGCATTTCGGCAATCGCTCCGGAAGAACGAATCTTATATCCTTTGAAGTCTTCAATACTACGAATTGGTTTTCTCCCGATCATCGCTGTGGGATAAATCTTTTCCGTGTAATAAAGCAGGTTGTGCTGGGCGTGAGCGTCTTTCAGCATCTGCTCGAAGCCGAGCTTAAAATGAAAATACAAACCCTCATTGGCGTTACGAAAGGTCATCGGACAGTTGGCCGCCACTGCTGCAATGGGAACGATACTCATCCAGTAGATTGGTGCTGCAGTTGCCCCCTCGATCGTACCCTGGCGGGCGGCATCGAATATATCCTTGGATTGAACCAAAGATCCGGCTGGATGAAGCGTAATCTGTAACCTTCCATTGGTCATCTTGGTCAGGTTTTGTTCGAAGTAATCCTTCAGCGGCTTGAAGGATGCACTGCCGGCCGGCCAGTGAGACTGAAACTTCCACTTATACACCTTTTGGTCTGCCGGCTGCTGGGCCACTTGTTTTGCCGGCTTCACCTTTTGGGCTGCTGCTTTCTGGGCGAAAGCGACGCCCGCTGTAAAAACCATCAAAAAACCGATTAAAAAAACGCAAATTAATCTTTTTTTCATTTTGAACCCCCTTTTTTTGAAGTTATATTTTTGAAAAAAACCGATATCGTCAAGAGCGGGGGTGACAACGCAATTTTTAATACCTTAAATTCAAATAATATTGCCACGCCGCACTCCAGTGACTTCTGATATTTGATAAGATATCGCTTTTGCTAAGGGTGAATTATGATGTAGGTGAACTACAATGAAGGACAATCCCGTGTCAAGAAAAATAAACCGCATGTAAGAAACAGGTAAGCCCTCCGGTATTGTAGCAAATAATATGTCCGGTTTAGAAATTATTGGAAGAGGTGACAAAGGTCATTACGTTCGGACAGGTTTTAACGGTTTTCCCGCTTTCGGGTTGGTTCCCCCTGACTTACCCAATTTTTCTCAGCTCTCTCCTTAATATTTTGCCAACCGCGCTCTTGGGCAATGAGTCCATAAGTTGAATCGATTTCGGTCTTTTATAAGCAGGCAAATTCTCCTTGCAAAAATTCATTAGATGCTCTTCCAGTGGCTGCCCCAGCAGTTTTGAGAACAACAAACGCCTTTACCACTTCGCCATAAACCGGGTCGGGAATGCCGATAACTCCCGCTTCCAGTACTTGAGGATGCATATGGAGAACATTCTCTATTTCCTTTGGGATAAATATTTTCTCCTCCACGGATAATCAGATCCTTCTTCCTGTCAGTGATGTAAAGGTAACCGTCTTCGTCGGCATATCCTACATCACCGGTGTGCAGCCAGCCGTTCCGGAGCACTTCTGCTGTCTCGTTAGGTTTATTCCAGTAGCCCTTCATGACTCCCGGTCCCTTGATAACGATCTCTCCCGTCTGTCCGGACGGAAGTTCACAGTCATTTTCATCAAATATCTTAATCGTATTGCACTTCTGGTAACACTTGCCGATGGAGCCGTATTTGGGCGGACGCCTTCCCGCAACATTGCCGCAGTTGACGGTAGTCGCTTCGCTTAATCCATACCCTTCCCAGATATCTATGCCGTATTTCTCCTTCCAGTTTCGAGCCACCTCGAGAGGCATCGGGGCGGAGCCGCAGATGCAGGTCTTCAGGGAACTCAAATCATATTTAGAGGCGGCGGGGTGGTTAAGCAGTTGAATATACATGGTCGGTACGCCACGAAATTCGGTAATCTTAAATTTCTCAATTCGCTTCATCGCCTCTTCAGTATCCCAGCGGCTGATCATAACCAGCTTTCCTCCCGTCAGAAATTCCAGATTCAGGGCGAATACGCCGTACCCGTGGAACAGGGGAAGCGTTATCAAAGAGACCCGGTTCCGGGTGACGCCAAATACTTCCGTCTTTTTTATCGGTAATTTTATCCTGTCCGTCATCGCGCTTCTGAATTTTACCTTTCGCGGCAATACCCCAGGAGTCCAGCAGGACCAATTCATAATATCCGGTTACATGCGTATACCAGTTATAATGGGTAAGCATCACACCTTTGGGATTTCCCGTGGTGCCGGCGGTATAAATCATGACGGCGGTATCGTCGTTGTCCGTTTCTTCAATGACCAGTTCATCCGAACCGTTTTGAATAATTTTATCGTAGGATAAAACATCCTTCGGGAACTGCCTTTCCAATCAGGATGACATGCTTAAGCTCTGTTGCCTCGCGGCGAGCTTCTCTTATAATATCGATGTAATCTATGCTGCTGATCAGGGCGGTCATACCGGCATCCTGATAAAGATAGGCAAGATCATGAACGCGCAGTGACGGGTTCACCGGAACCAATATGGCGCCGATTTTAAAAACAGCGAAAAATGCCTGCATAAGCTGAGGACAGTTCAACAACTGAACGCCTACCCTGTCTCCTTTCTTGACTCCCAGACTTTTTAAGGCGTTGCCCAACCTGTTGGCAATACGGTTCATTTCAACATTGGTATGCCATCGCCCTTCAAAGTTGACAAACTTGTATTCACCGAATCTTTGAATATTGTCTTCCGCCAACCTTCCAATATTCATCGTCATATTTCCTTTCTAAAGAATTATAGTTCGAGCTACCTTATAAAAACCTGACTCTACCCCAAAACGCAGATAGAGCAGGCAGAAATATCAGTAAACGGCCGGATCTATTTTGCCCTGCGCCATGATTTTGGTCAGAACCCAGGCTATATTATAGGCGGCTGTTTGAAGACGATTACTGAAACTTGCTTTATATGCCTGCGTATAAGGATTGCCGGATCTGCTGTTCACATTGACAATGCCCGAAAATATTTTTTGACCATTGGCGGCATTAGTAAAAGTGAGATTGCATATGAGTTCATCCGGTTGAGCCGTAAAGTAATTCCATTTGACGGCAATATTTTTAACAACAACTTCTACAATTATGCCGTTAGTGACTGGCTCATCTTTTTTAATCATGATTACCTTTTTGTTCAAGATATTCGCTTCTTTCAACAAAATCGGAAAAGCTTCAACAAACGCCTGAGGCACCGGCTCGACATCGGCTTTCCATTCTTCCGCGCTACTGTAGCCAAGATCCGCCGGTTTAATGGCGCTAAAATCAATTGGTCTGACTTTGAATTCAGGACCAGCCTTAATAACAACGGATTCGCCGGACGGCTGTTCAATCGTCTCGTAATAAGCGGCAGCGCCACAGGATGTTGCGATTCCCCATAATAAAAAGCCGGCAAATACAGAAAATATTTTTTTATTGCTTTTCATTATTCCTATCCTCCCCCTGAGTAGTTTTGTGTTGATAATATCTTCAAGATACAGAAATATCAACTGCTGAATGAATATTTATGTTATTTGCCTTCGCCGATCTCCTGGAAAAGATCACGAAAAACACCGATCGGTTGGGCTCCCACGATTTTATGTTTGGCATTGATGATAAAAGTCGGCACACCGGTTAGATTGATTGCCTGCCCTTCTTTTCGGGCTTCATCCAATCTCTTCGAATAGCGACCATCTTTCAGGGCTTTGCGCATATCAATATCATCGAGGCCGCTTTTTTTGGCGACAGCCGCAAGAACATCAGGAATGCCGATATCCAGTCCTTCGGTAAAATAGGCGTGGAATGTATTTTCGTGAAAAGCGTCATACTTGCCCATATCGCGGGCATATTCACTGGCTTCTAAGGCCAATCGTGAGTTGGAAAGAACGGTGCGATTACCGAAGATAACACCGGTTTCTTTGCCGCGCCGGCGCAGTTGGTCGTAGAATCCGGACATATCGCGGCCTTTGAATCTTTCGGATAGCAGTATGCCGTGGGCGGGCGTTTCCGGATGAAGCTCATAGCTGACCCATGTGTCTTCGATACTGTATTCTTTTTTTAACCTGTCGACAATTCCTTTGCCGATATAGCAGAACGGTCAGATATAGTCGGAAAATATTTTGAGGTTAATCATGGTCTTTTACTCCCTTTCTTCTGCAATTGGCGGCTTTCAACTTTGTTGCTTTGTTTTACGCCTGATTTGACTTTATACGCGTTTGCATAATTTTCCAATGATTTAATTAAGGGTTTATAAAAAGGCGCGGTACCCAAACTGAACGGTTCAACTATCATATCAAAGGCAACCCACGTAGCGTGAAATATATCATAATTTTTATCCGTGACAGAGCCAGTTTCGTCAACACCGTAAGCTTCCCAGCTTCCATCCTCCTTTTGCGAATCGAGAATTTTTATCCAGCCTTTTTTGATCAAAACATATTTTTTGGGATAATCCATCAAACTAAGAACATAAACGATTTCGGATAGCAAATCCGGATCGTTGTGATATTTTGAACAAACCAAATCATTAAACTTGAGCATGTAATTTATTTCCCTCTGAAAATAGTTTCGGGGAACTTTGTATGCATTATAATCACAGATTACAAAAATAACATGGGTGATGTTGTAGAGGTCATCTGTTATGGTAGTGATATCCTCATCGGTCAACCTGGAAAAATCAGGATTGTTTTCACTCTCCAGATGATATTTATACTTGCTAAGTATCTCCAAAAAGTCTCTTAAATCAGGCAAGTCATTAAGAGAGCCGATGTGCGGGAAATTATTTTTCAGGTTTGTGATATAGTAGGTTAGCAGCATCGTATTATATAGTTCATCGCCATCAAGCGAAGCCTGCTTTTCCCGGGTAACACGATCGATAATATTTTGTTTTTCTTTTTCGAGTATCATGATTGTTTTTTCTTTTAACTCCGGAATTGCTATTCCTAAATGATTAAACAAAGTCAGGTATTCCATCAATGAATCAAAATCATTATCCTTTTCATAACGGCTGATGAAATTATTCGCGATGAGTTTGGAGGCAACATTTTTTGCTTCCTCCAGAGCTATTCTTCTAAGATAAGGATCGCGGGCGGAACAAAATGTGGTGCTCAGCATGGTTAAATAATTATTTTCATTCTCTTTCAAATTATTTTCGTTATTCATAAACTTAATCATCCATAGAAAACCTTTTAGGGCTTTCAACTTTATATCCGTGTCCGTATAGGGAAGGTCATGCCAAATTTTCTTTGATTGCTTATATAAAGGTTCATCTAAATAAATACTTGTTTGCCCCTCTTTTTCATCGAGCGGAGCTATTGGCCAGTATGCTGCAAGATTTTGGTTTTTGTAATTAAGCGATTTTTCCTGCGCCTGAATAGTGATGGGCGTTATAATAAAAAAAGTAAGGATAATTATAAAAGCAATCTTTAATATTACCGGGCTTTTTTTAATCATAAGATATTCCCCTTTGTTTAGTTTCGTTTATGCTACATATGGTGAGTTCTTCTTAATTATTTATCAACAGTTTTTGTTAATAATTAGCTTTTTTTACTATTCTTGATTTATCTAATACTTTATCATAAAAAGAAATATAGCAAATTGCCCAATATTTGGGCATAGTGCTGCCAGTCATAATAGCGTGAAAATAAACCCAAAAGGTCTGAATCATGAAAAAAGAAAAAAAATCTGCAACTGGTCCTCTGAAAGGCATTCGCATTCTGGATCTAACAAGACTCTATCCAGGTCCGCTGGGCACGATGATGCTTGCCGATATGGGTGCCGAAGTGATTAAAATTGAAGATATGAACACTCCGGACTATATGCGTTTCTATCCTCCTTATATTAAGTCGGAATCCGCAGGTTATCTGGCCGTGAACCGTTCCAAACTGAGCGTTGCCTTGAACCTTAAGGTGAAGAGTGGTGTGGATATATTTTTCTCTCTCCTCAAAACAGCGGATATCGTGGTTGAGCAGTTCCGGCCGGGAGTCTTGGATGAGATGGGTCTTGGTTATGAGGCTGCCCGGCGCGTGAAGGATGATATTATTTATGTTTTCCTCACCGGATACGGCCAGAATGGACCATATGCTAAGGATGCGGGACACGATATCAACTATATCGGATACTCTGGAATCCTGGCGACAACAGGTTCAAGAAAAACCGGACCGATCATTCCCGGCCCTCAAATAGCCGACGTGGCCGGAGGAGCGTATATGACCATTATCGCTTGCCTCTCTGCTCTCTGGGCGAGAGAAAAGACCGGGCAGGGGCAAAAGGTCGACGTTTCCATGCTTGACGCCATACTTCCTTTAATGACACTTCAGATGGCTCATTACTATGCTGCCGGGCTTGCGCCCGATCCGGGAGAAGCAGCGCTAGAAGCAGCGCTTTCTGGCGGCCTTGCCTGCTATGGAGTTTACCGGTGTGCCGATGGAAAGTATATCGCGCTGGGCACACTGGAGGAGAAGTTCTGGAAGTCTTTCTGCGAGATGGTTAGGCGCCCGGAGTGGATAGATAAACAGTTCGTTATCGGGGAGGAAGCTGAAAGATTACGAGGAGCAATCGCTGCCCTTTTCAAGACAAGGGCAAGAGATGAATGGATTGCCGCCGCAAAAGAGTATGATACCTGCCTCACGCCGGTTTTGGAAATAGGGGAGATTGAAGCAGACCCTCAGGTGCAGGTGCGTAATATGATTATCGAACAAACACATCCTGTATGCGGAAAGATCAAGGGTATCGGTGTTCCTCTGAAATTTTCGAAGACACCGGCGAAGCCGGTCGGGCCTGCGCCTTCTCTGGGAAGAGACACGGCAGCTATCATGGAAGAAATCGGTTACAAGCCGGAAGAGATCAAAACCTTAAGGGAAGAAGGCGTAATTCTCATTGCCGAAGATTAATCATTAAAAAAGAACGTTATGATATTAATCCAAACATTCAAAAAAATTTTTTGAAACATATTTCGTATTAAAAGGAGCCGTCAATATGAAGATCAAAGAAATTAAGGCGAAGAATCTGAACATGCGAAAATTCATCGAGGAAAAAGTTCAGGAAATCCGGGAGGCTGTCGGCGATGGGCTGGCCATCAATGCTTTGTCCGGCGGCGTCGATTCGTCGGTGGTGACGGCGCTGGGACACAAAGCGCTCGGCAACAGGCTTAAAACTTATTTTATCGATAACGGTATAATGCGGCAGGGGGAACCGGAAATGGTTGTTTCCGCTTTCAGGAAGATGCGTATTCACGTGGAAATCATTGACGCATCGCAGGACTTTTTCGACGCTCTCAAAGGAATTACCGATCCCGAAGAAAAAAGGGAGGCCATCACCCAAACTTTCTACAAAAAAATATTCCGCAATCTCGTTATTCAGAGTAACGCCAAATATCTTTTACAAGGAACAATCCTCACAGATGTCGATGAAACTGTAGCCGGAATCAAAAGACAACATAACGTTTTTGAGCAACTCGGCATCGATCCGCAAAAGGCATTCGGTTATAAAATTCTTGAACCTCTGATTCAACTGCGCAAGGACGGCGTCCGCAAAATCGGGCGAGGATTAGGTCTTCCATCGGCCATGTTCAACAGGATTCCTTTTCCCGGGCCGGCGCTTGCTGCCCGCGTGATCGGCGAAGTTACTCCTGAAAAAATAACTACTGTAAAAAAAGCAACCGCCATCACCGAAGCTGCTTTAAAAGGAACAAAGGCGTTTCAGTATATGGCAATTCTGCATGATGACCGCGTAACCGGTATGCGGAATAACAAAAGAGTTTTCGGCAATCAAATCGAAATCCGTTGTTGGAACAGTTTGGATGCAAGAATTGCCAGTCCGACAAGGCTTTCCTTTGAGCTGTTGGGAAAAATCGCCGCTAAGATAACGAAACAGATACCGGAAGTGGTAAGCGTTACTTATAATATTGCGACCAAACCGCCGTCTACTATTGAGGCGGTGTAAGACCGCGCGATAACATGTGACAGGTCATCCATTGATAAGATAGGAAATTATTATTGTGAGCTGCCGGCGTGTTACTTTTTGTTTACCAACTGCCGGAAGAGCCGCCGCCACCCGATGAGCCGCCACCGCCGGAAAAACTCGAAGAGCCCGAGCTGCTTGAGCTCGAAGATCCTCCGGAACCCCCCGAGGAAATCATGAAACCGCCGATGGAGGCACGACCCTTGGTACGTAAATCCTTCTGTGCTTTGCTGTACCAGTCTGTATTTTTGAGCAGCAGTTTGGCAATCGGAAAAACTACCAGGTAGGTTACAAGACAATAAAAAGCACCTGTAGTGCCGAAAATAACAATTGGGAACATGGCCCAGAAAGGGATCAGGAAGAAATAGAGGAACCACCCAACCCCGGGCGTTAGAATGCCGAACACGGTGAAGAGGCCGATAATGCCGAAAATGAAAGCACCTATGAGTATCCGCTCGATGATCGGGAGATCGGGAGCGTCAATATTTAAACCGGATGGCGTTTGTGACTTATTGCCTGCGTCGCTCTGCGTATCCGGCATCTTGCCTCCCTCCAGCACATCGATAATGGCTTTCACACCGTCTTTGATGCCGCTATTGTAGTCCCCGGTCTTAAACTTAGGAGTCATGACGTCGCGGATGATGCTTCCGGCTAAACCATCGGGCATCGTGCCTTCCAGACCGTAGCCCACTTCGATTCGCATGCGCCGGTCCTTTGGTGCGACGATAACCAAAATGCCGTTATCTTTTCCTTTTTGACCGAGCTTCCATTCTTTAAAAACCGCAACGGCGTATTCCTCAATGCTTTCGCCTTCCAGGGAGGGAACAGTGAGAACAGCGATCTGGTTGCCGGTTTTCTCCTCGTGTGCTTTGAGGCTTTCGGTAAGTGTCCTGCGCGTATCAGCGGTGAGGATTTGAGCATTATCGGTTACCCGACCGGTGAGAAACGGAATGTTCGACCCACCGGCGATTACCGCCACCGAGAGAATTGCTGTGATGAGTGTAAGACGTAGCGCTGCTCTCATGGTCCTTTCTCCTCAATGATATCGTCGGAAAGTTCATTCTTGCGGGATTTGCCTGTTTTTCCGCGCTTCTTAACAGCCAGAATTTCCGTAAGCTTTATAAGCCCGTTTTCCAGGGCGCGGGTAACCTGCCCGGAAGCAAGAGATGGTGTCATTTGCGCAATTATTTTTTGCATGGATTTTTGGCTCAGTCGTTTGCTAAACCCCTTGTCGGGAAGTAAGATAACCCGCCTTTCAAACAGGCTGACCAGCAGTAAGATACCCGTCCTGCGCTGGGTGGCGAACAATTCGTGCGAGAGAAAGAGAGACTCAGCGTATTGCCGCACTTCCGTCTCGGCGCGATGAGCGGAAAGAAAAAACCGCGCGAACTTTGGTATATACAGGGACAAAAGAGCGGTTAGAATGCCCGTTATGAGTATGGTCACTACGAATATTAGCACTGCGGTTTGTGAATACCATCCGGGCCACAGCAGATCAAAGATAAAAACTAAAAAGCCGGCAACGGACACTCCCAAAGCGAATGCTTTCCATGGCAGTTCGGAATATGAGTCACTGCGCTCAATTACGGCAACTACAATCTGAGCGCCTGTGCGTTTTTCCGCCTCTGCTACACGCTTATCCAGCCGGCTGCGTTCCTGATTATTTAATATTTTCTTCATATTTTTTATTTGTGAAACTCCAATTGTTGGGGAGAAGTATAAGCAGAACGGCCTTGTATGTCAATCAAATAAAGGTAATGAATTATTTTTTTGTGTAATTACCGTGCAGACAGCCTGTTCAGCAGGGTACCCCAGAGAATGCAGGGCATGTCGGGGGAATCCAGACTTGGATACTGTGTCATATTAGATCGCCACTTTTTAGGAGCGAAGATTCGCCCCCCCCGGCCTTATATAATCATATTGTCTTGACATACAGGTGACCTGTTCCTATACTTGGTCAACAAAAAAATTAAGGAGGCTCACGTGCGCAAGCATATAGGACTTATCATTGCTTTATTCACTATCTTGAGTACCGTAGCCGCAGCTCCTGCGGGTGCCGCTGATTGGAATGACCTTGCCGGCAATTGGCACGGATTTTGGACCGCTCCGGAAGGATGGCTTTACGAAGCAGATATGGTGCTCATGGTTGACGCCCAAAATAATGTTACTGGCGCAATTCACTGGACGTTACGAAAATCTCCGCGGCCTGGTGAGCAGGGGAAGATCGGTTTGAGCGGTGTGGAAAATGTGAAAGGCATTCTCCTGCCCGAATGCGGGATGGTCCGGATGGAAGGCATATCACTTGAGGATCCCAACCGCGTTCTTGGACTCGATAAATACCGTCTGATCCTCTCGGATAATCTTCAGGCTCTCGGCGGCATAACGTCGCACCATGGCAAGTGGACGGCGCAGTTTCTGTTGAAACGGATGCGATAGCAAGTCGCCAGTCGCAGAGCAGAAATTTAATTACTTTTAAAAAATTCCTTCCAATGGAATCTTGATATAATTAATGAGGAGGTTGCTGATATGTCGGAATTGCTGAAAATGCTTGGTTGTCGTTATCCTATCATTCAAGGGCCTATCGGGATGTTCAATAGTCCTAAGATGGTTGCTGCCGTTTCCGAGGCAGGCGCTTACGGAATGTTGGCGTTGGGTTTTATTGGTAATCCGGACGAGGTAAAGAAACTTGTTGATGAGGTTCGGAAGCTGACAGCTAAGCCTTTTGGGGCAAACATTATGCTGATTAATCCGCACAACGAAAAAATTCTGGAGGTATTGGCAGGCGCCGGTGTTAAGACTGTTACGACATCAGTGGGTTCTCCGAAAGAGATATACCCGGTAATCCATGATCTGGGCATGAAAGGGATTCATGTGATTCTCACTCTGCCGCACGCAATAACCGCGGTAAAGTCGGGAGCGGACGCACTGGTCGTTGTCGGTTCTGAAGCCGGGGGTCTTCGTTCCTTGAATTCCGAATCATCAACGATGGTCCTTGTGCCTCTTGTAGCTGATCATGTCAAAGTTCCCATTGTAGCTGCGGGAGGCATCGCGGATTCAAGGGGTTATAAAGCAGCTTTTGTTTTGGGTTCTCAGGGTGTGCAGGTCGGTACGAGGTTTCTGGCGTCCCCAGAGAGCCCTGTTGGCGAGCAGTGGAAGAAAGCCATTGTTGAATGTAATGACGGCGGTACCGATTTGATACCCGTGAGTAATATGAGAACGGCGGAAAGGATTATCGTTACGCCCTGGATAAAGCAGAAAATGGCCGACCCTGCAGTGAAAAACATTGCGGATGAGCTGGATCGCAATCCTGCGGCAACCGGCAATTATGAACGTGCCGCGTTTGGAGCAGGCCAGGTCAGCGCGCTGATCAAGGATATTAAACCAATTAAGGCGATAATCGAGGAGATGGTTTCCTGACAGCGACGGCAAAAATAATTTTCCGGTGCTTTGGTTTCTCCAGATCGCTAATTGTTAAGATTGAAGATTTGTCCCTCGGCAGTCTTCCGTTATGCCAAGTTCATGTAATTTGTAAAAGTCTTTGACAATTTGTACTTTATTAGGGATAGATATACTTTATCTGCAATTAAATAGAATCGTCCCAATTAATTATAGATCACACAATATTTCCGCGAAATGGATTGTGCAACGCGTCTTTCTTTCCCAGGGTGCGATATGGATCAGAATGGCGGATGGACGGTCATAAAGGTTAAAACGTCCATGCCGTTGACTTCCGCTCTGGTATTCTCCCCATTGATTACGCGGATCATCAAATCGATCATCTGGTCACGAAGCTGATTCAAGGGACATCCCTCCACGAGAACGCCTGCATTAATATCCATGTCGTCTTTCATGGCTTCGTAGATCCTGGTGTTGCTGGCTACCTTGATGACGGGCATAGCTGGAAAACCGACGGGATTTCCCCGGCCGGTGGAAAAAAACATGAGTTGAGAGCCGCTGGCGGCAAGCCCGGCCATGGAATCGCCATCATAGCCCGGTCCGTCCTGGAGAATCAGGCCGCGTTCGGAGGGTGCCTCGCCATAGTCAACGACCTGATTGATTGTGCTGGTTCCACCTTTGAAGATACAGCCCATGGATTTTTCGGCAATCGTGCTCATGCCACCGTCCATATTGCCGGGAGAGATAACCAGGCTTGCGAATTCTCCCAGCACATCCTGAGTCAGCTTCTCAGCACGCGCAATCATCTGTTCGATTTGCGCGACCACCCGTTCGTCTTTTGCGCGTCGCGTAAGAACATGCGTTGTCCCGATCATCTCCGTATTCTCGCCGAATATAACTGTCGCGCCTTTATCCACGAGCCAGTCGGAGACGGCACCCATAACGACGTTGGCCGTTACGCCCGACATGGCGTCGGATCCGCCGCATTCCATGGCGATTAGCATTTTATACCAGGGCACGGTTACTCTCGGTTGACTGCCGATTTCCGCCAGCATCCGGCGGGCGGCGGCAATACCCTTACGGGCTGTCTCGATGGAGCCGCCAGCGGTCTGCACATTAAAGACTTCGATTGGTTTGCCGGCATCATTGATCAATGGCAGCAAATTTGTCGTATTGGATACTTCACAACCCAATCCGATGAGCACCACTCCGCCTACGTTGGGGTGGTGCACCAGACCGGAGAGGATACGAAACAGAATCTCGAGGTCCCGAGGTCCGCCCCGGCCGCAGCCATGGGCGTGGGGGGCGCATATCGCTTCCGGCACCTCCCGTGCTATGCGATTGATGACGCCGTTGACACAGGATACAGTGGGAAGAACAAGGACGTGATTGCGAATGCCGACACTTCCGTTTTTTCTAATATATCCCCTGATGTCATTCATTTTTTCCACCGTCTGCTTTCCAGGTTGTGCGTGTGGACCCACTGCCCTTTTTTAATCATCTGCGTGCTGACGGCCACGGTTTCGCCGTATTTTATGATTTCTTCCCCGCTGGAAATATCGCAAAGTGCGATCTTGTGGCTGATGGGTATCTCCTCCAGGGTTGTGAAGGCATCGATTCCGTTTGCCGTTACCGTATCCCCGGCAACCATGGCCCTCAGAGCTACGGCGACATTGTCTCGAGGATGAATGATCAGTGCGCTGTCCTTCATAATCCCTCCCGAATTTGATTTTGGCCTCCGTTTAACTACCATATGTAACGGTGAAAAAGTAGAAAAAAACCGAATGCGGATATCCTGTATACTATAAATAGGGATGGGTCTATATTTCATTGACATACAAGATTCTTCTTCATATACTCACGCAATGAAACAGGAAGCTCTCCGCAATCAGGAAACGTATGCCACTGAAGAAGACGATAAAAAGAAAGGGATGTTCGAAAATGTAATAAAGCTTATTATAAGAGCATGCTTATCCGGACGGCCCCCCCCCCACACATACAATCCGACAGATAATACAAAACAAGGAGGAATCATTATGCCAGATCAACACGTGTACTTGAGCAAGTCATGGAGCGATGAAGCGCTTAAACGGCTCCAGGCAGAACTGACGCCGGAGAAAATGAATAATGTCACCACATCCATGTCCAACATTTATAAAAACTGTCCTGATGGGGTGGAACACTTTCTTTTTGTCGAATGCAAAGAAGGAAAAGTAACCCGCGTGGAAACGGGAACCGGTGAGCCTCCCCAGGCGGTATTTAGAATCATCGGCGATTATGAAACTTTTGCCAGAATTTCCCGCGCGGAACTTGGCGCGCAAAAGGCTCTGATGACCGGAAAACTTAAACTCAAAGGTAATCTGGCCAAAGCACTCAAACTCGCGGCCGTGTCAGACCGACTTAATAAAGTTCTGGCTCAGATACCAACTCAGTACTAAAGGGAGATAAAATATGACCAGAATTTTAGAGCCAAAAGACAAGTATTATATAGACAATCCGGGACGTGTTAAGGCGATACAGGCTCAAATGCACAAGCGTGGTATTGATGTGTATCTCGGCTCGCGCATAAGAACAATGAGTTTTGTGATGGATGTGTTCTGCCCTTGGAGAAGCTATATTATCGTCCCACCGGAAGGACAACCTACCTATTTTACGTTTGTTGTTGATGCGCTGCGCGTGGGTGATGAGACATGGATTGACAGCGACCATGTTCGCGCCTACGGCCCTATGGGCGGTATGGATCAAGTTTCCGCAATAACTGATTTCATTAAAGAAGAACTCGGCATCAAAAAGGGACGCATTGGTTATGAAGACGGGATTTCCGCTTACACAGCCGAGGGAAATCTTTCCCACTGGGAATACACCCATTTTAAAGACGCACTCCCCGGTTTTGAATGGGTAAACTCACACGACATTATTGATGCTCTTTCTCTAATAAAAGACAAAGGCACCATTGAACGTTTCCGTACCGCATCGATTATTGTTGACGAAGGACACAAAGCGGCGCGGGCAGCACTGGAAAACGGCGGCTACAAAGGAATAACGGAAACCGTAATTGCCGGCATCGCCGCGCTGGCAATGCGCAAAGCGGGCAGCGTTTCTGAGTGGAATTTCGCGGGGCTTAATGAAATTTCCAGCGGATTCCGTACAGGGCTCGGCGCATGTACGCCTCCTACAACCAAGGAGATAAAAGCGGGTGAGCCGCTGATGCTTGATTTTCACGCAATGTTTAAACTTGCACTGGGCGATCATTCGCACAATTATCTGATCGGGCCGGCAACAAAACGTCAGCGCTGGCATGGGGATAATTTTGTCGCGATTATTCAGAAAGTGCTTGATAATTATCGTGCCGGTACAACGCCAGGAACGCTTGCCGCACTCATGATGGACTTCGCGGAATCGCGCGGATGCGGTGATTTTATCCAGCCTGCATGTGAACACGGTATCGGTCTCTTTGGCGACGAGTGGCGAATAGGCGCAATCGTTAATCCCGACCTTCCGTACTGGACTGATCAGGATCACGTATATCAGGAAAATGAAATGGTCGTCTGTGCTATGCAGTATGCCGCACCTGAAGAGAATATCGGATTCCGCTATGAAAATGATATTGTAATCGTAAAAGGCGGTTGCGAGGTTTTATCAAAATATCCGCTTGGTATCGAAGAAATTTTATAGTTTACTTTTTTCAAAAAAATAATCTTCGTTTTTTCATGAATAAAGAAAAATGACAGGACTGGATACTATGAAAAATAAAATCAGAAAATTTGTTTTGGACCAGGGTATAGACGATGTCGGCTTTGCCGCCGTGTCGGACTACAACAGCCCCCAGAGTCCCGAGGATCGAGACGACTTTTCCCCGAGGCGAAATCGATTGTCGTGGCCTGCGTTAAAGAGATGTCCCATGTGGAGAGTCCCAATCCGCAGATTGCCATGAATGGGCGGCTGGACGTACAGGAATACGCGCGGTCGACCAATTACAAAATTGCGCGGTTTCTGGAGAAAGAATGCGGCGCCCGGGCCATGAGCGTGCCCCTTTCTTATCCCATGGAGCTGAGCCCGCAAAAATCCGAGAAGCGTCGCCGATGTTTCCCTGAGGCATGCTGCGATAGCAGCCGGCCTAGGAGTTTTCGGACGCCACAATCTGGTGATTCATCCGCGCCTGGGGCCGCGCGTTCTCTTCATGGCGGTGCTGACCGATCTGGCACTCCCCTCAGACCCGCCGGTCACGGAGGAGCTCTGCACCAAGTGCAACATCTGCGTGGAGAGCTGCCCTGCTTCCGCTCTGGATGTTGAAGGACAGACTGATTTCGGTAAATGTCTCAAGGTTTCGCAGCCCTACGGCCTGGCGAAGATCATCGGGTTCTGGATGAAATGGGCGGGTAAATCGCCCGACGAGCAGATAGAAGATGCTCTTCACCAAAGATTTCTTTATGACATACCAGGCCAGTTTTATCGGTTTCCAGTACTTCTGCTTCAAGTGCTACAGTTCCTGCCCCGTGGGAAGTAGCTGCAAATAACCACTTGAGTATAAAGCTGGAACAGGCGGTTCCTGAATATGAACCCATTCACGGCGCTATCATCGATTTGCAGACATTCCGTGGCAAAAAGGACGGATAAATACAGACAAGTATTTTTTTTGTCGTATCGAATATTTCATAGGAAGGATAAACCATGCACCCCCTGATCAACGAACAGATGGTTGAGCATATCCGTTCTTCCGGTCATGCTCTTGAGGATCAGCCGAACAGGATAGAGATTATAGATTCCCTGGGTCTTCCTTATGATCGCCCGGCGGAGAATGTCGTCATCATGGGTTGCCAGAATCTCAAGCTCATGCCTGCGGTGATCCGGAAATTTGCCCGCGTTCTGGAACGGGGCGGCATGGATTTTACCTTTCTATCAAAAGAATACTGCTGCGGGAACTACCTCTATCGCCCGGCAATCAAGGCCAGGGACGAGGAAGCGATGACGGAATGCCGGTCTTATTCAAAAGAATTTACCGGATTTAATATCGAGCAGATGAAAAAACTGGGGGGCCGGAGGCTGATCCTCTTCTGCTCCCCCTGCTATCCCATTTACAAATAGGCCTTTCCCGGAGGAGGACATTATCTTTTATCCCCAGGCCCTGTCCGAAGTGGTCAGCGATCTGCATTGGCCTCAAGAAATCGACTATTACGCCGGCTGCTACAAGCTTCACCGAAAATTTTGCCGAAATCCCCATGGATCTGAAATCGACCAATGCTGTTTTAGACAAGATCGAGGGGCTTTCCATTAACCGGATCAGCGCGCCCGCCTGCTGCTACAAACCGGACGGCCTGGCCCATATGATCAGTCATGTCAAAACGGACTGCATGGTTCATATCTGCACGGGATGTTACTTTCAGGCGATCTTCAACATGCCGAAGGAAAAGCAGGTCAAGATCCTGATGCTGCCTGAGTTCATCGATATGATCCAGGGAGGTTGATCTATGCCGGCAGCGGAAATAAAGGGACGAATTGCCCTTGTCACCGGCGGTAGTCGCGGTATCGGTCGGGCCATTGCCGTCGGATTGGCCAAAGCTGGAGCGGATGTGGCGGTCAATTATTTATCACATGAAAAAGAAGCCCAGGAAGTCTGCGCGATCGTCAATGCCCATGGTTGCCGGGCTGCTGCTGTTCAGGCCGATGTTAGTACGGCAGCAGCGGTTTTGCGGATGGTCAAAACCGTTGAAGAACGGTTGGGAACAATATCGATTTTGGTCAACAATGCCGGGATGGCCAATGCCCGGCGTCTGGATAAGATTGACGAGGGGCTGTGGGATGAGACTATTGCTGTCAATCTGAAATCCTGTTTCCTTGTGACGCAGGCGGTGCTCCCGGGGATGCGGGCACAGCAATGGGGGAGGATCGTCAACATCTCCTCCGTAGCCGCGCATACGGGCGGCATTGTCGGCCCCCATTACGCCGCTTCCAAGGCAGGCATTCTGGGATTGACCCATTCCTACTCTTCACTCCTGGTCAAGGAAGGCATTACCGTCAACGCTATCGCCCCGGCATTGATCATCACTGATATGGTGAGCGAAACCGCCCGGTCCAGAGCCAGCTTTATTCCTGTAGGGCGGCTTGGCACGGTGGATGAAGTGGCGGAGGTCGCCCTCACGCTGGCCGGAAACGGCTATATGACCGGACAGACGATTAATGTGGACGGTGGTCTTTATTTCAGCTAAATCGTAAAGAGGTATGAATATGACTGCATCATCACTTAGAGTCGGAGACAGAGCACCTGATTTCAAATTTGAGTCACCCTGGGACAGGGAACGGAAGTTTTATGAAAAAACGGGCAACAGGCCGGCTGTCCTGGTTTTTCTGCGCTATATAGGATGTCCGATCTGCCAGCTTGCCATGGCCGATATCAAGCGCGATATCAATCTAATAGAAAAGGCGGGAGCGTCGCTTTCTGTCGTCTTGCAAAGTTCTTCATCAAACCTCTCTTCTGTCACAAAGAAAGAAGACTGGCCCTTTACAATTATAAGTGATTTCAAGGGGGACATTTTTAAACAGTATCATGTGGAACCTGGCGGAATCCTGAAATATCTGAACCCGGCCGGCTTTATCGCGGTAATCAAAGCGACCCTGAAAGGGTATATGCATGGAAAATTTGAAGGAAGAGAGACACAGCTTCCCGCTGTATTTGTAGTTGCCCCGGATAAGATTATAACATACGCCTATTACGGGAAGCACATTAGTGACATCCCGTCTCTAGGGACAATAACGGAACATTTATAATGATCGATTTTGTTCCTGTGGAATCTGAATGTCTTCCTGTAATCCACAAATCGGCACCCTCGACAAAAATGCAAGAATAATTATGATAACAATTAAATGTATAAACGGAGGCGCAATGCGCAAAATTATCGTTCCCATTTTTCTTATTTTAACTTTTCTCTGTTCCCCGGCAATGAGCGAAACAGCGGCGGATTGGTTTGATAAGGCAAACGCATTATGGGATGAGAATGAAAGAAAATTTGCCGACCCGAAAAAGGCTATCGAATATTTGAACAATGCTATTAAACTGAAACCGGATTATGTCGAAACCTACAACAACCGGGGGCTTGCTTACTTTAACCTTGGCCAATATCAGCGTGCTGTAGAAGACTATAATAAGACCCTCAGGCTGAAGCCGGATTTTGCCGACGCCTACTATAACCGGGGGAATGCTTATCGTCACCTGGGCAAGCATCAGTTGGCCATCGAAGACTATAATAATGCCCTCCGCCTGATACCGGATTTTGCCCATGCCTACTACAACCGAGGAGCTGCTTACGATGACCTTGGCCAGTATCAGCGCGCTGTCGAAGAGTATAATGAAGCCGTTCGCCTGAAACCAGATTATGTCGAGGCCTACAACAACCGGGGGGTTACTTATTTGTTGCAGGACAACAACGAGCTTGGCTGCCGCGATGCGCAAAAAGCGTGTGCATTAGGAGACTGCAAATTATTAGACTTGGTTAAAAGCAAGGGACTCTGCCCTTGATTCAGTGGCGGGACGCAAAAACTGATTACAAATGGCAATCCTTACTCCAATTCCAAATTGAAAGTTGTGAAGATGTAGATGTTATGAACTAATATTTTCTTAAAAATACTGGTTAATGTAGTTCTTCCTGTAATGTTGTTTTTCTTATTTTCCCAATTCACACAACATTTCAATCGGAAATAATCAAAAAACTGCTGAACTCTAACTTAACATGTGGTACAAATATTGAGGGCAGATCAAGGAAAAGATTAATTGCGCGATGAAAGTGGAGATTAGAGGATGAGTAAACGCAGGAGGATGCAAGATCGGTATCGCCGTTTTTCGTTCCTCTCCGACATTGAAGGAATGAAAAATGCCATCGGCGAAATGCACGGAAAGTTTTTCCCCAAACAACCACCTCTGAATAGGGACGCCCGCCAGGGTGGTCTGGCTCCTCTGTTGGCCGAAGATTGGTTTATTCGGACTATTAAAGACAAAATTGCCAGCCACCCGGGAAACAGAATGGAGTATCCGTTTTTTGATGAACCGATTTTCGACGAACCGTTGATCGGGTTTATCCGCGGCAATGATCTCATTTTTGATCAATTGAAAGAAGTTATCGGACCTCACCATTTCACCCCGTGGGAGATCATGCGTTGGCAAGCGGAAAACAACGGCGTCAAACCGCCGGAACCAGAAGATCTCAGCGTAGTCTCTTTTGTCATGCCGTTTTCTCACAAAACCATACGGGACAATACCGCTGCCACTGAATGGCCATCAGAAAGATGGGCCCAGACCCGTCTTTTGGGCGAAATCTTCAGTCAAACCTTTGTCAGTGAAATCGTGACCAACCTCATGCGTCGGGGAATTCTGGCCATTGCCCCGGATGTGACCCCCATGTTCAATAAAAAGCGCTATCCCAACGTTGGATGGGCGTCCCCTTGGTCCCATCGGCACATGGCCTACGCCGCCGGGCTTGGCACCTTCGGGATGCATGATTTCCTGATCACGGAAAAAGGGGTGGCGCATCGCCTAGGCAGTTTTGTCGTCAATTTGAAGCTCACGCCCAACCGTCAGCGGCCGAAGGATATCCATGCTTACTGTCTGCATTATCAAGGCCGGCAGTGCTTGAAATGCGCGAAGCGATGCCCGGTAGGTGCCATAACGGCAGAGAATGCCCATGATAAGGAAACCTGTTATCAAAAGGTGGCCGACTCCCTTAAGTACTGCAATAAGCATTATCACATCTTTATTTATGGATGCGGCCTTTGCGCCACCGGCGTTCCTTGTGAATCCGAAATCCCGAAGCCCATACAAAGGAATGCATGATGAACATATCAAGCAATGGTAATATGGATAAAATCGACGCCCCAACGGTTAAGAAAATGATCCAGGCCGAAGGCATAGACCTGGTGGGAATTGCCGATGCACAAAATCTGCTTCTGGCGTATCCGCCCCGACCAGTTACGGCGCTGATGCCATCTGCCCGAAGCGTCATCGTCATGGCCGTCGCTCATTCCCTGGGCGCCGTGTATTCACCCGATATCATGCTCTGGACACGGAACAAAATGCAGACATCCCGGTTGCTGGATGAAACCGCTGAAAAAATTGGCCGCCTGCTTGAGCGGGAAGGTTTTCTCATCCCTTCCGATTTCAGCGGATAAGCCGGTGGAGATATTCAAACACAATCCTGAAACCGGTAAAAGATTCCGCCAGACCCGTACATTAGGGTTTCTCTCTCTCAAACATGCGGCCATCAGCTGCGGTATGGGCGAGATAGGCCGGAACAACCTGCTGCTCACGCCCGAATTCGGACCGCATCAGCGGTTGTGCGCCATTGTGACGGAAGCGCCCCTTGAAGCCGATTCAAGGCGGGAACTCGATCTCTGCAAGAACTGTGAGCGATGCGTGAAGGCCTGCCCATCAGGGGCATTGAAAGCCGACCGCTATGATGTGGATCCTTGTTTTGCCTATTGGAGCTCCGGTTTCAAGCGCCTGCCGCCTGCCAAATTTTGGGAATGGCCGGGATATATCAAAATGATACGTCAACATCTGAAACGGCGGGATCTCCTAGTGGAAATCGGTCAGACTTATATTACGGATGTAGACAATTGCATTGAGTGTATGCGTGCCTGCCCGGTGGGAGAAAACTGGAAGAAAATTCGACCGAAGTTGCTTCCACCGCAGAAATCCGGCGGCACGAAGCTTCAATAGAATGACAGATAAACCTAGTAAACAACGGAGATTAAAACATTTTGACATGAGACTGATTGGTGAGGAGAATTATGAGCGAATGGCCGAATTCAAGGGATTTGTATGTTCGCCTTTAGCCGACACCATCGTTACACCCGATTCGATACTGATCTATGGCGATGGCGTCCAGATAACCCACATCATCCAGGCAATAAAGTACGAATATAAATACCCCGTCATCTCTTCCTTTGAAGGGTTCGGGGAATTATGTCGGAAAGGGGCTCTAAAGCCTTTTTTAACGTGTAAGCCACAAGTCGTCATTCCGGGCATGGGCGATCGTGCATTCTCCGACACAACCGAAAATGAAATAGCCATTGGGCTTCCGAACCATCTCGTTTTTTATGTGCTCGATAATTTCTTTAAGTCGGGTGGACGCCTCAATATTGGGCAGCCGGTCAGAACCGTTCTTCCCAACAACATTACGGAACGAATGACATCAGGCTATTCATTTATCAATGACAAGATTTAAGAATACAAAAACAGATAGGAGAAATAAAATGGCGCTATTTATTCTACCGACAAAGGAACAGTTCTCACAGCTTATGGCCACGGATTATAAGGGTCCCATTTACATGATCAACCTGCTGAAGTTTAAACCCGATGGCGGGGTGGCTCTGTATGAAAAGTATGGTGAGACCTGCACAGCTATCTGGGAGAGGATCGGCCTCAAGCTGGTGCTCCGGACAAAAAGCGCACCTCTGACCGTCATCGGAGGAAAAACATGGGATGAAGTTATCATCGTCTGGTATCCCAACGTTTCTGCTTTTATCGACATGAACCGGGACAAGGAGTACCAGGCAAATGTCCGATACCGTCACGAAGCCTTGACCGACTCCCGCCTGTATCTCATAAAGGCAGAAGAAACAGATCAATCGGAAATAATCAAAAAAATGATTAAATCAAATTAACATGTAATACAAATATTAGGGGCAGATCAACTCCTCATAAAGATTTTTACTTCTGAGAGAATATAGGGAATAAAGGCTATTATAACTTGGAGGGCATATGGAAAAAGATAACCTCACAGATAATCACTTCACAAAGGATCAGATAGGCCGGAGATCGTTTCTGAAGAAAGTTACCGCACTTCTAAGTGGGATAACCATGATGAACTGGGATCTGTTCCCCTTCAAAGGCGCAATGGCCTCTATACTTGGAGAGAATAAAGGCAATAATCAAGAAAAGCTTATCTTCATTGCCATCGATGCCCTTCACCCGAAATACTTTGAGCTTGATGCCAAGGGTCTGCCGGGAGGGAGCGAAGGAAATTGGCTGATGCCCAATATTCACGCCTTCCTGAAAAAGTCGTTATGGTACAGAAATGCCAAGGCCTATCTGCCTGCAGCCACAGACATGAATCATCTGAATGTACTTGCAGGAACGTCTTCCGCACAGACCGGTATCATCAGCGTGTGGGCCCAACCCACCGGATGGGATGAGAATGGAGAGGCTATTATCACCCGCACCAGCATGTCTTTTGCCAGGGATGACAAGGGCAGGCCGGTGGATACACTTTTCCATGCCTGGAAGCGACGCTGGCCCGACTCCAAGACCATGCTCATCACGGGCAAGGAATGGGTGGGCGAGATGTTCCGTGGAAACGGAAGTAGCTCCTCCGGCGTGGATATTTTGGTGACCGGGCCTAACCATCCTGACTATCTCAAACCTCCGCAGAGGGAGAGCCTTGCAGATCCTCATACAGACCAGTGATGCAGCCTGTGACCCGGAATCGACACACCTCGGATTCTTCGGAGGATCTATGAGGCCAAGCGATATCATGACACGGCTCTATACGGGCCAAGGCAGTCTCCTGACATGGCAGATGGAACACTTTGCCAATCATTTCCCCCATGACAGCTGGATCGTGGACTCAACCCTGGAGATATTCAAGCGCGATAAGCCCGACATGGCCTACATCCTCCTTGCCCAGTGCGACGATGCAGGGCATGCCATCGGATGCGCCTGGGATCCATCGGAATTCATCAATGTCGATCCGCCGTATGAACCGCCTGACGGGTGTGAAAACAAGCCCGAGTATCAGCTGGTCAGCAGCAGGAACAAGCTCCTTTTCAAAGAGGCAATCCTGGATGTAATCCGCGATGTGGACATCCAGTTCGGCCGCCTTATGGATGGTCTGCAAAGGCAGGGTGTGCTTGATAAGGCAAAGGTCATTCTCTTGAGCGATCACTCTGCGGTAGAATCATCTTTATACCGAAGATTTCTCATCCACCGATTGCGTGGGTCTTCTGGAGAGTGCAGGAATAATTGCAGAAGAGCGGGTATACTGGAAAAGAAGGAGATGTATGCCTTCAGCGTGAGCAGCTACGGGGTGTTGTACTGGCGGAAAAACAAGGAAAAGGTCTCAAAGGCAAAGGCGGTGCTGTTGGCCCACCGGGCACTGAACCCTCAGACCGGCAAGAAGGAGTGCCCGTGGTGGGTGCTGGACCGATCCGACATGAAAAATGGCCTGAAAGGAGTGTGTCTGCCGGGCGAGCTCTACCACACCTACTATGTCGATGTTGACAAGGAAAAGACCGTCATCTGGCCCGACCTCATCATCCTGGCGAAAAACGGCTGGCAGATTCCTGTGTATAACGGGCAGATTCCCAATGTCGGCATCAAAGCGCCCACATGGTCTCCTCCCTGGCGTGTGTATAATGGTGGTCACGGATCGGTGGATACGCTCCCTATCGTTGCTGCGATCTCGATACCTGGTGGGAAGACAGGCACACATGACAGGCCCATTCGCATTGCAGACCTGGGTGTTACAGCCGCTGCTCTGTTAGGTTTAAAGCTGAAGAGCACCACTATTGGGAGGGATTTGAGCAAAGATCTAATCTGAATGCTATTTTTATTACGCGTTCATGAAGACATCACAAATCAAAGGGCTTTGCAAAATTCAATGGGTCCCGGTTCATAAAAAAGTTTCCAGCATATCGCCCGGCTGGAACTTGACGAGTGATCCAGATCAAATGTTTTTTATTGCAATTTATCCTTTCCAGTACCCATTTCACTCTCTATTTATAATACCAACTCTTCGGTGTGTCCACTAAATCGGGGGAAGATCATTTTTTGTTGACAACTTCCTGTAACAAAGCGTCCGGCGATTTTCCCGATTATACTTCCTTTCAAACGGTAATCCTTATTGACTGTAATCTACAAAACGTCACCTTTAAGGAAAACGCATAAGTCCAATCCGGAAGCATTTATATTTTTCCCCAAACAATTATGATATATATGAACTGTTCTGTTATGTGTTAGTGACAGAGCCAAAGGATGCATGGTTGAAATAATGCAACACCGCGGGAAAACAAAGAGGCGAGCGGAGAAAACAAACATAAACCTGACTTATCGGGAGAAACCAGTCTACTCGACTCAAATATCAAAAAATATTTTACTTTTTTATGTAACTTCCATCATGATACAATGTAAAATTATTGACGTACAATCATTATAGATATGGTCATGAAGCGGATTCATAATCATTGTCCTGACAGGGCGTTTAACAGGAGGTGCTGCATTATGAAAGGGAAAGAGCGGATTATTACCGCCCTGAGTGTTCAGCAACCCGACCGTGTTCCTCTGTATATTCATGGAATTAATGAGGCTCCAATCATTGGTATCGGGAAACACATTACCGATGGCCTGCCTGAATCCAAGCAGTTTTATGAGATGAACGATTCTGAGAAAATGAAGCTGCTGGATACTCTTTTTCTTATTCATGAAGTATTTGGCGTGGATGGGTTCACCTCTTTCGAGATTGGTCACGAAATTGAAATCAATGAGAAAGACGTTAAGGATGACTGGAGCGTTATATACAGGCGGAATCCTCACGGCCTTCCGGTTCCCATCGGCCATCCTTTAAAGGATTCCAATGACCTTAATAACTTTCAACATACCTGAACCGAATCGCGCACATCTTCTGTTGCTTGACCTTGCCAGAGACCGGTTTAAGGGAGATGTTGCGCTTTTCTGGTTGATGCGCGGAGTCTTTGTTCACAGTTGGAGATTGACCGGAATGGAAAACTACATGTTAAAACTGTATCAGAATCCTGAGTTTATTCATCGCATTTCGGCCATGGTGACGGAATATAACCTGAAGCAGCTTGATATGTTAGCCTCGGCCGGCATTGATGTCCTGGTCGTTGAAGATGATATTGCCGCGACAAACAACCTCCTGATATCCCCGAAACATTTCATGGAGTTTGTCAATCCGTACAATAGGAAACTCGTAGACCGTGCCCACGAACTTGGCCTGAAGGTTGTGCGCCACAGCGACGGCAATCTCTGGTCAATCATGGACATCCTTATCGATTCAGGATATGACGGGCTTAATCCCCTGGAACCACAGGCGGGTATGGATCTGAAAAAGGTCAAGGATGCCTATGGAGGTAAAATCTGCCTGCTTGGCAATATCGACTGCAAAGAGCTTCTCCCCGCCGGTACTCCTGATCAGGTTGAGGCTGCGGTTAAACATGCCATTGATGTTGCGGCAAAAGGCGGAGGATACATTCTCTGCGATTCCAACTCTCTTCATCCGGGAGTCAACCCTGAAAACTGCATTGCAATGTTCGAGGCCACAAAAAAATATGGACTCTATGAATAATTCTTCAGTTCCGAAAACCCGTAAGTTGATATCGTCTCCATACTTCATCTTTACCCTGCTGTTTCTGCTCTACATGTTCGACTACATGGACAGGCTGGTTATAGTCTCACTTTTCCCTTTTCTCAAGCTGGAATGGGGAATCACGGACACTCAGTGCGGTCTGCTCGTTTCCGCCGTATACTGGTCGATTCTTATCTTTACCCTGCCTGTATCCATTCTTATCGACAGGTGGAGCAGGATTAAAAGCATAGGCTTGATGGCCGTATTATGGAGTGCTGCCACCCTTGGATGTGCTTTCACAAAAAACTTCGGGCAGCTTTTCGCAGCAAGAACCGCCATCGGCCTTGGTGAAGCAGGTTATGCTCCGGGCGGAACCGCCATGATATCGGCCCTGTTCCCAAAAGAGAAAAGGGCGAAGATTCTGGGAATCTGGAATGCCTCTATCCCTTTAGGAAGCGCTCTTGGCATTGCCCTTGGCGGAATCATTGCAGATCATTTCGGCTGGCGGCATGCATTCGGTCTCGTGGCCCTGCCCGGTATTATTGTGGCCTTGCTGTTCTTCTATGTAAAGGATTATGAGACCATTGCGCTTACCAGGTTTACAGGCAGCGGACATAAAAAGACTGAATCGAGGATGCGGTGGAGCGAAATCGCAAGACATTTATTAGTGAATAAAACGCTGTTATTCAACAACCTCGCGTTTGCAGCCAATACATTTGTTACCACGGCCATGCTGACATGGCTTCCCAGCTATTTTCAAAGGGTAGAAGAAATATCCATGAGCAGAGCTGCGACAAAAGGGGGCATAGTGATGCTCCTTGCTATAATCGGAGCTCCTTTGGGAGGCTACCTGGCTGATAGATGGCTGAAAAGCAGGAGAAACGCGAGGCTTCTTTTTCCTTCGGTATCCTCATGCGTGACGGCAGTTCTGCTTTTTATCGCATTCAGTTTTTTCCGTGGCCATATTCAATACGCAGTTCTGCTGGCCGCGGGTATTGCAGCGGTTGCTTTCGTGCCGGCTGCTGTTGCCGTGACCCAGGATGTTGTCCATCCGGGCATAAGGGCAGTATCGTTAAGCCTGTGCGTCATCATCCAGCATATACTTGGCAGTACACTGGGGCCTCCCGTTATCGGCGCTCTTTCCGATGCCTTCGGGCTGGAAACAGCAATGGTTTTCCTGCCTCTTTTTGCGGCGTTGGCCGGGGTTCTCTTTTTTATCGGGTCCTTTTTCTATGATTCGGATGCGAAGCTTGTTGAAGAAATAGAAACTCGAAAATAATGCGATTGATTTGCTCTTTGTTAAACTAATTTCGGAAAAGATAACGAACTTAAAAATATCTTTTGAAATTCCGGCAACGACGCAAGGTCAAGAACTGTTACGGTTCTAGCCAATTCCCTTGCTTTGTCGCGAAGCTCCGGGTTAAAAAGAGCGAGAACTGCCCCTGCTCCGGCGCCATTTCCAACTCCGGTAATATTTTCTTCCGGCACATCAGGGAACATCCCAATACTTAGAGCATCTTTTTTGTCAATAAAGGTACCGAAAGCACCCGCCAATAGAATCTGTTTTGGTACAGTTAACCCGGCTGCGGCGCAAAGCATCTTCATCCCTGAAAGCAAAGCCCCTTTTGCCAACTGGACTGCACGAATATCCTTTTGCGTCAGGGTAATTGCCTGCCTGGTTTCTGATTTTTCGGCGGAAACCAATTCGAATTCCAGCAGCCCGGTTTCGTCATCCCGAATGAGGGGTGAGCCGGAATTACGATAGAAATGGCCATCACTCGATACAAGTCCAACCCGGTAAAGTTCAGCAACTGCACTGATAACTCCTGATCCGCAAATCCCGGATGGCAGACAGATGGCATTCGGATCATTATGAATGACCGAGCAGGTGACACAGCCATTATTTCTGTCGATTTTCACCGCGTCGATTGCTCCCGAAAAGGCCTGCATCCCGTGCCTGATTGCCGCCCCTTCAAAGGCGGTGCCTGTTGCACAGGATGTGGCAAAAAGTCCGTTTTTACTTTTGAGCATCACCTCACCATTTGTACCGATATCAACCAGCATAGCTCCGGCAACGGCCCTATCCATTTCTGTTGCAAGGGCTGCCGCAACAATATCCGAACCGAGAAAGCCGGAAATTAGCGGCAGCGTGAAGATATCGGCAGATGTATTGAACTCAAATCCGACGGATCCTGCCTGAAATGTTTTATCTTCGACAAAGGGCGGTGCATAAGGAAAAACGCCGATAGATGAAGGATTAACACTTACGAAAAGATGGATCATTGTGCTGTTGCCCACGACAACTGCAGACCGAATATGCTCGGGATCAATATGACTCGACCGGCAAAGGGCTGTCACGCACCACTCGATTGCTTTAACAGCCATCTTCTGAAGACGCATTAAATTTCCTGAATTTTCGGCAACAATACTAATCCGGCTTATCACATCGTCACCGAACATCGCCTGGGGGTTTCTCACGGAGATGGAACCGGCAACCTTTCCTGAAACAAGATCACAAATGTAGACGGCTATGGTGGTGGTTCCGAGGTCAATAGCCAGACCATAACGGTCGGCGCTGCCTGCTGCCGGCAGCGCAAGGAATGGAATTGGTTTCGGAAGTATCATCGGGCTCTTTTGAATTACTTCAGGGCTAAGAAGCGAGTTGTCCGGAATTTCTAATGACGAATCGTTTAATACCGTAACCCGGCAAGCGAGACGGTATCCGGCTTTCAGATTTTTTTTGCCTATGACTCTGACTTCAGCATCCTCCGGGAAAGAAACGCTCTTATGTGATGGTTCGGTTACCCGGACAAGGCACTTCCCGCACAACCCTTTGCCTCCGCAGTCGGACCTCAGAAGAATTCCATTGCCGGTCAATGCTTCAAGAAGAATCTCTCCTTTGTTTGTCGGCATATGTTTGCCATCCGGCAATATTCTGATCATGCATTTTTCCGTGTCTGAGTTTTGCATATTTTCCTTATCGTAAGTCATCGCTCAAAAATAACCGCAACATTGACATAATGTGGCCGTCATAAGTAACCGTAACGAAATGCTCAGAAAGGTAATGTTTGTTTCGTAAAGGCTCATAACTATGCCGCTATCCTGTATGCACAGTTATTCATTGTGCAGTTTTGACATTTATATGCGCTGCGTTCCGGTGGCGGCGAAGAAGTCCACATTACCCAGAATGATGAAGACTTTAATGGGGAAAGCATACCACTTGGTTTCAGTGAAACGCCGATAGCTTCCGGGTTAACGGATTTCAACAGAGATTTCTGCGCGTTCATCGGAATATTTTCATAACCTGGACTAAACCTGCAACCAGCGAACAGACCTTCCTTTGCGGCTTCATTTTTAAGATGTAAATGAACTTCATCGGATAGAGCTTCCACAAGCGCAACACCCGCTGCATCCATGAAAAGCGCGTCCAAAGCCTTTCCTTGTGCCATGAGTTTTGATGTTTCATTTTCCAGTTCAGACCCGATTGTGCAGACGGCTGCTACTATAAAAACTGTACCGGCATCAAGCTTATCGGGAGGAAGAAACAAAGAGAAGCCTTTTTCAGGATCAAGAGTATTAATATGATGTTTGGCATAAACGAAAGCCGGCTGCGCAAGAAACGACGCGCATTCCAGAATATCAGCAGCCAGTCTTTTCCTTTCCGCATCCGGCTTATAGCGACTTCCGCCTGCATAACGTGCAACAGTCTCCGGAGTCACTCCTAGGTCATTAAAATAAAGTTTTACGGCAATGCTCATAGGTTGAAAGGATACCTTTCCCTACATCTTTTTTCAAGAAACTTTATAGGAAAGTGACCTGAGTGTGTCAATGTAAAGGAAAGTAACTGCCTTGACACAGGTGCTTACTTTTGTTAAACATTCGCAATGCTTTTGTATAATCCTTTTACACTTCAGAGGTGCCATTATGAGTAAAGAAATTTTTGAAAAACTGACTAAGGCCATAATTGACGGAAAAGAGAAAGACGCAGTCAGCTTATGTAGGGATGCAGTGAAAAAAGGTCTGACGGCCAAGTCAGTTCTTGAGAATGGTCTTCTGCCCGGAATCAGGAAAGTAGGCGAACTGTTCAGTGCCGGTGATTATTACCTGCCGGAATTACTCATTTCAGGCATGGCAATGCAGGCGGCGGTATCCGAACTTGAACCTTTGCTTAGTGCGGGTGGTGCGAAATCCAATGCCGGCAAATATCTCATCGGGACTGTTAAAGGAGATATCCATGACATCGGTAAGAACATCGTTATGATGATGTTGAAAGGAAACGGATGGGAAGTTACCGATCTGGGTGTAGACGTTTCACCTGAAAATATTTGCACAGCGATTGCAGAGGGAGATTATGATGTCTTCGGGATGTCCGCACTTCTGACAGTCACCATGCCAGTGGCCGATGAAACCGTGAAAGCGATCGTGAAAGCCGGTTTAAGGGATAAAATCAAAATAATGGTTGGGGGCGCGCCGGTGACACAGGACTTTGCCGACAAAATCGGTGCCGACGGATATGCAAAAGACGCTTTTGAGGCTGTAAACAAAGCTTTCAACCTTATTGGCAGAACCCAATAGCGAAAGAGGATGCTATGATCATCATAGGTGAAAAAATAAACTCTTCCCGCAGACTGATCGCTGAAGCCATAGCCTCCGGAGACAGAGAATACATCCAAAATGAGGCAAAAATCCAGAGCGAAGCCGGGGCAGACTATATAGATGTGAATGCGGCAGCTTTTATGGAGAAAGAAGCAGAATACCTCAAATGGGTGATCGAAGCAGTGCAGGAGGTCACGGAACTTCCATTATGCATTGACAGCCCTGATCCGGAAGTCATAAAAAAAGTCATTCCTCTGGTGAAAAGACCACCGATGATCAATTCAATTACCCTTGAACAATCCCGCCTGGATGGCATCCTACCTCTCGCTCTGGATTACAAGGCAACCGTTATAGGCTTGTGTCAGACAGGGAACCAGATGGGAAGAACTGTAGCTGAAAAAGTTGAAATAGCAGGTCGTCTTATAGAAAAGGTCACTTCATTCGGCATAGGCATAGATACCCTCTATATCGATCCACTGGTCTTTCCAGTGGGAGCAGATTCGAAATCAGCATGCGCCACCCTGGATGCAATAGAAATAATCATGAAGCAATTTCATGGCGTGCATACAGTATGCGGACTGACCAATGTTTCACACGGACTTCCCGACCGCAAACTGGTGAACCGTACCTTCCTGGCAGAGGCTGTAGCGCACGGGCTTGACGCGGCAATACTTGATCCCGCAGACAAACAGCTCCTCGGCGTCATGAGGGCAGCCCTGATGCTGATGGGCAAGGACGAGTTTTGCATGGGATACATAAAGGCTTTCAGGAAAGGCCTGCTGGCGTGATAATTTCCCCCGCAACACGAATCTGCCCAGTTTATAATTAAGCAGGCTGGAGATTCAGATGCGTGAGGAAATGGTCTGCGAGATTTTTGTTTTGTAGCAAGAAGAGTCAAATCTTTGATTGGCTTATTAGCAATGTCGGATTCAACAATTCAAATAGTAATCCTCACTTATATAATGAACCCAAAGTTGATGACTTGTAGGTGAAAGCAACAAATCCGCCGATTCGGAAATCGGAATTTTGTTTCTTTCTTCCTGTAATGTTGTTTTTATGTTTTTTCCAATTCACACAATATTTCAACCCGTAATAAATGATGCTCTGTTTCCCCCCTTTTTTTAAAAAAATAATGTGCTATAATGATTTTCAACACATCTGGAAAAAATAAGTTTATTAAAAGAGCGCAGGGTTTTGTATTTTAAGGAACAGCTATGAAAGTATGCCCATTCTGTGATGGAGAGCTTCGAGATGATGCAATAAAATGCTGGCACTGCACTATGGCCTTACCTCCGGTTAAAGTTGCCAAACAAAATATATTAGAACAAAAAGTTACGCCGCGAGAAGTTTCAAAGATAACCGAGGAACCACCTCCGAGACCATCATCACAGCAAAGTGCAGTTAGCACACCTCACATAGAGGAAACAAAGGTAAAAACAGAAATCCTTTCGAGACCATCATCACAGCAAAGTGCAGTTAGCACACCTCACATAGAGGAAACAAAGGTAAAAACAGAAATCCTTTCGAGACCATCATCACAGCAAAGTGCAGTTAGCACACCTCACATAGAGGAAACAAAGGTAAAAACAGAAATCCTTTCGAGACCATCACGACAGCAAAGTGCAGTTAGCACACCTCGCATGGAAGAAAAAAAGGTAAAAGCAGAAACTCTTTCGAGCCCATCACCACAGCAAAGAGCAGTTGGCAAACCTCATATAGAAGAAAATAAGCTAAAAGCTAAAACTCTTTATAAAGCTGTCATTATATCTATTTCAATTATTATCGTACTCGCTGGCATTCTATTCACAATTGCAAACCTAAACAAAAGGGAAGAGCTAGTGTCGGTAGCGACTCCTAAAGTCGAAGCACCCGTTGCTCAACCGGCACCTGCACCAGCTCCAGTACCAGATCAACCAACTGGTCCAACCTCAAATGAAGATTTAGAAAGAATTGCTAAAGAAAAACATTTTAATACCATAAGAAGCGCTCATCCGGACTTTGATAATTTAAGGGATTCAGGAAGAATTGTGGCGTGGATACAAAAACAACCAAGCCGTTTGAGAGATTCACTGCTGAAGACTTATAACGCGGGCGATGCCGATTCTGTGATTGCCCTTTTAAATCAATTTAAGAAGGACAAAAACGGTACGCGACTACGCAAAAATAAAGTAAAAGTTCCTAAGAAGGATATCGCAGTTACAAATCGTCCAGTGGATTCAGAACAGCATTACCAAGCAATAGAGGGGCTAAAGGGAATAGAATTACAGAACGGGAATGTCATTGAAGGACAAATAATCAGTTTTAAGGGTGACACCGTAAAGATTCGCACAAAAGACGGAAAAATATCAACATATTCGTTTATGAAAGAAGTTAAGATGTTTATTTATTAATGGGAAATACAATTGTAGAAAACGGGTAGAATAGTTTCTTTTACGATATTCAAATCATCGGGGAAGGGGAAAGTGAAGTTCGTATATTAAATGTTAGCACCTTACAACCAGTAATCTTCAATTTTAAGAGCCACGTAAAACTGAAACTTAGTAGGTGTAAGCAAGCACTTCTTCCTGAACTACACAAAAATCAAACCTCGACTAAAATGAATGACTTCAAGTTGTAATGCTCACTTAAATTTTTAAGATCCGTCAATTGCAATGAAAGGCATTTTATCGAAGCGATGTTGTAATAAACGGAGAATATTCATTTAACTGTCTATTTTATCCGACTCGTATAGCTCTTCATACTGCGACAGTTTTTCTTCCCATCTTTTCAAAGCGTCATAATTCTCCTTCCACTCTCTGCAATCCTCTTTACAATCCGGATCATTTCCGCTTTCAAGTTCTTTAATAAAAATATTGCTACTTTTATTGTGTTTTTTTTCTATCACGGTAAGGGTTTTTTTTAATCCAATAATCATTCTTTTACACACAGCAATTTCTCTATACATTGAAATTTCATATTCATCAGTTCGCATGTTTTATCCTTTTATTGGTAAAAATAATGTTTGATAATTTTAAATATAAGTCTTCAATTATTTATTGAAACGATACAAATGTAATTTTAAAAACTATTCTTCCATTCTTTTCGGGCAGGCTCTGCACATTGGGAAGTATCCGCCGGTAAAAAAAGAATCCCGGAAATGGCGCGACTCATTTCCATGCCATATCTTCGGAAAAGACGTTTTCACGAGAGAACCTGTCGAAAACCCTTTATATGGAACCATCCACCCATCGGACATATACAAGACGTCTCTGACTGACAGGGCCAGGTAGGCGCACGGAAAAACATCACCTCCTGATCCGATATACGTGGATTTCAAAACCTTCTCAGTGCACAGGGGATTTAATATATTAGGATAGGGCAGCCTGTAATACAACTTCAGTCCAGCCTTACTGCAAAGTTCTAAAGCGAGGTTCAGCTCATTCGATATATATGAGTAATTTGAGTTGGATCCCGGGCGGATGGCCTCAAGCTGAAGATTCTTTTCCGGTATAAAATCAAGGGTGCTTATAATGACCTCTTCAATTCCAGTTCCAGCGAGTTTCTCGTGTATCAGACTGACATCCTGAATCGTTGAATTCAGAAGAATATACGCGAGGTGAATTTTCGGGTATTTTTTCCCGAGTTCCCTCTTTTTCATATTGATTCTTTTAACAGAATTTATCACCTCTTCACCGTCTGTGCCGGGCCTGATTCTTGCGTTAGTGCTACCGAAACCAGCCAGGGAAAATGATATCATGCTGAGGCCGGAATTAATTATTTCTTCTATGACTTTATCCGTCATGAGTGTGCCGTTAGTGGTTGTATAGACTTCGCATCCCGCCTGCCTTGCAATACGGATCATTGAAAATATTTCAGGGTTGAGAAACGGCTCGCCCCACCCCTGCAGGTGCACGATCCTAGCTTTGCACATGGATGGATAAAGAGATTTGAAAATATCCGGAGGGAAGTCTCTGCTGGTCCAGCTCTTACGATAAACAGTACGCGGGCAGTAGACACAAGACGCGTTGCAGCGAGAGGTAACCTCTATCTGCATCCATTCCAACCGGGGTTGCCGTTCATTTAAAAATTGTTTTATGGAATCAAACATAATCCCGCCATTTATTTAAAAAGGGCGTGGCTTCCCGCAGCCTTTTTAAAATTTATCCGTTACGCATATCATCTTCTCTTTTTTCTACAGACTTTTTTAAATCCTACTTTCATGATGCTCACAAATAATAGAGTTTACGACGGATCAGGATGTTCCCGTCAATATCAGTGATCATAGAGACATCCAAGCAGTTTTTATGTGCGTAATTTGCTGCCCATAAAATGGTGCATCTTTGAAGGTTTGAAATGGCAATCACCATTCCATTTTCAACCTGACAGTTGCTCATTTTTAGGTGAACTCTTTGGAGATATTGGGGATGTCTTTAATTAATTTTTTCCCACAACAATATCTTTTTGTCTTTGTTTTTTCTCCGTTTTCTTTTCCACAAAAATTTTTCTGCCGGTTGCGGGATCAATTTCCGTGAAATACATCAGAGCGGAATAAGTGGAAGGAAGCGGCGTAAAAATCTGCACCTGCTGCGGATTAGTTTTCAGCTCTCTGCCGGCAAAAGATTTAAGCTCGCGCATATCTTCTTCGGTAGCATCCCGGATGAGCGGCGATAAAATAATAAGTAAGAAATTGTTTCTGTCCTGATGGTTTGATTCATTTTTTCAAAAATCTGCTTGAAATTTAACAATGACTTAAGCTTGCGGTTTGCCCATCAGTTTCAGGACACCGGAAGATAGTATGTTCGGGCGCTATCTTCAACTGGCCGGAAACATGATGTTTGAACTAGCTCCTGCATATAACTTGCGCAATGTTTTTTATCGGCCTCAAGTAAATCGTAGCGGATGCCGGAAGCAACAAATACTTTTTTAACGCCCTTTATTTTGCGCAAACTCTTCAAGCAAATTAATCTGGCGGCTGTGATCCGGCTTCAGAGACGCGCATACTTGCGGGTAAAGGCATCGTTTATCTGCACAGGCTCCTTGAGTCTTTTTTGCGCGGGCAGTCAATGCCGTACATATTCGCTGTTGACGCCGCCCACATCCAGAATATAGCCTTTAAAATCAGGCAGGGCGGCAATTTTGCGCGCTTCGTCAATTATTGATTTCTCACTGCGGCTGATTACTGTTCTTCCTTCATGCAGGCCGATTGAACAGAAATTACATTCGCCATAACAGCCGCGATGTGTTGTTAGCGAGAACTTAATCGTATCCATCGCCTTGACTTTGCCCTGCGCCTGTAATAAGGATGAACATCGCGCGTGAAATCAAGCGCGTAGATATTGATCCAGTTCCTCAACCGTCAGATGAGGTTGAGGCGGATTTTGGATCAAGGTAGCGAGGGCCGTGCTGCTGAAACAAGCCGTGCGCAGTTAAAGGATCATTGTTGCGGTAAAATGTATTAAACATTTGGATGAAAGATTTTTTGTCGGCAACAACCTTTTCGTAAGACGGGCAATTCAATGTAATCCGGGCGCGGCAGTGGAATCAATATAACAAATGCCGCGAATATTTTTCATGTCTTCGCCCGCTCGTCAGTTTTTGCGCCAGTTCCACTATGGCCTTTTCGGCCATGCCATAAGCAAGAATATCGGCGCGGGCGTCAAATAAAATCGAGCGGCGGATGGAATCAGACCAGTAATCATAATGGGCAACGCGGCGCAGACTTGCCTCTACGCCGCCCAGAACCAGCGGTTTGGTATTTTTAAAATACTGCCGTATCAGATTGGCATAAACGACGACAGCGCGGTCGGGACGGCGGTTATTTTTCCCTCCGGCGGTCAGATCGTCGGCAAGTCTTTTTTTCTTGGTCGCCGTGTAATTGGCGACCATCGAATCCATACAGCCGCCGGTGATTCCCCAGAATAAGTGCCGGCTCTCCCAAACGGCGAATATCGACATCGCTTTTAATATCAGGTTGGGCGATAATACCTACGCGATATCCGGCATGCGACAGAACCTGGCCGATTACGGAAACACCGATAAAAGGACTGTCAATGTAAGCATCGCCGGTGACAAGAATTATATCTAGCTTATCCCATTTTAATTTTTTTAACTCTGAAGCAGTAGTCGGCAGGAACATATTTTTGACCGTAAAAAGAAATCAGGCTCTAACAAGAGCGATTATTTCTTTAAATTATCGCGGAAGGTTTTTTTAAATTTTTCCAATTTAGGATTGATAATAACCCGACAATAACCCTGCTCTTTATTTCGACCATAATAATTCTGATGATAGTCTTCAGCGGCATAAAAAGATTGAAAGGGAACTACTTCCGTTACAATTGGATTTTTGTAAACCTTGTCTTTTTTAAGCTCTCCGATGACTTTACCGATAACATCTTTTTGTTTCTGATTACGGTAGAAAATAATCGAACGGTATTGAGTACCGACATCGGCTCCCTGACGGTTTAATGTCGTTGGATCATGAATGACGAAAAATATTCGGAGCAGTTTTTCAACAGTTATGATTCGGGGATTGAAAGTTATTTGCACAACCTCTGCGTGCCCTGTCGATCCTGCACACACCGCTTCATAAGTCGGATTAGCGACTGAACCGCCGGAATAGCCGGAAAGAACCTTTTCTACCCCTATGATTTCTCTATAAATAGCATCCAAACACCAAAAGCAGCCACCGCCCAGCGTGATTTCCTCAGTAATATTTTTTGTAACTTTTGTCTTCATATCCTTCTGCGCTCCAGTTGCCGGATTGGTCATAAAAAGAAAGATAAAAATAGAGACTAAGTAAGTGTACACAATTTTTTTTAGCATTCCAACGCCATAGTTAATATTTTAAATGATTTTAGCGAGCATCAATCCCAACACCAGCGTAATTATAACCAAAAGCAAAGATAACCTGCCCGACCAGTGATGTGTCGTTCTTACTGCAATTTTATTTTCAGCCCTAAATTGATAAAATCCCAAGATCAATGTGACAAAAATTAGAATAAACGCAATAAAGCCGAAAATTTGGTGAATTCCGTTAAGGTGTTTACCGCCATTTTCCGAAACATAAGTGAAGGCCATAATTCCGCCCGCACATAGCACCATAAAACCGGATGAATTGAAGTATCTATGAACTTTCAGCCAATTTCTTTTTTTTCGAAAAAAAACTGCCGCTCCAACACCCGTAAGAAAACAAAGTGTCGCCAAAGCCATTAATATCATGTGAAAGAAGAATGCCATTTTATTGAACTCTCCTTAGAAAAATATTTATAATACCAATCAAACTGCAAACGCAATCACTGGAAAATTAAAGCGTTAATTCCATTGACTGCCAAACGGCAAAGCATTCGAGATCTTTTTTACTTTGGCCAATTATTTTTCGGCAATCAGCAACCATCGCATCAATTTCGTCATCGAATCTTTCCTGATTGTGGTGAAATAAGCCGAATTTTTTTACACCGGCATCAAGCGCCAGATGCAGAGCATCTGTGTAAAGCGAATGTCCCCAGCCGCGGGTATGTTTATATTCTTCTGCAGTAAATTCGGCATCATGGATAAGCAAGTCCGGCCCCGCGCGAGAAATCCAGATAGGCTTGATAATCAAGCCCCCCTTCATGCTGATGACCCAATTCATTGTCGGTTAGAAAAACAAAACGTTTACCGTCTTCGGCGAACTTATAACCCATACCCTGATTGGGGTGGCTCAGCGCAATAGGAGTTATAGTCATCGATCCCAATTTGTAAGAATCAATGCACATGTTTTGATAGGATATGTTCGCGCGAATAGCGTCAAAATTGACTGGAAAATTTGGCGGCGCCATGGTGCGAGACAATGTTTCTCTTAAGGAAGTTTGTGCAAAGGAACAGCCCCAAACGGTCAAATTGGTTTTATGTGAATATATAGGCTTAAAAAAAGGGAAGCCCATGATGTGATCCCAATGGGCGTGAGTTAATAACAGTGTGAAATCGTGCCGGTTTTGCAGACAATAAATAATTTCCCGCTTCACGAATACCGCTACCGGCATCGACAATTAAAATTTTATCATCTTTTGTCCGAATTTCGAGACAGGTCGTGTTTCCGCCGTACTTCAGATATTGCTTGCCCGAAACAGGTATAGAGCCTCTGGAGCCCCAGCAACGAATAATCATTTCTTTCCTTAATGAAACTCCAATTTCCATAACGAAGTGCAGGGAAATTGGTAAGTTGAATTAATCCCGCAGGCGAAGCTTAGCGGGGCTTGCACCCTAGATTTTTCAATAATACAGAATAAATTTTTTTTATCAAGTGACATTAGGTGTCAACAAAAAAACATCAAAAATATTGATTATTAATCTTGCTTATAGGCAAAATGTCTTAAATTAAAGATATTAAATTTTATTATTTAAGGAGAGAAATAAGATGAAAAGTATTAAAATAAAAGGAATGAGCTGTCAGCATTGTGTTATGGCGGTAACCAAAGCGCTCGGCGCTCTGGAAGGCATAAAAAATGTTCAGGTGGATTTAAAAAGCGGTTTGGCTACTTACGAGGAAGTAAAACCGGTTGATCCTCAAAAAGTTGCCGCGGCGATAAAAAAGGCGGGGTACGAAGTTGTTGGATAAAGTAACACTTAATATCAGCGGTATGACCTGCGCGGCCTGTGTCCGGCGCATCGAGGAAGGCTTGAGCCAAACGCCCGGCGTGTTCAAAGCGACCGTAAACTTTGCGACGGAAAAAGCTCAGGTGGAATATGACAAGAATATTGTCGATATAAAAGCACTGCAAAACAAGGTCCATGATCTGGGCTATGAGGCTTTTACGGATGCATCCACAATGAATCAGGAAAAAATCACTATCACCGTCGGCGGAATGACCTGCGCGGCCTGTGTGCGGCGTGTGGAAAATGCCCTTAAAGGTGTTGAAGGCGTGTTGGATGCCAGCGTCAACCTGGCTACATCGGACGTGCCACAGTTATTCATGCCATCAGGTGGGGAGGCTTGCGGGCGCTGGCAAAAGCCATAACCGAACACGGTTATGAATTTTTGGGCGAACTAAAAGATACTCTTACCGATCCGGCGGAAGCTGCCCGTACCAGGGAATTAAAGGAACTGAAGTTAAAAGTAATCTGCGGCGCTATATTGAGCGTCATCATCTTTTTCGGTTCAATGCAGCACTGGTTTGGTTTTTTGCAGTTCATTCCCCGCCAGATCATGCTTTCGGCAATGTTTGTTCTTACCGCTCCTGCTGTTTTCTGGGTGGGAAGCCGTTTTTTTATCGGCGCCATTAAAGCCGCGCGGCAGAAAACATCCGATATGAACACTCTGGTGGCTGTCGGCGCTTTTTCCGCCTATGCCTATTCCGCCGCCGCAACTTTTTTCCCCCATTTTTTCATGACAGGCCGGCGTAATGCCTCACGTTTATTATGACGGCGCGGCGATGATTGTCACGCTCATTCTTCTGGGCAGGCTTCTGGAGGCCCACGCCAAGGGAAAAACTTCCAGCGCGATAAAGAAACTGATTGGTCTGAAACCAAAAACCGCGCATCTATTGCAGAGACGATGCTGAAATTGAAATTGCCGTGGAAGAATTGCAAGTTAAGCGATGTCCTGCTGGTCAAACCCGGTGAAAAAATTCCCGTGGATGGAATGGTATTGACCGGCCAATCCACCGTTGATGAATCCATGCTGACCGGCGAGAGCATGCCGGTGACCAAAGAGACCGGTCAAAAAGTATTTGCCGCCACGATGAATACAGCAGGCAGTTTTACGATGCGTGCCACAGGTGTGGGCTCGGAAACAATGCTCGCGCACATTATCCGGATGGTGGAAGAGGCGCAGGGTTCCAAAGCGCCCATTCAGCGCCTGGCGGATAAGGTCGCCTCTGTTTTTGTGCCCGCTGTTTTTGTCGTTGCTTTTATCACCTTTGGCATCTGGTATTTTCTTCCCGCAGACGCGAATTTCAGCCGCGCTTTGATCAATTTTGTTTCCGTGCTGGTGATTGCCTGTCCTTGCGCGCTGGGACTGGCCACGCCGACGGCAATTATGGTGGGCACAGGCCTGGGCGCGCAAAGCGGCATTCTAATTAAAGGCGGCGAGGCTCTGGAAAAAATCCATAAACTTTCTGTTGTCGTTTTCGACAAAACAGGAACGCTGACGCGCGGTGAACCGGAGGTAACGGATATTATCGGCGCCGAAGGCTACAATGAAAAGCAAGTTTTGGCTGTTGCCGCCGCACTGGAGAAAACATCGGAACATCCGCTGGCACAGGCGATTTTGCAGAGAGCGCAGACGGAAAATATCGTGCCGGCAACGGCGGAAAAATTTGAGGCGCTCTCCGGCATGGGCGCTAAAGCCGAAATCGAAGGCAAGTTGTGTCTTATCGGCAATCGCATGCTGATGAAAGAACGAAGCGTTTCGGCTGAGCAATTCGATGAAACAGCCGCAAAACTTGTCCGGTGAGGGAAAAACCGTTGTTTATGTGGTATCGGAGAAAAAAGTTATTGGTCTTATCGCTCTGGCCGATGTGCCAAAGAACTCCGCGAAGCAGGCCATAGAAAGTCTGAAGCGCAGAGGGTTGAAAGTGGCGATGGTAACCGGCGATAACACCGGTACGGCCAAGAGTATTGCTCGTCAACTGGGTATTGAACGAGTTATGGCGGAAGTTTTGCCGGGAAATAAAGCGGATGAAATAAGAAAACTGCAAAACGAAGGTGAAGTTGTCGCCATGGTTGGCGACGGCATCAACGATGCTCCGGCACTGGCGGCGGCGGATGTGGGCATTGCTATCGGCGCGGGAACGGACGTGGCTATTGAAGCGGGCGATATAACTTTGATCCGTGATGATCTGATGGGCGTGCCGGAGGCAATTGATCTTTCGCTCGCAACCATGCGCGTGATTAAACAAAATCTTTTCTGGGCTTTCATCTACAACGTAATCGGCATTCCGATTGCCGCCGGCGCGCTATATCCTTTCTTCGGAATTTTGCTTAATCCCGAATTTGCCGCCGCGGCCATGGCTTTGAGTTCTGTATCAGTGGTAAGCAATTCGCTCAGGCTGAAAAGAATTTGGAAAAAACGAGTTAAAACAACAAGAATATAATTGATTTTTGTTAGGAGTTAGTTAACTATATATTAAAATATTGCGTTTTCTTTGGATATTATCCAACAAGTTTTGCAGTGTTTGGGTTTTAAAATCAAGATACATATAAACATTGTTAGATTTACTGAGGAGTTGGCGTGCCAAAGTTGACTGAAACTAGAAAGGAACTGGGGTCTGTTGAGGACAAGAAAGACTTATTCGCTTCGATAGAGTGGAAAAAGTCAAAGTCCATTGTCTTACCTGCCGCAAGGATCTTAGCAAACCTGTTTGCATGTTTATCTCTGTTTACCTGGGTAAGGTATTCAATGGCTCATTACAAGAAGACTAATCGCCCGTGGATGGCAGAGACATGGGTGATTCTCCTGTTAGGTCTTCTTGTTCTAGGTCTCATGACAAGTAGTGTAGGTAATGTAAATTTGTGTCTGGTTATATTTGCAGCATACGTGCTCGTGGATGCGATTGGATCGGTTATAAGAGATGTAGTCATATCGCCAACCAAGTACAATGATCAATATGGTCCATATATCAGCGTTTATGATGGGCCGCGCTGGTTAATCTTGGGCTTACTTAATGTGATTGAGGTTATAATGTGCTTTGCAGTATTGTTCCTATACTATGGGCAACAATTTTACCCGAGTATAGAGGAACCAATCACTGCTATTTACTTCAGTTTTGTCACATTCGTTAGTTTAGGGTATGGAGATATTAAACCTATTTGCTTGTCCACAAAGATACTTGTGTGTTTTGAGATTTTTACCTTTATACTTTTCCTCGCCATAAGGCTTCCTGCTGCAGTATCAATTCTCAGGGTCAAAGAAGAGCCGACCGGCCCCAAGAAAACAAGGTCGGAGAAATAAATAGAACGATTCTGTTTATTAGCAACTTCACACTATATAACAAGTTGCGTTCAAAGGATAACGAGGCGGCAAGGAGGAGGCGCCAGAAGCGTATATGAAAATACGTTGAGGACGCTGACGACGATGTCAACAAAGTTAGCCAAAGAAGGCAGCTTGTTATCATTTCTCTTTTTCAAACTTAGATTTCTCCGCGCCGCAAACCGGGCAAAACCAGGAATCCGGTATATCTTCAAACTTCGTTCCGGGGGCGATGCCGCCATCCGGGTCGCCTTTGGCCGGATCGTAAATATAGCCGCAGACTGTGCAAACATAGCGCGCCGCCCCTGAAGCTGGCGGCGTTACTTTCGTTTCCTTTTCATAGGTCGGAGCGTTTTTGGATGATTTGCCACCTTTAACTTCTTGATAGTAGGCATAAGTCAATGGTTCTTCGTTACTGATAACATCGGCTTCAACAACGCTTGCCGACAAAGATGGTATGCGTGCCGCAATCCAATTCTTTTTCCAGCTCCACTTCAATGTAGCTGATGGAGTTTTCCAGAACAATCGGCACTCCTGTCACACCTGTTTTTGTTTTCGTGTTTTGCAGTTTGTTTACATCACGGCCGCTTTTAAAGCCGAAAGAGGCCGATGAAAGTTCATCGGCGCTGCTTCCGCCAGAATGGAAACAACAAATTTGCGGCTGAGTTTGATTAATTCGTGCGTGTAATTTTCTTTATTGATGCTGATGGCGACTGTCGCCGGATTCGATGTGACCTGAAACATGGAATTGGCAATCTGACCGTTGAATTTGCCATTCTGACCGGACGTGACGATATATAAACCGTAACTTATTTTATGCAGTGCCGCTCTGTTCATTTTTTCTCCTTTTTTAATAAGTTATTCGATTACTCATTCTTATAACGTAAATTTCTCTCCAGTGCTATTAAATTTTGTCTGATAATTTGATGGTAATACACTGTTACCCTTTCATTTATCTAAGCATGCTTATTTTCTTTTTGACAAAAGAACTTTTCTAATATACTTGCTTTACCAAGAAGTAAATTCCGACCATCTAATTTGCAACTGCGGCCAGTGCTGGGGCCCGGGGAATTCATGCCGGCACTGGAATAAACTTCAGCCCGGGTATCATTGAAACCATATCATTAAACACCTCACCGGGCTTAAAATTTATAAGAAAGTAAAAAACGATGATGAATTATCAGGAATTTTTAACGCGGGATCATTTTAATTTCGAGGAAATTCTGGCAACAGCTTATGGGACTTTGGTGTCGGATCCGCCGCCACACTTTGATGCACGGCTGCCGGCACCACCTTTCCTGATGATCGACAGGATATTGAAAGCAGAAAGCGACGGCAAACATGGGAAAATCATTGCGGAACAGGATATCCGTATGGATGCCTGGTACTTTCAGTGTCATTTCGTTGGAGATCCCGTGCAACCAGGTTGCCTCTGTGTTGATGCTGTCTGGCAGTTGTTAGGCTTCTATTGTCTCTGGCGCGGCGCTTTAGGTTATGGCCGGGCTCTGGGCTGCGGAGATGTATCATTCAGCGGTCAAATTCGCCCTTTCAATAAATGTGTTCGTTATGAAATCGATGTCCGGCGTTATTCCAAATTGAAAGATTCCGGTGCGGCAATAGTCGTCGGTGATGGCAAAGTCTTTGTGGATGATGAATTAATTGCCAGTGTCCAACAGGCCAGAACGGGGATATTCAAGAGTATAGCATACAAGGATTATCCCAACAGATCGAAAAATTCCATTGGCGGAATGATGGCAAGGTAATTCATATTTTGATATTGTCTTCAAGCGCCTTTTTGCATGCGGAAGCCATAATGTTCTTTATTTCTACTTAATATAGAAATTTTCCTTGAAATTATTTTCCACTTAAAGCTATCATCACGGGCTTTTTGAAAATACATCTATTTGCAGGAAAGATTGTGAACATAATAAAAAAAACCGCGTTATATTTTGCCCAAAAAGAATATTGCCGCAAAGCCATCGCTGAACATGCCGATCTGAGGGTTTTTAAAGAAAAGCTATCGGCTCGTATATATGTTGGTATTTTATTGATTGCTTTTAGCTATCTTATAGGTTTACCCGCTGTTCCGGTATTGGGAATGATTGCCGCATGGCAAAACAACCTTTAATTGGTTTTATCGGAATTCCGGTAACTTATGGCATTTCCTGGCTTACTTTTATGTGTGGTATGTATCTTGCCGGCCCTAAATACATGAAGGCTCTTTCGAGTTGGATGGCGCGAATTATCTTGGAAAAAATTCTTGGTGATGAAGCTAAAACCATCAAAAATTTGCCGCCGGAAAACCCGAAGGACGGCTCCATAAAAAACTGAAGCGCACTTGACATAAAAAAATATCGAGGTGTTAAATGAATCAAATTGAAGAATTAATCGGTGAACTTAAAGTTAAAATTATTGAGACACTGGGCTTGATGGATGTTAAACCTGAAGACATCAAAGATGATGCTCCGCTTGTCGGCGGCGATACGGGAATTGATTCCATTGATGTGCTGGAACTGGTGATGATGATTGAAAAAGATTATGGCGTCAAAATCGAAAGCAAAGAACTGGGCGTCAAAGTTTTTGCATCGGTGCGGCATCTGGCCACACACATTTTAGCAAATCAGCGACAAAAGGCTTAAGCATTCGCTTACGCAAAGACAATAACCTAATAGCGCTTTTTGCATTTTGCCTCTATTATGAAAGTATTGCTAATTTCGGCAAACACTCTGAGAATTCCCTATCCGGTTTATCCGCTGGGACTGGATTACGTCGCCGGTTCTCTGGATTCCCGTTATCAAACCAAAATTGTGGATTTAAATGAATTTAATAATCTGGAAGAATTGGGGATGGTAATTCGAGAGTTTTCGCCGGATTTTGTCGGAGTATCAATCAGAAATATTGATAACACGGATACAATAAACAGCCGCGGCTTTCTTGCCGAATACCAGAATTTAGTGCGCCAGATCAGAAAAAATTCAAAGGCCAAGTTAATTTTAGGCGGCAGTGGTTTTACTATTTTTCCGGTTGAATTCTTGCAGGCGCTGGATGCCGATTACGGCATTGTCGGCGAAGGCGAAAGATTGCCCCTGCTTCTGGAGGCACTGGAAAAAAATGCGGACGTAAAATCAATTCCCGGCATTGTGACCAAAGAAACCTCTATATTGCTTACGAGCCGTGGAATAGTCGCAATCAACAGAAGTTTTGATCCGGCAAGTTCGCATACACAATTTTATTTATCCTACGGTGGAATGCTCAACCTGCAAACAAAAAGAGGGTGCCCTTTTCGCTGCAGTTACTGCACTTATCCTCATATTGAAGGCAGCCGGATGCGCTTTTTCCCGCCGCATGAAATAGCCCGAAAAGCCCGCGAATTGCAGGATGCCGGCGCCAAATATATTTTTATTACCGATTCCGCTTTTAATGCCAGTTACGATCACAGCCTTCAGGTAGCCAAGGCTTTTATTAAAGCCAGGTTATCCATACCCTGGGGAGGTTTTTTTGCTCCCACAATTCCTCCAGCTGATTATTATCAAGAATCTGGCGGATGCCGGCTTGACTCATGTGGAATTCGGCACGGAATCTTTATCCGATATAATGCTTACCAATTTGCAGCAAACCTTTTGTCGCCGCGCGATGTTTTTAGTGCTCATCATCAAGCCTCGAAGGCTGGCCTGCATATCGCCCATTATTTTCTTCTGGGCGGCCCCGGTGAAAACAAGCAGACTCTGCAAGAAACATTGATGGAGTGGATAAACTGGAAAAGTCTGTTTTTTTCTTTTTTTGCGGCATCCGCATTTATCCGCATACCGCCTTGTATGATGTTGCTCTGAGGGAAGGCCAAATCACAGCCTCTCAAAATCTCTTGCAGCCAGTATTTTACCGATCACCGCACATATCCGATCGGGAAATTATGCAAATGGTGGAAAATCATGCCAACGGCCGTTTGAACTGGCTTATTGGCGCCGGTGAAACCAAGGCAACCCGGGTTTTGCCCAAACTCTACGAACGGGGATTTACAGGACCGCTGTGGGAGCATCTAATCCAATGAAAAAGAGAGTGCCGTTAATTTGAATCCGGCCGAAGCTTACAGGAATAATTCTTTTGGCTGTAGCCGCGTTAATTTATTTTGTCAGCCCTCTGATCGCGGCGGCCATTGCTTTTTTTTACATTCTTCTGTGTGTTTTTGCTTCTTTTTTCCCGCAAACCAATTTTTTCCTGCCCGTGATCAGTCGCGGCAATACCGGGAAAAATATGGTTGCTCTCACTTTTGACGATGGTCCGACAGAGCCGATAACAAGACAAATTCTTGATCTGCTTGATAAGTATTCAGTGAAGGCGACTTTTTTTGTTTCCGGCGTCAATGCTTTGCGCCATCCTGAAATTATCAAAGATATAATTACCCGCGGCCATTCCATCGGCAACCACTCGTACAACCATAATCCTTTTTTGATGCTTAAAGATTATAATACTCTTTATCAGGAAATATTCGCGGCTCAAGAAGTTTTGCGAAATATGGGGATAAAAACACTGGCTTTCCGGCCGCCGGTCGGTATAGTTAATCCCAAACTTTCTTCGATTCTTGATAAACTGGGGATGTATTGCCTAACATTCAGCTGCCGCGCTTTTGATGCCGGCAATTATTTCATAAAAAACATCGGCCAAAAAATACTGAAAAAAGTAAAAGCTGACGACATTATCTTGCTCCACGACGTGCCGGCACGGAACGGGAATGATAATATAATTTTTTTATCGGAGATAGAAATTTTGCTGGCCGGAATTATTTCCAGAGGTTTTAGAGTTGTGCCGCTTTCCGTTTTAATAAACAAAGAAGTAATGATAATAGAAAATAAAAATTTATAAATATTTTCCCAAAAGTAAACCCCGTTAGAAAGTCTTCTACTTTCTAACGGGGTAAATGAATCATTGACTTTATAAAAAAATTTTGATTGAAAAAATAATTAGTGCTATATAGAAATATTGCTTAAAATAAATTAAATTTTGTATTGTAGCGTACGGAGGTATAATATTTTGAAAGGTCAATGGAATTTATTGGGAGAGGTTAAATACCGATAAACCAAATGAGATTGAAGCATTAGCGTATGTGCCGGCTGATTCGCCCTGGTTTTCAGGACATTTTCCCGGTGAGCCGATTCTTCCGGGAATAGCTTTGGTTCATATAGTCGAACAGGCCATTACTCAGGCATGCCTGAAAAAAGAAGCGAGCAAGTTAAGCTTTCAGCACTGAGAAGAGTGAGATTTACCCAGCCGGTACGACCGGGAGAAACACTTTCCGTGAACATATCCGGCGAAGAAATGGGCGAAGAAATTTTGTTTTCTTTTAAAGTAGCAAATAAGGAAAATATTGTATGCAGTGGTTTAATGATTGCGCAAGAAGATAAAGAAAGATAAAAAAGTGTAGAAGGAGGATAGGAATGCCTGAAAATCACGATATAAAAGGCATTATACGGCATGTAGCCGAAATCATTATTGAAGAACTTAAACTGGAAGATGTTACTGTCGGATACATTCAATCCGGATATGGATCTGGTGGATGAACTGGGCATTGACAGTATGGATTTGGCCACCATTGCTTTGGTTCTGCAGGATGAATACAAGATTGTGATTGATGAAGACGATTATCCCAAATTGAAAACCATTCGCCTGATTGCCGAATATATTAAAGAAAAACTTACCGCGAAAAGTTAATCGATAGAAATTAATTGTCTATGACATTTTCAACAATAAAGACATCTCTGGAACCAGCCAAACCGAAATTTTCCGAACTTTTAGCCCAGCCGGAAGTAAAAGCGCGCTGGGAAAAAGTCAGAAAATATTTTTTTCTGCGGGAATCAACTTACGACATGTCCAACCGCTGCAATATCCGCTGTGACGGCTGTTATTATTATGAAGGCGAAAAACAGTTTGCCGAGGAAATTAACGATGTGGAAGCCTGGCGCAAGCTGATGCAGGCCGAAAAAGCACGCGGCATTACTTATGTTGTTCTGGCCGGAGCGGAACCGTCACTGGTGCCGGAACTGCTGGATGTGTGTTATCAGGAAATGCCGCTGGGCAGTATTGCCACCAATGGTTTTAAAAAAATACCGGAATCGGTCGGCTATAAAATTCATATTTCCGTCTGGGGCAATGATGAAACCAGCCTGCGAATCAGAAAAGCCAAAAATCTTTTAAAAAAACAGATTGAAAATTATAAAAATGATCCGCGCGCGGTTTTTGTTTATACCTTTACACGGGAAAATATTGATGAAGTAAATGAAGTTGCCGAAGAGCTTGTTGCCCACGATTGTAAACTGACCTTTAATGTTTTTTCTTCACCGGTCGGTTATACGGGACCTCTGCGACATGATGATGAATCTCTTGCAGCGGACAAGAGCAAATGATGATAGAGCTTTTGAATAAATATCCGCAAAATGTTCTTTTTTCCGTTTATAATGCCGTGGCGCATACCCATAAAAAAGGTTTGCACGATCTTTACAGCTGTTCATATCCCCGCCAGAATCCTTCGCAGGATATCGGTCTGGGACAGGTCTTTCCGGCAATACAGGACAGACTTGAACTGGGACAGATCGGTTGCCTGTTGTGTGCCGGATACGGATTGCGCCGATTGCCGTCATTACGCCGCCGGTTCCGCGGTTGTCACGGCGCGTCTTTACCGCCATGTGAATAACCTGGCAACTTTTAAATCCTGGCTGGATTATGTGGATACTTATCTGGCGGTCTGGGTAATGGGTTATGAAAAAGGGGAAAATCTTTGCGCCGAAAAGATAGAGCCGCCGCAGGCTGTAAATTAAAAGACGCCGGAATAATATGATCTACTAAGAAGGATAGTAGTTAATGAAAACAGTTAGTTCATTGCTGGATAAAGATTGGCACGAACGATACAAACGAATTTCCAATCTTAATATCCGCAGTTCCATATATGATGTAACCAACCGCTGCAATTTGCGCTGCAAGGGCTGTTTTTTCTTTTCTTCCGGTGAACATCAGGCGGCACGGAAGAAATGGATATAAAAAAATGGGAAGATTTTATTGACCACGAAAAAGCACGCGGCGTGAATCTGGCGATTTTGATCGGCGGCGAGCCGACTCTTTGCATGGATCGCGTCGAAGCTTTTTACAAACGCCTGCCCACCTATTGCGCCACCAACGGTTTGATTAAAGTTCCCCGGGAAAAGTTTCCCGACATGATGGTGGGAATTTCTCTGTGGGGCGGCGGCGAAGATGAAAAGATTCTTCGCGGACGCGACACTTTTGCCATTTCCAGTAAAAATTATGCAGGCGACCCTTACACTTATTATCTTTACACCATAACACCGCGGCAGGTGGGAAAGATTGAACCGGTAATCAAAAGAATTGCCGATGTCGGTTTAAAAGTGCATCTTCAGCTTCTATCGAATGATGAAGGCGTGGACGGATTTTCCTGGCAGCGAAGGTGAACTCAAAGATTTGCGCCATGAAATGGACGAGATGCTGGATAAATATCCGCAAACGGTAATTTCCAGCAAATATTATCATGAAATTATCACCACCGGGAAAATGATGGGACGTCGCTTTGGCTGGAACGAATGCCCTTCCGTTACCGAATCTCTGGATAACAGAAAACCACCAGCCCCGCCGCCTGATTCATTTTTTCCGCTGGGCTTCCGATTTAAAAACAGTTCATCGCTGCTGTACATCGGCCACGCGCGATTGCTCCACCTGCAAGGATGGCGCGGCGCACATGAGCTGGGTCATGGTCAACAAACGGGAACATATGCGATCGACCAAAGATTTGCAAAACTGGATTGAAGTTTATGAAATGTTTGCCAAGCTGTACCGCTTTATTCCTTGGTAATACCCAAATCTTTGATATAGACAATGTCAAACTGCTCTTTCAGGAGATGATTCATTCTTTATCCGTCGAGAAAAGTATCAACGAATCATAATTGATATTCTCGAGAAGCTCTGCATGATGCCATCGTTTGATCGATGATCTACATAGGTATCAGGGATGTAGTCATGGGTTCAAAGAAAACTCTAATATTAGGTTATGATGCCGTTTCTTCTTTAGGGACGGATTTGGATACTCAGTGGCAGCGTGCCGTCGCCGGAGATTGCGGAATAGGAAAGTTGACCAGATTTCCGCTTACCGCCGATTTTCCCGTGCGTGTTGCCGGTGAAGTGGCGGAAATTGATTCGCGCCCATATCCTTTTTTACAGCCGCGGGAAATGGCGCACTGGACATCGCCGATTTTTAAATATGCTCTGCTGGTTGTGCATCGCGCTCTGGAAAAAAGCGGAATTGTAATTACAGCCGGATATCGCGCCGCGGGTGGCGGTTACTTTCAGCACAGCAGTCGGCGGTCTGGACGCGGTTTTGCAGGCTGATCGTCTGATGATTGCGGAAGGCAAAATGCCTCATCCCTTTACCAATCCCAATTCCTGTATTAATATGGTCGGCGGCAAGGTTTCCATTCTTACCGGCGCGACCGGTCCAATCTGTTCGACTATTACGGCTTGCGCCACCGGAATTACTTCCTTGATTATCGGCGAGATGCTGTTGCAAAGAGATATGGCGGATGTGGTTATCGGCGGCGCCGTTGATTTTCCTCTGGTTGAACCGATTGTCGCCGGATTTGCCACGATGAACGGCGCTTATCGTCCGAAAGAAGGACAGCCCGAAGAGCCGCCGGAAAAAACCAGCCGGCCTTTTTCCATCAACCGAAGAGGTTTTGTCGTTTCCGAAGGCGCCGGTTGCATTATTTTGGCGACGGATGAATTTGCCAAAGCGCACGGGCTAAAACCAAAAATAGAAATGGCCGGATGGTCAATGACCTCGGATGCCAGCCATTTTGTTTCGCCCAATCTGGCAACGGTGCAAAGATGCATTGAAGAGACTATTGCCAATGCCGGATTACAGCCGGAGGATATTGATGCGGTCAACGCGCATGCGACTTCGACAAAAGTAGGCGATAAAGTGGAAGCTGATGCCCTGCACAATATTTTCGGCAAAAATGTTCCGCCGGTATCGGCGAATAAATCGCAATTGGGACATGCGATGGGCGCATCCAGCGCCATTGAAGCCATTTTGGCGATGGAAGGAATGATCAAAGAAACTTTGCTTCCCACGATAAATTATATTCCTGATCCGGAAATTGAAATTGATTGTGTCGCCGAAGGCGCAAGAAAATTAAGTCAGGAATTTGTGTTGAAAAACGCGTTTGGTTTTGGCGGATGCAATTCCTGCTTGATTTTGCGCAGGCTTGTATAAAGGATAATTGTTGAATTATGAAAGCTCCTAAAAACAGAAAAGTATTTGTTGTCGGTTACGGCGCGGCCACCCCGCTGGGAAGCACCTTTGAAAAAACATGGAAGCGGGCCGTCAAGGGGGAAGCCGGTTTTCGCAAGGTAACGCGTTGTAAAGTGGAATCGGCCTGCGACATTGTCGGAGAAATTCCGGATTGGTATCCGCTGGAACTTGATTTTACCGATGCGAAAGAAGTTTACAACTGGAATGCCGCTTTTGTGATTTTGACTATGGCTGTCTGCAAAGAGGCGCTGGAAAATTCAGGAATTACCATTGATGACCAGATTGCTCCGCGAATGGCCTGTCTTATCGGTTCGGCGCTCAATGGATCGGATGCCTTTCGCATTGCCATGCACGATCTGGAACACCGCGGGCCGCTGCGGGTCAGCCCTTATTTGCTGCCCAATTTATGCGCGAATCTTCCTTCCGGCAAAGCCGGAATGCTGTTGAAATTTACCGGTCCGATTTTTTCACCGCAGGGCGCCTGCGCTTCCGGCAATCACGCCATCGGCATCGGAGCAAGAATGATTCGGGATGGCGATTGCGATTTTGTTCTGGCCGGCGGCGCCGACGCGCCGATTCTGCCGGAACTGATTCACGGCTTTGCCAATATGAACGCCACGATCAAAGTTCATCCTAACGATCGCGCCTATACTGATCCGGCGCAGGCATCCCGTCCTTTCAGCATTGACCGCAAAGGATTTGTTCTTTCGGAAGGGGCAGGCGTGGTTGTTCTGGCGGCGGAAGAATTAATCAAAGCTTACGGTCTTAAACCCAAAGCCGAAGTTTTGGGTATCGGATGGACATCGGATGCCCATCATTACACCAGCCCCAATGCCACGACAATTATCCGAGCCATCAGGGAAACAATTGAAGATGCCGGGTTTAAAGCCGGAAGATATTCAATATATCAATGCCCACGGCACTTCCACGCCCAAAGGCGATCAGAACGGAAATAAAGTGTCTGCGGGAAGTTTTCGGCAAAAAAATAGAAAAGATTCCCGTATCTTCAAATAAATCTCAATTGGGACATACACTGGGAGCAACCGCTGCCATTGAAGCCGCTTTGACCATTGAAGGAATGAGAAAGGGCATTATTCTGCCCACGATCAATCATCTTCCCGATCCCGATTTTGCCGATATTGATGTTGTGCCTAATACTGCTCGCAAACAAAAATACGAAATTGCTCTTTCCAACGCCTTCGGATTCGGCGGAACAAATTGCTGTGTAATTTTCAGAGGAGTGTAAAGATGAAGCCCAAACCATTTAAACCGGAAATATACAATAATGATGAACGTTATGTGCGCGACCGTACAACCGGCTTTGTCTGGCATCGTTCCCAACACCGGACTTTATATGCCGATACCGATCGCTCGGAGGTGGTTTATCATTCCAATTACCTGCGTTATTTTGAATTCGGCCGGACATCTTTGATGCGCGATCTTGCCTATCCCTACAAAGAAATCGAGGACAGCGGCTATGTTTATCCGATTTTCGATTTGGGCATCAGTTTTTATCAGCCTCTGTATTATGATGATTTGATGTATATTCATACGCGGCCGGTAAATCTGGAGCGGGTGCGTTTGCAGTTTGACTACGTAATCACGCACGCGGAAAAGGGACATATAATCTGTACCGGCTTTACCAAACATTGCGCCTTAAATTTGACGGGCACTCCCGTGGCCGTTGATCCGAAAACGGTTCAGCTATGGAAATCGTTTCCCAAATAAATAAAAAAACCCGCTATCCTTCGGCAATTGAGGTATCTCCATATTTGCGGGATCACCATTTCGAAGGAAAAGTTATTCTGCCCGCAGTGGAAGCATTAATCACTCTGGCTGATGTTGTTAAACTTAATTTTCCGCAGATTAGTATCAACTGTTTATTCAAGGCGAGCTTTCCCCGCTTTTTATTAATTGCACCGGAAACACGGCGCTTAGACGGTATTTGTTGATATAGAAAATGCCGGTGATGGCAATATTACCGCCGTCGCTTTTAACTTCGATAAAATCAAAAACAAGTGCAATTAGCCGCGCACTCGAACATGCCCGTGTGGAATTTACCACTGCCGATTCCGCTCCCTGTTCCGCAGCTCCTTTTCGGGTTGTGAAAAAGCTGGAAGGAAAATGCATCAGCATACCTGCGGCAACAATTTACCGTGAGCTGGTGCCTTTCGGGACGGCTTATCAAAACATTATCGGTGATTTGTCAGTTTCACCTGAGGGCGCTTTGGCTTATCTTTCCGGCGGGAATTACGAGGCCGATGAAAATTTGCTTGGTTCACCGTTTCCTCTGGATGCGGCAATGCACGCGGCTTGTGTTTGGGGACAGCGCTTTAGCGGCATTGTCCCCTTTCCCGCAGGTTTTGAAAAAAGAATAATTTATCAAAAGACAAAAAAGGGAGGCAGTTATCTTGGCCGGGTTGTGCCGGTGAATGTCAACCAAGAATCGCTAATATTTGATGTCTGGATTTATGATTTAAATGGTGCTATTTATGAAAGCTATCAGCGGCATTAAAATGCGGGATGTAACTCAGGGACGCCTGCATCCGCCGGAGTGGATTAAGGCAGATTTATAAAAAATGAGAACTTTGAAAAACTGTATAAAATCAGCAATTATGTCATTCCGGCGAAAGCCGGAATCCAGTATTATAAAGTATTTCCTAGATTCCGGGTCAAGCCCAGAATGACAAATAGAGGGGTTTTGCAAAAATCTCAAGCTATGTGTTGTTCCGAAGAGGAATCGATATTTAAAATTGGTATTGTAAAGCTTTTGAGAAAAACATGGGAAAAACATTTTTAATTTATCTTTTTGCTTATCTTGCCGGTTCCGTGAATTTCGCTATTATTTTTTTTAAACTAACCGGCAAAGAAGATCCTCGCCTGAGCTTCAGCGGCAACGCGGGAACCACAAATGTTTACCGCCAGGCGGGAATTTTATGGGCGACGGTTGTTTTTTTACTGGATATCGGCCGGGCATTGGCGGTCGCGGTTATTGCAATGCTATTTTTTAAAAAACCATTTGCTCCCCTGGGCGGGTTTTTTTCTTGTTTTGGGAAATAGTTTCCCCTGCTTTCATGGTTTTCGCGGCGGCAAAGGTGTGGCTAACTATTTAGGCTTTACAGCCCTTATCGCGCCGTGGGCGGCTCTCCTTGCTGCGGCAATCTGGCTCGTTGTTTACGGGATTGGCCGGATTACTTTTATTGCTTCTTTTTTCATGGTTTTTACTCTGGCTTTGGGACAGGCTTATTCACTGCATTGGAAATTCAGCGCGGTATCCGGTGCCCTCGCAACGTTTCTGCTTATCTTATTTAATCACAGAAAAAATATTTTCGAATACCGGAAAACTGCTGAACCTCAACCGCCCGATGAATAAACAAAGACCATAGTGTTCCCGGAACATATCCAAAGAAACCCTGATAATAACTTGTATGGTGTCCCCGTAATAGTTACTTTTTGAAGTGTCCGTCGATCTGGGAGAGGTTCAGGGTGACCCCTTTGGGACCTTTTAGGGACAGATGTCTCTAATTAATCTCGGTGGGTTTGGTTAAGAATACTTTTAACCTTTTCAAGCAACTGGTCTGGCTTGATCGGTTTTTCCACAAATTCATCAACGGGAAGCCACGAATCGTCCCTGTCAGTGTTGGAGAAAGTGCCTGAATACACCCCTTTCTCGTTGATTGCGGAAAGCATAATGATCGGGATATGAGAAACCCTTTTGTCGTTCTTAATTTCCCTGGCAATGTCAAAACCTGCACTGACATTCTGGGGAAACATTACATCCAGAATCACTATGTCCGGTTTACTATTCAGCAGGTTATTCACGACATTCTCCTCAGTATATTGCGATGCCACTTCATAACCATTCTTTTTAAGAACGATACTCATGGATTCAACAATATTCCGGTCATCATCAATTATATAAATTTTAGCCATAGCCTTCTTCCTCTTTTTCTATATACTGTATGTAGATTTATATCATAATATTCTCCCCGGTTCTATTAAAAAATATGCGGATTAATCCATCATTATTTTTCATTTACTCAATGTTATTCACACAATTTATTATAGACACAAAAATATTATCTTATGTATAATAGATTCACATTTGTTGAGGATAATTCCTATGCAAAAAAATGATAAAAAAGATGCCATTGCCATTGTCGGCGCTGGAAAAGGAGGAACCGCTATTCTTCAAACCATTTTGAAGATGCCGGAAATCAATGTCAAATACATCTGTGATTCCAATCCTGAAGCTCCTGGGATGAAGCTCGGCCGTCTCCATGGAATCGAATGTCAAACTTCATTGGATTCCTTGTGTCTGGATCCGGAGCTGGATCTCATTTTTGAAGCCACCGGCAATCCTTCTGTTTATGAAACCATTGCAATTAAAAAACAAACCGGAACACGTGTTATTGGATCTGAAGATGCCAAAATCATTTACCATCTTCTGGACATCCTCCGGGGTGCGGCCGTTCGGCTTGAGGAATACAATACCGCCCTTGAGAAACGAGTGATTGCAAGAACTTCTGAGCTTGAAACTGTTAATAGCGAACTAGAGAAAAAAATTCTAGAACATGAAGAGATGAACCTTAAATTTCAGCAGATCAATAATGAAAAAACCAAATATCTCATGCATGCCACACACCAGTTGAAAGCGCCTTTTGCCGCGATCCAAAGCTACACAGATCTAATCCTGGATGGATATACTGGAAACATTCCTGAACAAACCCATGATATTATACTGAAAATAAAAGACCGGTGCGTGCTTTTAAGTAATTCCATCAAGGAAATGCTGGAGCTTGCCAATTTAAAATCAATGGTTAGGGAAAACATCCAGATGGAACCTGAATCTTTGAACAAAATGATCATTTCTTCCATCAACCATTTAAAGGAGTTTGCCGCTTCGCGGGATATTGGAATCCAATATGAACCCCTGCCGGATACTCTTTCTGTTCGCTGTAACCGGAACCAGATTCTCATTTTGCTATCTAATCTCATTGAAAATGCCATTTCCTATTCCCCCCCACATACATCCATCTCGATTAATGCCAGCCAATTCACGTCGACACAAATCCGGATTTCCGTTTCAGACAAGGGAATAGGGATTGCAAAACAATTCCAACACAGGATCTTCGAAGAATATTTCAGAACCAATGAAGCGGTTGCCTTTAACGACAAGAGCACCGGGCTCGGGCTCGCCATTGTTCAGGAAATTGCTAATATTCATCATATTTTCATAGAAGTGGAAAGTACACCCCTCAAAGGATCCACGTTTTTCTTTGTGATGAATCTTGTCTGATCCGGTGTGATGATAATAACGGATATAAAAGAACCAAGGACAGCCATACAAAATTTATCTTTCCCCTTGATTTTTATAAACCTTTCTAAGTCTGTTATCTCATAAAGGGTCTAGATTGGGGAAATTACCTCCACTAATTCCTGTCAGCCGTTGAGTCTCTCGTTGAATTCTTCAAGGGTGAAGCTATATTCCTGAGTGCCGTAGGACTCTACGGCAAAGGAAGCGCAGACGCTCCCCATCCGCGCGCATTCTCCAATATCTTTGCCGTGAACCAGACCGCTGATCAGGCCGCCCCGGTAAGCATCTCCGGCGCCTGTCGGGTCCACCACCTTCTTTACCTTGAAGGGGGGAATGCTAATTTCACGATCTCGCGTGGAAACCTGTGAACCCAACTCTCCCAGAGTGGTGATGATCGTCCCGGCCAGCCCCAATAAAGCATTCTTCTTCAATCCGGTCTTGTTTATGATCAGGTCCAGCTCGTAATCATTGACGATCAAAATCCGGCATCCCTCGATAGCCTCGATCAGATTTTTTGTATTCCACATGGGCAGAGATTGCCCGGGGTCAAAGATATAATCGATGCCTCTTTCTTTGCAGGCGCTGCGGATAGTTCACCATGTCCTCAAAATTGCCCGGTGAGACGATAACAATAGTTTCTTGGGGACGGAATTTGTTGAAGTCCAATTCAGATCGATATTTCATGGCTCCGGGATTAAATCCGGTGATTTGGTTGTCGGCGCGGTCGGTGGTAATATAGGCGCCTGCCGTGAATTCGTCGGCGATGATTTTTATGTATTCCGTAGATATTCCGTTTTTTGCCAACCATTCGAAATACCTTTGATAATCATGGCCGATTGTGGCACAGATGAGGGGCTTTTCACCCATCAGGGTGAGTGAATAGGCAATATTCCCCGCCGTGCCGCCGTATTTTTCCCTCATGCTGTTCACCTGGAAACAGACGTTGAGAACATGAATTTTATCGGGCAGGATGTGATCGGAGAAGTATCCGGGAAAATCCATAATCCTGTCATACGCCATTGATCCCGAAACAATGATGTTCATACATGCCGGCCTTTCCAATTATATCGAAATTATCAGGACTCCAGAAGAAGTTTGCTGAATAATTTCAGTTCAGAGCGGTGAAAGTATAGGTAATATCTAGTTGTGTGTCAATGACATCTTGCCCAAAAAGATTTAATGTGGCTTCCGGGCAATCTAGGAACCACATATCTTTTCCAAACACATCATCACTTCGTTTGACAATCGTCAGATCATCGTTAAAATCTTAATATAAGTATTTAGAGTGTTTAAAAGGAGGAAAATGAAAAAATCACTAATTTATATAATAATGTTCACTTTTATATTGGCTTGTCAAAGCGGTAATTCGCAGCAAGTGGAGGTGAAAAATAAAATGGCTAAAACAGGTGAAATAAAAAACGCAAGTATTGCCACATTTGCCGGAGGATGTTTCTGGTGTGTGGAATCCGATCTGGAAAAGCTTCCGGGAGTAATAGATGTTATCTCTGGTTACGCCGGTGGTAAAGGCGATAATCCTACTTACGAAACATATGCTCAGATGGGTTACATCGAGGCGGTGCAGGTTTATTATGATCCGCGGAGAGTATCCTATGAGCAGTTATTAGACTATTTTTTGAAGCATATTGATCCTACGGACGCGGGCGGGCAGTTTGCCGATCGCGGACCAGGCTATCGCACGGCGATATTTTATCAAAATGAAAAAGAAAAGAAAATTGCCGAGCAGTCTCTAACGGCTTTGACACAGGCCAAGAAATTTTCCAAGCCTATCGCCACGGAAATTATAAAATTTACGGGCTTTTATCCGGCGGAGAATTATCATCAATCTTATTATGAGAAAAATCCGACGCACTATAAATATTACCGTAGTGGTTCGGGACGCGATACATTCTTGCAGAAAACCTGGGGAGCGGATACGTGCAGCTTACCAAGGGCCGCAAAAACATACACCAAGCCGGATGAAGCGACATTAAAGAAGAAACTTACTAAAATGCAATATGACGTAACGCAGAAAAATGGCACCGAGACCCCTTTTCAAAATGAGTTTGCAAACAATAAGAAAGAAGGTATTTACGTGGATGTTGTTTCCGGTGAACCGTTATTCAGCTCTTTGGATAAATTCGATTCCGGCACAGGTTGGCCCAGTTTCACCAGGCCGTTGGAACAGAAAAATATTGTCGAAAAAGAGGATCGCAGTCTTATTATGCCGAGAACCGAAGTGCGCAGTAAACATGCAAATTCTCACTTAGGCCATGTTTTCCCTGACGGTCCGAAACCGACCGGCCTGCGCTATTGCATGAATTCCGCGTCCCTGCGCTTTATCCCCAAAGAGGATTTGGAAAAAGAAGGTTACGGCCAGTACTTAAAATTATTTCCTAAAAAGTAGTATGGATACGGCAACCTTGCGCTTAAACCAGGCGGTATTCTAGGATTCCTTTCGAGTAATAATATCCGCGGCGATATTGCGAACATTTTCCATGACCGCGTTCAAATCCATCGTCCGCAATTGCCTGTCTTTCATCACGATTTTGCCGTCGATTATGCTGGTTTTCGTATCTGCACCGCGGGCGGCGTACACAAGCTGAGAGTAACAATTATAAAGAGGGGTAAGGTGAGGTTGATTCATATCCACCAAAATAATGTCGGCTTGTTTTCCTATTTCGATGGAACCGATCAATTTATCCAGCCCCAGTACATTTTGCCCCGCCGATGGTAGCCATCTCCAAAACTGTTTGGGCATTCATTACTGTAGGGTTCAAAGATGTAACTTTATGAATCTTTGCTGCCGTATCCATCTCCCGGAACATATCCATATCATTATTGCTGGCACAGCCGTCTGTTCCCAGCCCGACAGTTATGCCCAGCTTAAGCATTTCGGGAATAGGCGCGACACCCGACGCCAGCTTCATGGAGCTTTCCGGATTATGCGAAACCCTGAACACCCAGATCGGCAAATACTTTCATATCTTCAACAGTCAGCCAGTTGCAGTGAACGGCAACAGTCTGGTCATCAAGGACACCAAGATCATAAAGATGCTGGACCGGTTTTTTGCCGTAACGATTTAAGATTGTGTCTATCTCATTTTTATTTTCGAGCAGATGTGTCAGGTAAAGAATATCTGGCTTCACGCGCCGCTTTTTTTACATTGACTAGAGTTGCCGGAGAACAGGTATAAGGCGAGTGACAGAAAAAAGCCGGAGTGATCATCGGCGCATGGGGTTTCCAGCGCTTCACAAAACGGTCGGCCGCGGTCATCATTTTTTCATACTTGGGATTATCCGGTGTTGCGAAGTCGGCAAACCCCTGCGAAACAACAGCACGCATACCGGCAGCCAACACGGCTTCGGCAATAGTGTCCTCAAAAAAATATCCGTCACAAAAAGTCGTTGTGCCGGAGAGGATCATTTCGGCCATAGCCAGCATGGCGCCGTCGTAAACCATTTTTTTATTGACGAAGCGAGCCTCCGCCGGAAAAATATGATTATTGAGCCACTCCATCAGAGGGATATCATCAGCCATGCCCCGGAAGCAAACCATCGGCAGATGCGTATGTGTATTGACCAATCCGGGCATGACGATACAGCCGGAGGCATCGATTATTTCTTTCGCCGAGTAGCTCGCGTTTTTCTGATCGCCTCTTTTTTCCACGGCAACAATAATTCCGTCTTTAATACCGATGATGGAATCTTCGATAATTTCCATTTTAGCCGACATGGTCAGGAGCGTCCCGCCGGTAATCAATATATCTGCTTCCTTACCCTGCATATATTTACTTTCTCTTTTCTTAGGCAAATTTTAAGAAAACCACCACTGACACGCCAAACAAAGTATGGCGCAAAATACAAAATACGAAAATTATAGACCTAAATATGCCCGCTTAGCGATTTTTATTTTCCAATATCAAGCGTTACTGTTTTGTTTCCCGCGAGACTGCAAGTGGCAGTCACCTCCAGCTTATCGCCCTTGGCAGCAGATACCTTATAGTTATACACAAATGTTGCCGGATCGGGTTGTGAGTCATAGGTATTTGTGCTGACTCCAATCCCATTTTTCTTAATTTCCACGGATTTAACATAGTGAAAACCGGTGAATGAGGATTTGTGTGTGATTGTTACAGTTAAAGTTTGTGAATTCGAATCGTAGCTAAGTTTTACATCCTGCGGCGGGTCGGCATAAGTAAGCGGCGGATAAACACAATAAAACATCAGAAAAACTAACACCGCACCAAAAATAAAAGTTGAAATATCCTTTGTTCTTTTCATTTTAAATCTCCTTTCCATCTGTAATTTATTTGTAGCTACACTAAAACGCATAACCAATAAGGCAAAAAATCGATGAAAATCGGTATTTGAACAAATGTAAAACAGCAGCCTAATCCTATTGACGGCAAAGCAAGGATTTAAAAAGCTGAAAAGCTCAGCCGGATAATTTTGCTTCCATCAATTCGTCACCAATCAACCCCAGCGCAATACTAAAGCCCACGGCTATTATTGTCAGCAGGGTGAATAATACCATTACAAGCATAGACGATAGTGGCAGTGTAAGAGCAACGGCGGCAATAACAATAGACGTAAATAGGAAGCTCAACCCGAATATAATTTTCTTTTTCAAAAAAGGCGTTGTCACTTTTCGAAATCTTATTTTGCCGTCAACAAGTCCGGTTAGCAAGGCCAGAATAAGAAATAATGGAAGAGCAGATGAAATCACTTGCATTGTGCAATTCAAAACTCCATTAATTTGAGGTGGCGCAACAAAAGATAAAACAGCCAGGACAAAGAGAGTAAAAGCGAAAGATTGTGGAAAATGCACAATAATGGGATGAATATGCAGCCCCAGGATTTTGCGTCTTTTTTCCGCTACTGGGTCTTGATAAGGTTCGAACAGCTTTTCAGGAACCCCGCATGCCGGGCATACGTCCTTTATCTTACCTTTTACGGTTACATAGCCGCACGCTTTGCATCTGATCAAGGTTGCCATAATATCTCCTGAGATTTAATTTTTTATTAAATTATACAATAATATATTTCATTATCAAATAACAATTAGAAAATTATATTATTGAAAAGTAGAAATTTATCCGATAATGTCACTTAATCAAAATATGGAGGTATCTATGAGCGCGTTACTCCTTGCCCGGATTCAGTTCGCCTTTACCGTAGGCTTCCATTTTCTCTTTCCGGCTATGACGTTGGGCACTGCCCTGATCATACTTATTTCCGAGACACTATATCTTGATCAAAAAAGATGAAATTTATAAAAAGATCACCGATTTTCTGGTCAAACTGCTCGGATTGATATTTGTAATCGGTACGGCAACCGGCATTACCATGGAATTTTCCTTCGGCATGAACTGGTCGGGATATTCCAGAGCCGTAGGGGATATTTTCGGCCCAATTCTGGCAGCTGAAGGCGTTATCGCTTTTTTTCTGGAATCGGTATTTATCGGTGTGTTTATTTTTGCCAGAAACAAAGTTTCTCCAAGAGTTTACTGGCTTTCCGCGCTGTTGGTATTTATCGGCGGACATCTTTCCGCTTTCTGGATAGTAGTCGCCAATTCCTGGATGCAGACTCCCGCCGGCTATCAGATAAATGAAGCGGGGAAAATTATTTTGTCAAATTTTACACGAGCCGTTTTTAATCCGTCAACAATGATCAGATTTTGTCATACGGTAATGGCTTCGTGGATGACCTGCGCGATAATGATCGCGGGCATTGCCGGATATTACGTCAGAAAAGGCCTGCACGGCGAGACAGCCAAGAACGATGCTGAAAATCGGCATAATTCTTTTTGCCATTACGCCGCTTTTGCAGCTGGCCACAGGCCATGTGCACGCGATAGAAGTAATCGATATGCAGCCGGAAAAGGCGGCCGCGCTCGAAGGACATTTTGTGACGGGAAAAGGCGTGCCTCTTTATGTCATGGGATTTGTCGATGAACAAAATGAAAGAACCTATGGAATTTATGTTCCCAAATTTTTGAGTTTTCTTTACAACTTCGATTGGAATTCGGAAATAAAAGGATTGAAAGAATTCCCTAAAGAAAACTGGCCGCCGGTCAACTTTGTCTTTCAGACTTATCATATAATGGTGGGAATAGGAATTCTCTCTATTGCTATGGGTTTGCTGGGTGCTTTCCTTCTTCTAACAAAAAAAATCTATGAGGCGAAATTATACCTATTTGTTCTTCCTTTTCTGATACCACTGCCGCATATCGCCCATGAAACAGGCTGGATATCGGCGGAAGTCGGCCGGCAGCCCTGGATAATTTACGGGCTAATGAAAACCGCTGACGCCGCTTCTGTGGTCGTATCCGCAAGCAATATTCTTTCCAGTCTGATAATGTTTTTATTGGTTTATTTGCTGCTGTTTATTATGTTTATCATGCTGTTTTTAAAATTTGTGAAAAATGGACCGCCGTCATAATTGATGTAAATGAGCATTTAAGAATAAGGAAGGAGCAACGTGATGGAAAATATCCAAAACTTTCAAATATTATGGTTCATCCTTATAGTTGTACTTTTTCTGGGCTATTCACTTCTGGATGGTTTTGACCTGGGGATCGGAACGCTCCTGCCGTTTCTCGGTAAGAAAAAAGAGGAAAAGGACATTCTGATAAATTCTATAGGGCCTTTCTGGGACGGCAACGAAGTATGGTTGATTACCGGCGGTGGAGCTCTATTCGCCGCTTTTCCGCAGGCTTATGCCACAGCTTTCTCCGGTTTTTACCCGGCGATATTGCTTGTTTTGTTTGCGCTGATATTTAGGGCAGTGTCGTTGGAATTCCGCGCTAATGACGAAGCCAGAACCGCACTATGGGAAATATTTTTTATTGCCGGCAGTTGCCTTGCCGCACTCTTATTCGGCGTTGCTTTAGGTAATGTAATCTATGGAGTGCCCCTCGACAACAAAATGGAGTTTGCCGGAAACTTTCTTACATTGCTGCGTCCCGTACCGCTTTTATTCGGTATCACCGGATTTGCTGCTATCCTGCTGCAAGGGGCTTCTTACGCCGTACTGAAAACCGAGGGTGAATTGCGGCAGAGATCTTTTCAAGCATTGAACATTTTGTTATGGGTCAATGTGGCAACTGCAAGTATTTATTTTATTGTAATGGCTTTTAATTTCCAACCGCTTCTGGAAAATCCTTTATTCTATGCGGCGATTCTTGTTACTTTGCTGGGACTGGCCGAAATATTCTTTTCCTGGAAAACTAAAAACGATAACGCTCTTTTCTGGAAATCGTCTTTATCCTTTGTTGGATTGTGGCTTGCGGCAGGAGCGGCTCACTTTCCCAACCTGATCAAAGCAATCAACGATCCTAATTTAAGCATAACAATTTTTAACGGCTCCACCGGCTTGTATACTCTGAAGATAATGAGCGTCATCGCTCTCAGCGGAATGCCGATAGTTGTCGGATATACAGTGTTTGTTTACAGGGTCTTTAAGGGTAAAGCGGCGGCGGATCACTATTGAACAAAAATGATTAGAATTGTTTTATAAGTCAGGAAATTTAGGCTTTGGAGATTACAGGCCTGGATATAAACCAGCCTTAGGCTTTTCCAGTTTAGCCGGTTTATAAATAAAGTAAAATAGAAATATCGAAATGAAAGACAGGGAACCGAAAATTAAAAAAGCGGGTGTGTAGGAACCTACGCTATCAAAGATTTTTCCCGCCAGCGGCGGCGATATAAATCCGGCTATGCCGTTGCAAAGAAAAAGAGTGGAATATACGGTTCCCATCCGTTCTGTTCCGTATTGGTTGGCAATTTCAGCGGCATAAAGCACCAGACAAGCGCTATAATTAAAACCGGCAAGTATCGCAAAGAAATAGAAAGTAGCGCTATTTTTTACCGCTAAAGGCGCGGCCAGACAGACCATCGCGGTACTGACAAGCGATATGAGGATAGTCTTCTTCCCCTCCAAAACTCCGCCGATAAATCCCCAGGTGATTCTACCGATGGTATTGAAAAGCGCAAGAATAGTGACCGCCGCTCCGGCAACCGCCATATCAAGGTTTAAAGAAAGACCAAAAGGCTTGATATTGCCTATAGTCATTAAACCTACACAGAGACAGGGGAAAATACCACACATTAAACCCAAAAATTTACGGTCTTTGAAAAGATCAAATGTTCGTATATCGGCGATGTCTGATGAATTGTTTATTTCTTGAGGCGGGTTTTTTAAAAACATAGTGGCTATGGTGAGGATTGTCAGAAAGCCGAAACCCATATATCTGAAAATCAATAAAACATTCACCTGTTGAGCCAACAGATATTCGCTAAACTGGGAAATTATAATAGCGCTGCCGCCAAATCCGGAGACAGCGATGCCGGTCACCAGACTTTTATGATTAGGAAACCATTTGACGCAACAGGCTATAGGGCAGAGATAACAGAGCCCCACGCCTAGGGGGGCGCAGATGCCGATGAATATGAGCAGGGCCGGATACGAGCCGCTGGAATAGCCGGCTAATATATAACTGCTTCCAAAAACAATGCCGCCGATGACAGCGGGGATTCGCGGACCCAGACGGTCCTGAATACGGCCTCCAAGAAAAATAAGCAGCGTGGCCGCAAGCGATCCCGTGCCGAAGATTGCCTGCGTTTGAGCAATCGTAAGACCAAAGTTCTGTTTTAAAGCGGGTACAAAAGTGCTCCAGGAGTAATTAGCGCCCAGACAGAGTTGAATGAATACAGCGACTATTAGAATAATATATTTCTGCATAAGCTACGTTAGGCTATATATAATAAGGAACAATATCATTCAGTATGCGCTCGCTGGCGAATTCAAGGTTTAGGCGGCGGCACATAGGGAGTGTTCAGATATTTCTTGGCTTCTATTTGAGCTACACCTTCTCCGCCTTCCACTTCCAGTGCTTTTGAATAATACTCTTCTGCCTGCTTCCTTTCTTTGCGAGTGTCGTGAATCATCCCCATGCGCACAAAAGCCAAAACTCGAACCCGGGCATTATAAAGAGATGTATCTTGTAGAGCTTTTTGGAAATATTCCCTGGCTCTGTCGTATTCCCCCTGGGTAAAAAGAATTCTTCCCATTAATTGATTGTAACGAGGCTGGAGTTGCACAACAAAAGGCGGAATGCCCCCCTGAATACTTCTTTCAATCTCCCTGGCTATATCAAAAGCTTCTTCAAATCGATGCAGGTCGGAAAGGATGTTAGCCAGCGCGAATAAAAAATTATAATTTTTTGGAAATTTTTTCTTTAATTCCCGGGCAAAGGGCAAAGCTTTTGCGGGGTTTTTTTCAAAATTCAAATAAGCAGAGGTCAATTCAGATTGTGCAAGTTCTTTGAGCAGATAGCTCTTTTGTGCCGCCAATTCCAACTCCTGAAGTCCTTTTTGATTGTTTCCCGAAGTGATCAAAACTGAAGACAGCATTCGGGTAAAGCCGGGAAGATAATCGATATGGTAATGAAGCAACCCCATGAGGAAATATATATCATAATTTTGTGGATCTCCCTCCTTAGCTTTTTCCAGATAATCCCATATATTCGATGTTTCTTGTGCTATGAGGGAATATTTTTTTTGATGGATCGCCCAGTGAACCTTGACAATTTTCGCCAGTGCAACGGCAAAGTAAGCCTGGCCATTTTTAGAATTTTTCTCAATCCGTTTTTCTCCCTTGGTGATGGCTTCGCCGATGTTGCGCAGCATGAGCTCTTGATTTCTATCCCTATCCTTAGGCTCAAAACTCATCTCGTACGAGAAAAAACAAACCATAGCCGTGCAGGCATATACGGTTGGGTTTTCCGGGTCCAATTCTAAAGCTTTTTGCATATAAATGTCGGCGGCTGTGTTATCCAGATTAAAAGCTTTTTCGATTCCCTGTTTGAGATAGAAACGGATTTGATTTTCTTGTACTTGCGCGGCTTCTATCTCAGTTACGACTGAGGAGAACAGAAAAACTGAACAGAGAACAAAAAAGACGGTTTTGCAGTGTTTTTTCATAGGCAAAAATTTTAATTTATCTATCTTCGTTCTTATAAATATCCGCGATTTTTCAATGTATTGTATAAATTCTATCGCCTTTCCATTATTTCGGGATTATGATTGTTCTTTAGCAGAAACCTACTTTCAAAAAAAGATGCGGGCATCCACCATCGAGACGCCTTGCCCGTCGGAATGGACAATCACAGGATTTAGATCCATTTCGCTGACATCAAACTCGGTAGCCATCAGGAATGATGCTCGGCAAATAACATCGATAAGGGCATCCATGTCAAAACGTCCTTTACCTCTGGCTCCCTGAAGGAGAGGATAACTCTTAAGCTTTTCCAGCATACCCCTTGCTTCCAGCTTTGTCACCGGCGCTAAGCGAATTGCTGTATCTTTAAATATTTCTATATAGATACCACCCAGCCCGACCATAACAATTGGTCCGAAAGCCGGATCGCGACGTCCACCTACAAAACACTCTATGCCCTCCGGCGCCATCTCCTGTATCAGAAAACCATCAATAACAGGAGCTGGATTGAGCTTTCTTACAGTCTTTGCCATATCCGATATGGACGCACGTAATTCCTTCTTTGTGGAGATATTTATCCTCACGCCGCCTATATCGGATTTGTGGGAAACATCTCTGGACAATAGTTTTAACGCTGCAGGATAACGAAAATGGATGTCGTCAACTGACGCTTCGTCACGGATGACCTTTCCCGTAACCGGCTGCAATCCAATGGCCGAGCAAATGGCCAGTGCATCATCTGTCAGGGGAATACGTCCTTCCGTGCGGCAGCGCTCCCGGATAGCATTAATCACGTTTCGATCAACAGAGTAAACGGGTTCCTCACCCCTATTGTTTCGCGCCTGCCTGTTCTCGTAATAATTTAGGGAAACATGAAGGGTTGTTGCCGCTTCCAACGGCGATGTAAAAACGGGGAAGGTATAATTTTTAGAAACATAAAGAATTTCCTCCCGCTCGGAGATCATGGCCAGTGAAACCGGTTTCTGGTATTTCGCCACCAGTTTTTCGACACCCGTCAGGAATGTCCGCGACATTTCAGCCTCATATTTGGCGTTATAAAGATGATTAAAGAGAACGCCGTCGAACGTTTCCAGTTTCAGAACCTCCTCAAGAATGTTTGTGAATATTGTATAATCAAAAACTTCTCCCAGATCCAAGGGATTTTGATGAGCAATGACCCGGGTATGGTAAATGGTTTTAAGCTCTTTAATAAATGAAGACGGAAAGGGAACCATTTCAAAACCGTATTTTGCGCAGGCATCGGCAGAGAGAACTGCGTGCCCCCCGGAACGGGAAAGGACGGCGACGCGCCTGCCTTTCATCAAGGGAAGACGAATTATTTTCACAGCATTGATTAAATCCAATTCGTCTTCCACCCGGATCACAGCGGCCTGTTGAAACGAAGCGTCAACCACCTCATCACTGCCGGATAGCGCCGTCGTATGAGACTGGGCAATATTTGCGCTAGTCGGGCTGCGATTCGATTTTTGAACAATAATGGGCTTCTCAGATTGCAAAGCTAAATTATAGAATGACCTACCCCTCTTGAAACCTTCCAAATAAACTGTGATGATCTCGGTTTTATCATCATTTAAAAAATAATCCAAAAAATCCGCTTCGTCGAGCTGTAGTTTGTTGCCTATTGAGACAAATTTACCCGGAGCCACACCGTATCCGGCAAAAGAGCGCAAAAAAGTTCCTCCGACGCCGCCACTCTGGACTATAAGAGCCACCTTACCTCCGGGAGGAGGTATATTCCTAGAAAGACCGAAGGGCATCATCATCTTAATATCAAAGTTGATGGTACCAACACAATTCGGACCAATGACTTTCATGCCGTATTTTTCGGCAATCTTCAGGACTTCCTCTTCTAGGGAATGATCGCCGGAAGAAAATTCACTGAAACCGCCAGATTCGATAACGATATGGCGAATACCCTTCCTACCGCAGGCATCCATCAGTGATGCTACACTCTTCGCCGGTGTCAGAAAAATAGCCACATCCGGTGTCTCCGGCAGATTTTCAATATTTTTATAAACGCGAACGCCATTAATCTCCCCTTCCTGACTGCCCACACCGTAGAGGTTTCCTTCATATCCATTCTGGCTGTTATTCAACAAAACGATCTGCCCTAAATTCATCTTCGCAGTCGAAACTCCAAATACCACTATACTCCGGGGATAAAAAAATTTGTCCATTGCAGACTACTCCTTTTACACAGCAATACTGCGTGATGAGTGTTGATCTATCAAAAAAATATCCCCCCATTACCAAGGGGGGACATAAATATTAACGGGATTTTAATAATACCGCAATACTTTATCGGCCTTTGAAGTTGGGCGCTCTTTTTTCCAAAAATGCTCTAGAGCCTTCTTTGAAATCTTCTGTAAAGACAAGAGCTTTGCTGGCTGCGCTTTCGATTTTCATGACACCGTCACGAAGATTCGATTCTAAACCCAGTCTGACCGCTTTCATGATTTCTCTCTGCGCTACCGGAGCGCCCGCGGCAAGTCTCTTGGCCAGAGTTTTGGCCTCTTCCATGACTTTTTCTTTCGGCACAACCTTGTTGAGAAGGCCCAGCGTCAAGGCATCTTTTGCCGGCATAAAATCTCCCGTCAGCATAAGCTCAAGGGCTTTTGTTTTACCGATAAATCTGGGCAGGCGCTGTGTTCCACCCCATCCCGGATTTAGCCCGAGCTTTACCTCGGGAAGTCCCAAAGTTGCACTTTCCGACATGATTCTAAGATGGCAGCAACATGCCAGTTCAAGACCACCGCCATACGCGCCGCCCTGTAGCGCGGCAATAATTACCTTCGGATAATTCTCAATCTTGAAATAGATTTCATTGCCGTTGTATTTGGGCACTTTTCCGGCCTGTAGATCCGCGAATTCAGTAATATCCGCTCCAGCTGAAAAGAGTTTCTCTCCGCTGCCAGTGATAACGATAACCCGCACATTATCGTCCTTTTCACATTTATCAAGCAGGTCATTCAGATCTCTCAAGACACCTTGCCCCATTGAGTTTGCCGGTGGGTGATTAATCGCCGCGACTACCACCATGCCGTCCTGTTCTACATTTAATTTCTCGTATTTAAAAGCCATTTTCTTTCTCCTTTCGGATTTATTTTTAAAAAAATAGTTAGGCAGATATTTTTTAATAGGTAATTATAAAAAGGACGCCCGCGTGTGTCAAGAGAAAACGGTTCCCCAAAAAATACTTGACAAACAGCATTCATTATTTTAAATACTACTAAAAAGATAGTTTATATAGTATTAATTGGGTATTTGAATGAAACTGTCAACAAGATCAAGGTACGGGGTGCGGATGATGGCCGACTTGGCGGAAAATTTTGGTAAAAAACCCGTATTTTTAAAAGATATAGCCAAAAGAGAAGAGATTTCGGAAAAGTATTTGAGTATAATTGTAATTCCATTGCGGGGCGCCGGCTTAATTCAATCAACACGGGGAGCACATGGCGGCTATACTTTGGCTAAACGTCCGGAGGAAGTTTCGGTTCAAGATATTTTTGATGCCCTCGAAGGAAAAATTTGTTTAGTGGACTGTGTAGAGAATCCTAAAGAGTGCCCGCGGGTGGGAATTTGCCCGACAAGAGATATTTGGTCTGTTTTAGGCGAAAAGATCAGGGAAACATTAAACTCCGTTACCCTGGCTGACCTTGTCAAGACACGCCGCGAAAAGGCGGGAAACAATATTATGAGCTATATTTAAACGAAAATATATTAATATGGATCATTCCGATAACTTTATGAGAAAAAAAGTCCTTGTAGCCATGAGCGGCGGTGTGGATTCTTCTGTAGCCGCTTTGCTCCTCAAAGAGAATGGTTATGCAGTGACCGGTGTGACGATGTGTTTCGGCATCCGCGAGGACGGTGAGCGTACCCGCTGCTGCGGATTTGATGCCATAGACGATGCAAAACATGTCTGCAATCAACTGCAAATTCCCCATTTTGTTTTCGACTTTGCCCAGGAAATGGAAGAACATGTTATAAATAAATTTACTGCGGAGTATCAAAGAGGCAAAACACCGAACCCTTGCATCGACTGTAACCGTTATCTTAAATTCGGCATTCTTTTAGATAAAGCCCGCGGCATTGGTTTTGATTATTTAGCCACAGGCCATTACGCCCGCATTGAAAAGTGCACAGACACGTGGCATTTAATGCGTCCGAAAGACCGGATTAAAGATCAGACCTATTTTCTTTATCCGATTAAGACAGGTGATTTGTCTTCCATTCTTTTTCCCTTAGGTTATTTGAACAAAGAGGAAGTCCGCACCCTGGCCAAAAAAGCGGGACTGCACGTGGCGCACAAAACCGAAAGCCAGGATATTTGTTTTGTAACTCAGGGCGATTACAGGCAGTTTTTTCTGGAGAAGAATTTATCTTCAGTCGAAGGCAACGTTGTAGATATGGCAGGAAATATTTTAGGAAGGCATCGCGGCATTATTTTTTACACCATCGGCCAGCGCAGCGGATTAGGAATCAGCTCAAAAACGCCGCTATACGTGGTGGAGATCGATGCGCGGGAAAATCAGGTTATTGTCGGCGAAAAAAAAGCCCTGCAGGCAAAAGGACTGATTGCCGGCGATATTAATCTCCTGACCGGCGAATTGCCCATTGAGGTTGAAGCTAAGATTCGCTATCGGAAAAAACAGGCGCGCTGTAAAATATCAAGAGAAGGTAAAAATTTAAAAGTTATTTTTAAAGAAACTCAGGAATCCATTACGCCGGGACAGGCTGTTGTTCTCTATGCTGGGGACGAAGTATTGGGCGGCGGCGTAATTGAGAAAGTTATTCGCAGTTTATAAGAGACGCTATGGAAAATTTACAGGTAACTATTATTGATCATGGAGAAAAAAAATCAGCCCGGATGCCGATAAGCGAAGAAGTGCCCTTAACGATAGAAGTGAACGGCAGAGAATTAGCAACGCTTCTTTGCAGCCCTGAACATCTGAAAAATCTGGTGACAGGATTTCTTTTTACTAATGGTCTTATCCAAAATTTATCCCAGCAGAAATCGTTAACAATTGATACGGAACGCTGGAAGGCAGGCGTAAAAATTGAGGGAGATAGTTTCGCGGACGATCTGATTTTTAAAAGAATTTATACATCCGGCTGCGGAAAAGGTGTTATTTTTCATAATCCTTTGGACCTAATAAACCGGGTTAAAATCGTCAGCGACTTTAATGTGAAAAATGAGTTTATCAGAGAATTTATGAAGACATTTCAGAAACAATCGCAGGAACACCAATTGACTCACGGCATCCATAGCGCCGCTTTGGCGTCACGCGATAAAATTCTCATTTTCCGCGATGACATCGGCAGACACAATGCCCTTGATAAAGTAATTGGAGAAGCCCTTTATACTAATGTCGGATTTACGGACACAATCCTTTTAACGAGTGGGAGAATTTCATCGGAGATCCTGTCGAAGGCTCTCCGATGCCGGATGCCGGTTTTAGCCGCGATCGGCGCTCCGACCAATCAGGCTGTTAAGCTCGCCAGACAGGTCGGACTTACTATCGTCGGTTTGGTGAGGGGAGCCAAAATGTTTGTTTATAGCTCTGAAGAGAGAATTTGTTGATCTATAGCTTTAATCTAATTGTAAGTCAGTTAAATATAGAAAGGAAAATGAACATGAGTAAAATTGATAGTAAATTAAAAATAGAAACTTTAGCGCTGCATGGAGGACAGGAACCTGATCCGGCAACCGGCTCCAGAGCTGTGCCTATATATCAGACAACATCTTATCAATTTAAGGATACCGAGCATGCAGCCAGCACTTTTCGGATTAAAGGAATTCGGTAATATTTACACGCGACTCATGAATCCGACTACGGATGTGCTGGAAAAAAGGATTGCCCTGCTTGATGGAGGTATAGGCGCGCTGGCAGTGGCCAGCGGGCAGTCGGCAATAACTCTCGCGCTGCTTCAATATCGCGCGCGCCGGAGATGAAATTGTCTCGGCGGATAATCTCTATGGCGGAACATACAATTTATTTCATTACACTTTTCCGCGCCTGGGCATTAGAGTCAACTTCGTCAAGTCCAATGATTTAAAGGCGCTGGAGAAAGCCATCACTTCCAAAACAAAAGCTCTATATGCTGAATCCATAGGCAATCCAAAGCTGGATGTCGCCGATCTGGAAGGTATCGCCGGTGTCGCTCACAAACAAGGCATCCCCTTTGTTCTGGATAATACCGTTTCTCCCTACCTTTTGCGCCCCATCGATTTCGGCGTGGATATTGTTGTTTACTCGGCGACAAAGTTCATCGGAGGACACGGGACGTCCTTAGGCGGCATTATTGTTGAGTCGGGAAAATTCGACTGGACCAACGGAAAATTTCCATTAATTGCCGATGCTGAACCAAGTTATCATGGCCTTAATTTTGTTGAGGCTCTGGGAAATCTGGCTTATATTACAAAAGCCCGCGTCGTGCTTCTGCGTGATTTGGGACCAGCCCTATCCCCGTTTAATTCGTTTCTGTTTTTGCAGGGCTTGGAAACATTGCATTTAAGGATGGTGCGCCATTCGGAGAACGCCCTGGCAGTAGCGGAGTTTTTGGAGAAACATCCCAAAGTAAGCTGGGTTAATTACCCGGGACTTAATTCCAGCCCGGAGAAAAAAAGAGCTGTCAAATACTTAGCCAAAGGTGCGGGTGCAATTCTTGGCTTTGGGATCAAAGGCGGAATCGAGGCAGGTAAGAAATTTATTAATTCACTGCAGCTAATATCTCATTTGGCCAATGTCGGTGATGCGAAAAGCCTGGCAATCCATCCGGCAACTACAACGCATCAACAGTTGTCGCCGGAAGAACAGTTGGCCACGGGAGTGACGCCGGATTTCATCCGCCTGTCCATTGGTATCGAACATATTGACGATATTCTGGCGGATATCGAGCAGGCCTTAGATAAGGCATAGTTCCTTTTACGTCCCTCCCTTGAGGGGAGGGACAAGAGGGAGGGTGAATATTAAATTGTAATTTTGGAGGATCTCTATGAAAAAAATATATGCGGATAATTCTCAGTCCATCGGCAATACACCGCTTATAAAACTAAATCATGTGACTAAAGGCGCAAAGGCCACTGTTCTGGCTAAAATTGAGGGGCGCAACCCTGCCTATTCCGTGAAATGCCGCATCGGCGCCGCCATGATCTGGGATGCCGAGGAAAAAGGGTTGCTCAAACCCGGCGTGGAAATCATCGAGCCGACCAGCGGGAACACCGGTATTGCTCTGGCTTATGTGGCGGCAGCACGCGGCTACAAATTAACCTTGACTATGCCGGAAACAATGAGCATTGAGAGGCGCAGAGTGCTGGCTGCCTTTGGCGCGAATCTGGTTTTGACACCCGGCGCGGACGGCATGAAGGGTGCGATAAATCGTGCGGAGGCCATTGCCGCTTCCGACCCCAAGAAGTATTTTTTACCCCAGCAATTTAAGAATCCGGCCAACCCCGCCATTCATGAAAAGACTACCGGACCGGAAATCTGGAACGATACGGAGGGAGCGGTTGATGTCCTTGTATCGGGAGTCGGAACCGGTGGTACAATTACCGGAATATCCCGCTACATAAAAAATAAAATGAAGAAAAAAATTGTATCTGTAGCCGTGGAACCCAAAGAAAGTCCGATCATCAGCCAGAAACTCGCAGGTCAAGAGCTGAAACCGGGGCCACACAAAATCCAGGGCATCGGCGCGGGATTTATTCCTGACACTCTTGATTTATCTCTCGTCGATCGCGTCGAGCAGGTGGATAGTATGGAAGCCATAGACTTTGCCCGCAGGCTGGCGCGGGAAGAAGGGATTCTGGTCGGTATCTCCTGCGGCGCGGCGGGAGCAGTAGCTGTAAGGCTGGCAAAGCTAGATGAATTTTCCGGAAAAAATATCGTCGTCATTTTCCCCGATGCTGGTGAACGATATCTTTCCACTGTTTTATTCGAGGGAATTGGAGTTTAATACTAACTCTTACTAATATAATTCCTTAAAATAGAATTGAGGGAGAATTATGAAGATAACAGCGGTAGAAATTTTCAAATCCATTGAAGTGATTCGTCAGAAATCACCGGTTGTTCATAATATTACCAATTACGTGGCAATGAATAATACAGCCAACGCGCTTTTGGCGCTGGGAGCATCTCCGGTGATGGCGCATGCCCAGGAAGAAGTGGAAGAAATGGTCAACATTTCTTCGGCCCTGGTAATTAACATCGGCACATTGAGCAAACCATGGATTTACTCTATGCTGAAGGCTCTTAGGCCAGGCCCGAAAAAATAACATTCCGATTATACTTGATCCTGTTGGCGCGGGAGCAACCACTTACCGGACACAAACGTCCAGAGAACTGATTAACAGCGAACCGCCCACTATCATTCGCGGTAATGCCTCAGAAATTATGGCGCTGTCCGACGATAAATCCAAAACAAAGGGTGTGGATAGCGCCACCACATCCGACGCCGCAATCACAACCGCACAAAAACTGAGTGAAACGTACAAATGTGTAGTCTGCGTCAGCGGACAAACAGATTACATAGTTCATAACAAACAAATAACAAAAGTCAAAAACGGTCATCCGCTGATGACAAAAGTTACCGGTTTGGGCTGTACGGCATCGGCCTTATGCGGCGCCTTTGCTGCCGTAGAGAAATCACCCTTTGCTGCTACAGTGAAAGCCATGGCGGTAATGGGAATTGCCGGAGAAATGGCGGCTGCCGTTGCTTCCGGTCCGGGCAGCCTCCAAACTCATTTTCTGGATTGTCTGTACGGCCTGTCTGAGGATGATATTAGTCAACGTTTAAAAATTGAGGATTAGTTATGCACGGATTGTATCTGGTGACTGATCGCCGTTTATGCGGAGGAAAGCCTTTGGAAGAAGTCATTATAAAGGCGGTTAAAGGCGGTGTCGCTTATGTGCAATTGCGTGAAAAAGATGTCTCCACACGTTTTTTTGTGGAAGAAGCCAAAAGAATTAAAAAACTTTTAGAGCCGTATAAAGTACCGCTGATAATAAATGACCGCGTTGATGTGGCTCTCGCCTGCGGGGCCGAAGGCGTGCATATCGGCCAGGATGATATGCCTTATGAAATTGTTCGAAAACTTATGGGGCAAAAAGCAATAATCGGCTTATCCGTGGAAACATGGGAAGATGTCGAGGCAAGCCAAAAACTGGATGTAAGTTATATCGGTGTCAGTCCGGTTTTTTCCACTCCAACCAAAGCGGATACAAAAGGCGTCTGGGGATTGGAAGGTCTTGCCAAAATCAAAGCTTATAACCGTCATCCCTTGGTCGCGATAGGTGGGATTAATGAGTCCAACGTCAGAGAAGTTATGAAGGCCGGCGCTGATTGCGTTGCCGTTGTATCGGCAATTTGCGCATCACCCGATCCGGAAATGGCGGCGCGAAATATTAATAATTTAATGAAGATAACTTGACTATAAAGAAACAGACAATATATTTTGTTTATAAACTTAAATCAGGAGGAAAAAATGAAACGTATAATTGTAATATTGGCAGCTATGGCGCTTTTGTTGACGGTGGGCTTGGCTAATGCAAAGGATTATGAGATCACAAAAAAGAGTGGTGACTATACTGTCCAAATAAAGATGGATAAAAATCCGCCCGTTACGGGGGAAAACAAAATGGATATCGCCATCAAGGACACCGCGGGTAAGAATGTAACCGATGCCACGGTAGACATTAATTATGGAATGCCCGCAATGCCGGGAATGGGAGCGATGAATTACAAGACGACCGCCGGCTTAAAAGGCGACCATTATCTGGCAACTATCAATTTCTCTATGCCCGGTCCCTGGTTTATAAACATCAAAATTACCCGTGGCGGAAAGAGCCAATCGGTAAAACTGAATGTCGATGTCAAATAGCTTTATAAAGAAAGGGCTATTGTTTTTAGTCTTTCTTTTACTGGCTGCATCTACCGGCGGAAATGATCCTGTGCTTGACGGACTTGTTGATGAAGCGCTGAAAAACAGTCCGGAGATTCAAGCTTCGCAGGCGCGAATTGAGGCAGCCAGACTAAGGATCCCTCAGGTGAAAAGCTTGCCTGATCCTATGCTCATGTTCGGCTATCAAAATGAGGGATTCGACCGTTATACTTACGGAGAAATGTCCGGATCGCAGTGGATGTTTTCCGCGTCACAGCAGTTTCTTTTTCCCGGCAAGAGCGCTTTGAAAGGAGAAATGGCTACACGTGACGCCGAAAGTATGGAGGCTATGCATGAGCTTTTAAAACTGAAGACAATAGCGCGGGTAAAAGAGCTCTATTACGATCTCTTTCTTGCTTACAAGAATATTGACCTCCTCAAAAATAAGCACGACTTGTTTATCCGAATTGAAAATATCACTCTGGCGCGCTACGCCGCCGGCAAGGCCATGCAGCAGGATGTGCTTATGGCACAGACTGAAAAATACATGCTTATGGAAAAAGAAGAGATGTTGAAGCAAAAAATTCAGTCTCTGGAGGCGATGCTCAGGGCCGCAATCGGCAGAGACAAGGGGCAGATGGAAAGACCGAATGAACCTGTCTATCAACCCTTCCCTATGGAAATTGATGAGGCAGTTGATTTAGCGCTCAAACATTCGCCGGAAATCAAATCACGCGGAAAGATGCTTGAAGCTGCCGAGACAAAGCTGCTTATGGCTAAGAAAGAATATTTTCCTGATTTTGCTCTCAGCGGCAGCTACTTCAATCGTTCCGGCGATTTCAAAGATATGTGGAGCGCCACGGCAACAATTAACATTCCCTTGTATTTTTATTCAAAACAACGGCCTGCCACTTTGGAAGCAAAGGCAACTATTCGGCAAGCCGAGCAGGAAATCGAAGCTGTTAAACTGATGATTGCCGCGGCCCTGCGCGATAATTATTCCATGCTGCGCTCGGCGGAAAAACTCATGAATATTTATAAGAAAGGTTTGATTCCCAAAAACACCCAGGATTTTGAACAATCACTTACGGGATACTCCACAGGAAAGACAGAAGCGATAAATGTTATTTCCCGGTTAAAAACTTTGCTGGATTATGAAGCACAATATTGGAGTCAATTTGTGGAAAGAGAAAAAGCTATTGCCCGGTTGCACGCAATAACCGAAGGCCTGGCGGCAGGAGGCGACAAAAAATGAAAAAACAAAACTCATTCATAACTTTTTTTTGTTTAGGTGTTGCCGTATACTTACTGTTTTATTTTACAGCACCGGTCTCAGCACAGGACCATACCGGACATACATTACCCTCGAAAGCGCCCACTAAATCCAAACCAGCCGCGCCGCAGACAAAAGAGCCTGTAGCTGAAGCGCGGGAAGATAGGCCCCAGGTGGAAATTTCTCCGGAACAACAAAAACTCATTGGCGTAAAAACAGATAAAGTTGCTATCCGACCGTTGCAAAAAATCATCCGTACAGTAGGAAGACTAGAGGCTGACGAACGCAAACTTGCTACGGTCAATGCAAAAATTGAGGGATGGATAGAAAAACTTTATGTGGAAGTCACCGGCAGTTATATTAAAAAAGGGCAGCCGCTGGCAGATATTTACAGTCCGGAACTGATTGCCACACAGCAGGAATTTCTCAACGCCCTGAAATGGGCAAAACAGTCTGCCGCTGCCGGGCAAGACAAAGACAAGAACTCCTCAATGGATTTAAGCCGGTTAATTGCTCAGGACGCCGCGGCTACACTGGAGGCTTCGAGGCAGCGCCTTTTACTCTGGGATATTTCCGCAGATCAGATAAAGAAAATCGAAGAGTCGGGAAGAGTCATACGAACATTGACCCTGTATAGTCCGGTCAACGGTTTCATTACACAGAAAATGGCGGTTTCAGGAATGAAAGTTATGCCCGGTGAAAAACTCTTCGACGTGGCCGATCTGTCCAGCATCTGGGTCATCGCCGATATTTATGAATATGAATTACCGCTGATTAAAGTCGGTAATCGCGCCTTGATTACTTTGGCCTATCTTCCCGGGCGTGAATTACCTTCGCAAATTGATTATATCTACCCCAGCATATCGGCGGAGACGCGGACAGTTAAGATTCGCCTGAAGTTAAACAATCCTAATTATCAACTCAAACCGCAAATGTTTGCGAATGTCGAGCTTAAAATTAACTTAGGCAAAAAATTGATGATTCCCGAATCTGCCGTCATAGATACCGGCAAAGGAATGGTTGCCTATGTTGATCTGGGCAACGGCGCATTTGAACCGCGGGAAATCAAGGCTGGTCTAAGAAGTGATGGATATATCGAAGTGTTGCGCGGGTTAAAAAACGGGGATAAGGTCGTCTCCTCCGCCAATTTCCTGGTCGATTCAGAAGCCCAACTGAAAGGCGTAAAGCCGCTTCCTTCAAAATAGACTCAAAAAAGAAAGACAAAGCATGATCGCAAAAATCATTGAATACAGCGCCCGCAATAAATTTGTCGTTTTCCTCATTTTATTTTTTGTCGTGGTCTGGGGACTGTGGACGCTGAAAAATACCCCGCTCGATGCCCTTCCCGATTTAAGCGATACACAGGTCATCATTTATACCGAGTGGCCGGGACGCAGCCCTGATCTGGTGGAAGACCAGATCACTTATCCCATCACCTCCACATTGCTTGCCGCGCCGAAAGTCCAGGCAGTGCGCGGGTTTTCATTTTTAGGCAGTTCCTTCATCTACGTCATTTTCGAAGAAGGGACGGATATCTACTGGGCCAGAAGCCGTATCTTGGAATACCTGCAGGCGGTTAAAAATAAAATACCGGCCGATGTTAATCCGGTTTTAGGGCCGGATGCCACCAGTCTCGGCTGGGGATTTTCTTACGCCGTTGTTGATGAATCAGGCGGGCTCGATCTTGCTCAACTTCGCTCTATTCAGGACTATTTTGTCAAACTGGCGCTTGGAAAGCGTTGCCGGAGTGTCCCAGGTAGCAAGCATTGGCGGTTTTGTCAATCAGTATCAGGTCACAGTCGATCCCAATCGCCTGTCCGCTTATAATCTGCCTATCACGAAAGTCATGGAAGCCGTTCGCAAGAGCAACCGGGATGTTGAGGGACGGGTGCTGGAATTTTCCGGTGCGGAATACATGGTGCGAGGCCGCGGCTATATCAAGAATATAAAGGATCTGGAGGATATTGCTGTTGGCGCCAATGCGGCGGGCACGCCGATCTATTTGAAAGATGTCGCCCGTGTCCAGCTCGGGACCGGAAATCCGCCGGGGACTGGCGGAACTGGACGGCAAAGGAGAAGTCACCGGAGGGATTGTTGTTGTTCGTTTTGGCGAAAACGTTCTCAATGTGATTGAACGTGTTAAGGACAAAATCAACAATGATATTGCACCCAGCCTGCCCAAGGGTGTGAAAATTGTTACGACGTATGACCGTTCTGACCTCATCAATCGATCCATTGCTACACTCAAAGATGAAATTATCAAACTGGCCATTGCGGTGAGCATTGTCTGCTTGATCTTTTTATTTCACCTGCCCAGCGCCCTGGTTGTAATCGTTACGCTGCCGATTGCTATCATCATATCTTTTATTTGTATGTATTATATAGGCGTGACCTCCAATATCATGAGCCTCAGCGGTATCGCTATTGCCATCGGCGCCATGGTGGACGCCGCCATTATCATGGTGGAAAACGCCCATAAAAAGCTCGAAGAATGGGAGCAACAGGGAAGCCCCGGCGAGAGAACAGCTGTGATTATTGCTGCTGCCCAGGAAGTAGGGCCTTCGCTTTTCTTTTCCCTTCTGGTTATCACTGTAGGTTTTCTGCCCGTTTTCACACTCCAGGCCCAGGCGGGACGTCTGTTCAAACCTCTGGCTTACACCAAAACGTTCGCCATGCTTTTTTCCTCCTTTCTGGCCATCACGCTGACCCCGGTTTTGATGACCTTGTTTATCCGGGGGAAAATTCGTCCGGAAGAAAAAAATCCGGTGAGCCTTATCTTGCATAAAATTTATGAACCGGTTGCCCATCTGGCCTTGCGTTTCCGTAAAACGGTCATTGTTATTGCCGTCATCATTATGGCTCTAACAGTTTATCCCTTTATGAAACTGGGATCGGAATTTATGCCGCCTCTTTATGAAGGCACGCTCTTCTACATGCCCGTGACTATGCCGGGAGCTTCTGTTTCGGAAGCGGCACGATTATTGAAAATGCAGGACGAAATATTAATGAAGATTCCGGAAGTCGCTCAGGTATTCGGTAAAGCGGGAAGGGCGGAAACAGCGACCGATCCGGCCCCGCTGGAAATGTTTGAAACAGTCATCAACCTGAAGCCGGAGGATCAGTGGCGCAAAGGAATGACCACCGATAAACTCAAAGATGAAATGAATGACGCCCTCAATATTCCGGGTGTGGCCAACTCCTTTACCATGCCGATCAAGGCGCGCATTGATATGCTGGCCACCGGTATCCGCACACCGGTGGGCATCAAAATCCTCGGACCCAATCTGGAAGAAATTGAAAAAATCGGTATGAACCTGGAGCATCATCTGCGGGATGTTCCAGGTACGAGGAGTGTTTATGCGGAACGAGTAGCAACAGGCTATTTTCTGGATATTGTAATCAAAAGGGACAGCATCGCCAGATACGGCCTTACTGTGGATGATGTCAACGAAGTGATTCAAACAGCCATCGGCGGGATGAATCTGACAACGACGGTCGAAGGACGGGCGCGCTATCCGGTAAATATTCGCTATCCGCGGGAATTGCGCAATGACGTGGATAAATTAAAACGGATTCTCGTGCCGGTTATGACGGTAAGTCGCACAGGCGTTTCCGCATCTGGTATGGCCGCTAACAGGTGATAGCCTGCAAGTGCCCCTGGGTGAGCTTGCGGATTTTCGCGTTATCCGGGGAGCGACATCCATTAAAAGCGAAGAAGGACTGATGGCGTCTTATGTGTATATCGATATCAGCGGCCGTGATGTCGGCAGCTATGTGGAAGACGCCCGAAAAAAAGCCGCAACGATCAAACTGCCGGAAGGATACCGTCTGGTCTGGAGCGGCGAATACGAGTATATTCTCAAAACACACGAGCGCTTGAAGTTGATTATTCCTTTTACGTTGCTGATTATTTTTGTGATTCTCTTCCTCAATACGCGTTCGGTAACAAAGACGCTCATTGTCCTATTGGCCGTGCCTTTTTCCCTGGTCGGCTCTTTCTGGTTTTTATACATTCTTAACTACAATATGAGCATTGCTGTCTGGGTCGGCATTATCGCCCTGGCGGGATTGGATGCGGAAACAGGAGTGGTCATGCTCTTGTATCTAGATCTGGCTTATGAAAAATGGAAAAAAGAAGGCTTGCTGAAAACGAAAACCGATTTGCAGGATGCCATCATGTTTGGTGCCGTCAAACGTATCCGTCCTAAGATCATGACAGTCAGCGTCATTCTGGCCGGTTTAATTCCGATTATGTTCAGTTCGGGCACGGGAGCTGATGTTATGAAGCGTATTGCCGCACCAATGGTGGGCGGTGTAATATCTTCCACCATTCTTGAATTAATCATATATCCCGCCATCTACATGATCTGGCGCGGCCACAGAATGCAAAAAGATTAAACCTTTACTCCTATAACCTGCTATCTTATATCCTTTATTTTATCAGATTGAGACTTTATCTTCGCCTACCGCTTCCGCCACTTTCGCTTCCTGTGCCGTTTCTGTAGCTTTCATTGCCTCCGCTATTTCTTCCTGTTTTTTTCTTATGGATACCACCGCTATACCGGCGGCAACTTTAACCTTTTCGGCATAAGGGCTGATAAGGAAGAATGACGTCGATTTAGCTATTTTAGAAAGAGCTGGCAATGCCTCGGGTGATCCGATGGAGCCAAGGGCGGCACAGATTATTTCTTCCTGATCAGCACGCAACGATTTGTCCACTGATTGCCGTTTTTTCAGCATATGCAGAAGTTCGGGTACTGCTTCAACACATTTTATATTACCGAGAGTTTCAATAATGTTAAGTTTGAATCGATCATCCGCAAGGGGCAAAGCGGATAACAGGATAGCTCCTCTTTCTTTACCGCCTGTCCGATAAATACCTTTTAAAGCTTCACTCCGTAGCCGGTTATTTTCATGCAGTAGAAGAGGCTGAAACGTGCTGGCACTCGATTCGTTACCGATATATCCGAGTATGTAAGCAAGATTGCGCAAATAATACCAGGGCGCTGTTTTACCGATTCTATCCCTGATGACCGGTATAGCCGCTTTTCCAACTCCAATAAAAAGTTTCATAATGCGCACACGATCATCGCTATCGGCCTTGTCTCGGAGAATGTCCAACAAGTGGTTCCTCGCAACGTCGCCAAGCCTGACCAATACCCCTCCTGATTCAGCCTGCTTGCTTGGATTATTGGTGTTAAATGCCTTAAAGAGAATATTAAGGTGCTCTTGTGATGCCAAAGTCCGAATAATATCTGAAGATATTTCACGCGCTTTGTCATTCTTTTCCAAAAATCCGGCACTAATATTAATGAAAACATCCAAAATCGGGAGTGCTTCGGCAAAGCGCCCCTCGAGAATAAAAGCATGCACAAGGTCTTGCAAATGGTTACAAATTTTCTTGTAGGGGATTGTTGCCAACGGTTCCATTTTGATCCAATCGGTTAATCGAGCCGACAACTTCTCGATTAGTTTATTCCGGCGCTCATGAGAAAGGCCTGCGCATATGTCAGCTAGAGCTGTAGATGCCTGAAAACGCACATCCGCATTTTTGCTGAGCAAATTGCCAATCAGGCGGCTGATAACTATCCCCATGGTCTCATGATCTTTTTGAGCATCAAGTTGCTCGAAAAGCTTGGGCAGGGCCAGCATCAAAGGTGTGTCCAGAAAGGCTTTTTCATAATCATTGGTAAGATAGCGAAGCGCTTCTTTAAGATTAAGGATTTGGTTTTGATAGGATGTCTTTCCCCGCGCGGTGGTACTCTCCGGAATTTGAGTTTTAACGGGTACATCTTCTGGCACTGGTGCTTTGAGATTAAGGTTTTGGTTTTGATAAGATGTCTTTCCCCGCGCGGTGGTACTCTCCGGAATTTGAGTTTTAACGGGTACCTCTTCTGGCACTGGTGCTTTGAGATTAAGGTTTTGGTTTTGATAAGATGTCTTTTCTGGCGCGGTGGTACTCTCCGGAATTTGAGTTTTAACGGGTACCTCTTCTGGCACTGGTGCTTTGAGATTAAGGTTTTGGTTTTGATAAGATGTCTTTTCTGGCGCGGTGGTACTCTCCGGAATTTGAGTTTTAACGGGTACCTCTTCTGGCACTGGTGCTTTGAGATTAAGGTTTTGGTTTTGATAAGATGTCTTTTCTGGCGCGGTGGTACTCTCCGGAATTTGAGTTTTAACGGGTACCTCTTCTGGTACTGGTGCTTTAACGGCTTTCTTCCCGGCAATTTCGCTTGCGAAATATTTCGCCAACGCACCACCGAAATATTGATCTATCTTCTGAGCTTTTAGGTGCAGCAATATATCGTAATCCAAGACAGTGACGGATTTCCATATCTGCTGCGATAGTTTATCTTGATCTTTCTTTTCGAGCGAGCGGGCAGCTTTATCCAGAATTGAAATCATTTTCACCAGATTTTCTGAAATCTCAATTTTTGATAAATTATCTTTTTGCTCTAACAGCTTTACTAAACCCGATTGGAAAATTAGTAATAAAAAATCCGGATCACCGGCATTTTCTTGATCGCCGGAGGGAATTTGCTGATTCTTTTTCGCGGCTGCAGTGGTTTTTTTATTGAGCTCGATATGAGTCAGATTTTTTTCTTTCATCATTCGCGGCAGTCCGCCTTCACCTTTTAAAACTTCCGCCTTTTTGGAAAGGATTTCCAGAAAAGAACTGAGTTCATCTTTTTCCAGCCCTTTGTCGAAAGTTATACTCTGGATGCCGAATTCGAGAAGAATTTTCAGAAAAGCCGCGACCTGCCATTTTCCCTGATCTTGTTCGCTTAAAGGCTCGCCGCCTATCAGAATCCTTTTTTCTGACTGCGAAAAAATTAATGATTTCTCCGTTTTCAACATCTCCAGGAAATACTGATGAAGTCTTACGACGGCGTCGGCTACTCTTGCGCTGGCAGGAGGATAAAGTCGCATATTCTTGATAATCGTGTTCAAAATGATAAATGCATCTAAAGATTTTTGTTTTATATCCATATCTGACTTTACTTTTTGCAATAAGAATCCAATTAATCTTGACCGGTATTATAGTGATTTTAAATATTTCGTTAAATACGGCCGCTTTTTATCTAATGAATCATAGGAGAAGTACGATTGTGTGTCAAGAAAAATTGTGAGTTAAATATGATGTTTATCTTCTGTATATCTTGCTCTTCAAAATTTGCGCATACCATTGACATCCAGCGTTTTTTCCCCTATATAGGTTAAAAAGGTCAAAGCAGTAAACTGCCGTTAGTTGATATTTATTTTTTCATGGGCATTAGCTCGAAATTCAAGGAAAGGCGGGAGAAGGTATGTTTAAAAAGATACTTATCACTATCAGTTCTTTGATCGCGGTCATCATAATTCTTGTAATCATTGCCGGAATTATTATCATGATCAAGGTGGACAAGGCATTTATAGCGTCACAGATGTCCAAAGCCTTGAACAGACAGGTCTATATCGAAAAAATCGATGTCAGTATTTTCTCCATCGTTTCGGGAATTGAGATAAAAAAAGTTGCCATTTCTAATTTCAAGACCCCGCATGAGCTCGCCGCTCTTCAGGGCAAGCCCGTTCCCGCGAATGATGTCTTTACCGGAATGGAATCAATGAACTTTAAAATCAGGTTTTTACCACTGCTGAAAAAGCAGATTGATCTCAAGGAGCTTGTTCTATACAGTCCCGTAATCAACCTGGCTAAAAGCAAGCAGGGCGTTTTGAACTGCGACGATTTAATCAAGTCCAAGAAACAGCCGGACGATAAGGCGAAATCGGATAAAAAGAAAAAAATAGAAGTCAAGGAGCCGGCAAAGCCCATTACCGCCGATGATCTACCAGTCGCCATTACAGTGGGAGAAATCGGCATCAAGAACGGCACCATCAACTACTACGACGGCGAATACGATCAAAAATTTCAGGTTTATAAGCTGACTACTCTGGCCTACGATATCAACATCGACCCCAAAGAATTGGAAAAGAAAGACGAGATAAAATTGAAACTGGCTCTGGGAATGAAAACAGTCGGCGCTATGAAAACGGGGAGCGTTCAGAGTTTCGATATTACACTCGATACCACGGGAAAGGTAATACCTTTTGATGTGAAAACGCGGCAGCTGGATCCCGAAGTAATTTTGCATGTCGCTATCCCCGATGGAGAGATCACCGGATTGCAGATTTTCAATTCCGTTGCGGCCATTCCTCTGCTGGGAGATTATCTGGGACAATACATCTCCTTTTTAAAAGGTAAACAACAATGGAAAGACTCCAAAGAAACGGGTGTCGATGTACGCTACAAAGCCAATAAGGCCCAACTTTCCAACGGCAGACTAGACCTTAAGGAGGCCAAGCTTCTTTTCGACGGCGCGGTTAATACGAATTCGAAGGCCCTCGACATGAATCTGGATATGGTGATGAAAAAAGACATTAATGAAGGAGTTAAATCAGCACTGGCTAAAAAAATAGAAGCGGCCATTAAAAGTCCGGAGGTGAAAAAATACGCCGATTCTAATCAACTGGCTGAGGCGGCCATGGAGCCCCTCCTCAATAAAGACGGCCAGATCGACCTGAAATTGAAGGTCGGCGGAACGACTAAAAAGACCAATACCAAACTGGTGCAGCCCCAGCTCGACTCCTTGAGCGTTGTAGTCAAAAAGGCCGTCGGCAGCGTCGCGACGCAAGCGGGAAAGCAACTTCTCGGAGAAGGTCAGAAAAAAGCTTTGGAGAACGTGCAGGATTTGTTCAAAAAGAAATAAAAACATTTTCCCTGTCCTTGCCTTTCAGGCAGGGGCAGGGAAAATGAAATTCCGAGCTGGCTTCATTGAATATCTGAAATAAAAATCATCGTGCATAAATATCTTTTTTATCATTGCTTTTAAATTCCCGTTGCTTTACCCTGCGTGAACAAATTATTTAAAGGAATAGGACATGAAATATTCAAAGACCCCGCTCAACCATGGATACGCCAATCAAATTCTTACGATAGATTTGCAAGCCAGTAAAATTGCTACCCATTCACTAGACCCGCAGATCAGGGATTTTTTTATCGGCGGCCGAGGATTGGGGCTCTATCTGCTTCATAAGAGAGTGAATAACAAAACAAATGCTTACGCTCCGGAAAATCCGCTGATCTTTTCGCCGGGACCGCTCGGCGGCATCCCGCAATTCCCGGGAACGAGCAAATGCATGGCTATTTCTTTATCACCTCTTACACACATTCCGGGTGTCTCGAATTTCGGCGGCCATTTCGGCGCCTACCTTAAGTACGCCGGTTTCGATGCCCTGGAGATTACGGGCATTGCCGAAAAGAACACCATGATTGTTATCGACAGTTTCAAAGGTGAAATATCCATAACGAATGCTCCGGTTATTGATCAGGTCTTCGATCTGGAAAAAGCCATCGTCGAGCAATTTGCCGGTGCCGGCTATGAAAAGAAGGATATTGTTTTTTTGACAACGGGTATCGGCGCGGCCAATACGACCTATGGCTGTATCAACAGTCATTATTATGATGCCGTTAAACCGGTGGATGGGACAAAGGGGCTCTTTCGGACAAAGCAGGCAGGCCGCACCGGTCTGGGCTCGGTCATGATGCATAAGAATATTCGAGCCATCGTTATCCTCGCTTCTTATCCGCATGGTGAAAATCCTTATGGCGCGGCGGATTGGGACAAGGTGAAACAATCGGGATTGAAGCTCCACAAGGTTGTTAAGGAAGTTGATCCGCAATCGCTCAAGATGGACCGCAAAGGCTCGGCCGGGCTTGATCTCTTTTATGAACAAAGAAGACTTACCAGTCACTTGCCCGTGAAAAATTATCAGTTCGGTTCTGACCCGCAGGCGGAACAAATCTGTGGGAAAACTTACGCCGAACATCTTTTTGAACAGCGGGGCATGGATGGATGCTTTCCCGGCTGTAATCTGAGATGCACCAAGGGAGGCTGGGTAACATTGACCTCCGGTGAACATAAGGGTCACAAGGTATGGGTGGATGGACCCGAGTATGAAACGGCCGCCGGTTTCGGCTCCAACCTGGGTATGTGGCATCCAGAATTTATCATGGAAGCCAATTGGCATTGCGATAATTACGGGATCGATACCATTACCACTGCCGTAATCATGGCCTTTTTGATGGAATGCTACCAGCGGGGGTATCTGACCAAAGAAGATACAGATGGATTCGCGCTGACCTGGGGAGACGAACAAGCGGCACTGACATTTATCCATCAACTTGCCGTGAAGGAGACTGAGTTAACCACGGTCGCCGGCATGGGCATGGTTGAGCTCATCGACTGGATTGCCGCTCAATACACCAAAAGAACCGGCAAGCCGAATCCCCAAAAGGAACTCGAGCGCTTTGCTATGCAGACCAAAGGGCTTCCCTTTTCTCTTTACCGAACGCACCGGTCGTTGTCCATGCAGGCCTCTTATGCCGCCGCAAGCGATATCGGGGCACACCATGCCGCCGCCTGGCTCATCAAAGCGGATTTGCTGGGCGCGTTTCCGACCTTGCAGGACAGAGCCAAGGCATTAATCACCTATCCGCGCGTGCGTCTGGGCAATGACAACATGGGCTTGTGCAAACTGCCCTGGGTGGACGTTTTTAATCCCGAATCCGAGAAGCGCAAGGATACGGATATCTATATCAATCCCGCCTCTCAGGAAATCTACGCGGAATTCTATAACGGAATGCTGGGCACGAATATGACCTGGGAAAAAATATTCGAGCAGACAGACCGGGATATCAATTTGCAGCGGGTTATGAATATAATGACCTTCGGGAAGCATACGGGCGAACAAGACTGGATTCCCGAGAGGGCTATGGGCCCGATTGATGATAGTCTCTATGATGCCGAAAAAGATTATCATGATGAGCAACTGAGCACTATTCTGAATAAGCCCCTGCCGGAGATTCAAGAAATGAAAACCGCCGGGAAGCGGGAAATCCTGATGAAGCATAGAAAGGACGAATTGAGAAAATTGATCAATGTGTATTATCAGGAGCGCGGTTGGAGCTCTGCCGGCATTCCGAAAGTAGATACCTTAAAGCAAATCGGATTGTGGAATTTCCTGAATGAGGAGACAAAAACAAGAATCACCAAAATGAACGGGTAATGAGACTCAAATTTCAAAAACAAAGCCCAGCGAATAGTGGGCAAAGTGTATAACCTAAAGGTCACAAATTGAAATTTACGGAACCTCAAGAGGGCAACCGAAGACTCTCTCCTAACATGCGATGTCCCGCGAAATATAGCGGGATCAGCCGAATACAGTGCCTATGCATGATATGCTGCTTCAGCATGTCCTGCGGGCAAACATAAAACCATCAACTTCCTTACGTATCAAAGGCTCTGGTTTGTCCTCCGCAACCAGAGCCTCTAATTATCCCGCCAAAGCAGGGGCAATAAAAAATAATGCCATCAATCCAACGCCACTAACGATTTCACCTACTTATCCTCAGCCTCAGATAAGGTGTCGAAGTGAGGATTCCCCTTTGAACTGTTCTTGAGGGTGTGACGCAGAACAAATTCTGTCTTTACCGTTCTTCTTCGCCTGATACATGAGCTGGTCAACCCGTTGAACGAAGGCCTTCATGTCTTCCTGCGGCTTGTACTGGTCAAGCCCGATGCTCACCGTCAAATAGACGTCCTCACCCGGCGCCGGTGAAAAATTCTCCTTCTTGAATTCTTCCAGGATTCTTTCCGATGTAACTATGCCGTCCGGGATTGTTGTCATGGGCAGAAGGATGGTGAATTCTTCGCCGCCATAACGATAGGCGGAATCCGTCTCGCGCAGGCATCTTTTGACCACCTGGCCAAGTCGCCGTAAGACTTGGTCTCCCTCAACATGGCCGTAAGTGTCATTGAATACCTTGAAATTGTCGAGATCAAGCAGAAGCAGGGTTAAAGGCTGTTCATAGCGGTTCGACCGGTCTAATTCGATTTTAAGCTGAAAGTAAAAATGCCGGGAATTGTAGAGCTGGGTGAGATCATCGACGATACTGAGCTCACGGTATCTTTTTTCACTGTCCCTCAGTGCCTTCTCCACCAGCTTGTATGCTGTTTCTGTTTTTTCCAGTTTCTTTATTTTCTTCTTTAAGATGGATATCTCTTTGATAAGATTCGAATTTGTCCTAGATGGATCTTTCACGTAATGCTCCGCCTGCAATGATGAAAGCGGCGGATGAAAATAAAAAAATGTTTATTACGAAACGTATTAAACTAAATATAAGTTTATTTACTCTTAGCCCAGAGAGATGTCAATTATAATTTACGGCATCATAAATACTGTGTTCCATCTTAAATCATCAACTTTTACGGACTCATGCAGCTTACTGATAAAAAAGAAATATGATTTACAGTTTATTTTTACACCTACTGTCAAGATAACTTCGTCCTTGTACAAGCTGTGCTGACTTATATTTAATTTGACAGACATTGTCCTATTGCGTCTTGCCTTAATTATCAAGTCCACTTACAAGTCAACAAGCATGGCGAATAAAATGTTTTGATGATTTGCATTTGAAATTATTGATCTAAGTACGATTTCAGTGGTAGCCCCCGGCGATCCGCCGTAAGTCGTTGTTAGGCAGTAATTACTCCAATAGATGCCATTTTTCCCACTTATAACATGTGTTAATTGCTTTCATATGGTGTCCGTCCCATCCGCCACCGACGCATTTACCTTCGTCTTGCTCGTTTCCATACTCCACGTCATCTAGAGACAGGGATACCCCTCGTCTCCCTTTCCAATACTCACAGGTAGCACACTTTTTCAATGACGCTGGTGTGGTTTCTGCCATATCTCTCTTCATTTACGTTTCGCCCCGAGTTAGTTTTTTAAGCTCATCATGCGTGAAAATCATCGTGAGCCAAGTCTATTAAATTAAAATGATCATGAAATATCAAATGACTTTCTGTAGCCATAATCATATCTTTTTTTAGTTCTAGAAGCCATGCAAAGTCAAGAGAAAAATTTCCTTCGATACTCATCTCATTTTGCTGATTTACGTTTGAAATGTTGCATAGAAGAAAAGAAATTTGAAAAAACATTCAGGAAGAAGTGCTTGCTGAAAACACCTACAAGTCCGCACATTTCGCTTTGGAATTTAAGTGAGGATTACCAGTTGAACTGTAGTCTAAAATCTTACTTAAGTCCCGATTCTTGATTATGCGATTCCCAGGGATTTCCCCAGCAGAGTGAGGATGGATTCAACCGGAAGGGATATATTCGGCCCCTCGGCCCCCAGGATCATTTGGCAGCCGGGACAATACAGGCCTAAAATATCCGCGCCCGTATCTTGGGCCTGCTTCAGACGCCGGTCCCGGAACTCGAATCCCGGCCTCCCCGTGCCCGTAATGGCATAGGCGCCACAGCACAAGGTATTCTCCCGCGTATTTTCCATTTCGACGATTTTGATCCCCGGGATGGCGTTCAATATTTTCCGGGGAGATTCCGAGCCGGGTGTGATTCCCCGGACGAAGTGGCAGGGGTCGTGAATGGTCACCATCGCCTCGACCTCATGGAAATGACCAAATTCATCGAGATGCCCGGCGATAAAATCGGTGATGAACGTCCATCGCCAGGCCGTATCCGGTCGGTGATGATCGAAGGTCATCTTGCAGGTCGGACAAAAGATGACGACCTCTTCCGGGGAAAGAACATTGAGCCCTGTGATCAATTGATCGAATTGCCCTGCAGCATCTTCCGGGCGTCCGGCCATGAACTGGAGCTCGCCGCAGCAGGAATCAAACCCGCCCAGCACCCTGATTTCGGGATCGATGCGCTGCAGTATCTTAACGGTCGTAGCCAACACGCGTCCCTCGACCAAACCCCAGCAACTGGAATAAAGAACCGCTTTCACCGATTTCGGTTTCTCGGCGACGGCATCCGTGATCAGTCGGTCCGGTCTGTCCAGAAGTCTCCGGAATGACGGGATCGCACTTTCGAGCAGTTCCTTGCCTGAGCCGAGGATGGTGGCCACGCCTTTCGGTATCGGGTCTCCCAACTCCCGGAGAATCGTCTTGCCGGCACCGAAGCAAAGGCCGGGAGCAAGCGCCTGGGGACAAATGGCGGTGCAGGTATTGCAGAACAGGCAGGAATAGATCCGTGTTCGGGCGAGGTCCCCGATCTTCCCGTTCCGGAACAGATCGAGGATCTCTTCCATAATCTTTTCTGGATCAACGTCCCGGAGTGTCGTGTTTGCGACAATTGGACAGGATTCCACGCAGAGACCGCAGCCCGTGCAGTCTTCGGCAAAATGCCGGAGCATTTCTTTTGGATTCAACATTGGCTCTTCTTCCTTCCTCTTCTATTATTGTATTGTGCGATACTTGCCGGACATGGCTTTCTTTGATAAGAATTCCCGTTTGTGGATGGGAGTATAAGAAGAACGATTTTGTATGTCAATTAAATATTGACCACAAAATGTGAGTTGTGGTGTCGATGTTTGTCGTTGGACATGAATTCTGTTTATTACGGATTGAAATCTAGCATTTTTGTTAAGGTTGACGTTTTACTGACTACAGGAAGAAGTCTACATATAACTAGGAAGGGCAGCCAATACTATGAAATCGGCTTGGCTATACCATTTCTATTTCAAAGGATCACAGGTAATACCCTCCGCTTCGCGGGATTGTTCAACTTACCAATTCCGCCGCGCACCGCTTTCGGAGTTGTAGTTTGAACAATACGGTGGCGCATCCCGTAGGAGAGCGCATAATGAACAATCTGCCTTTCCTTACCGATAATCGCCACCTGTAAAGTGGTGCTTACAAGAGGAATGGTATTAGACCCGGCCGTATTTATCTTCAAGCCTCTCAATATCATCCTCGCCGAAATACTCCCCGGTTTGCACTTCGATAATTACCAGATTTTCGTCGGATGAATTTTCCAGGCGGTGAGGTTTTTTTAAAGGAATGTCAACCGCGCTTCCGCTTTGCACAGAATAATCTTTACCGTCAACAGATGCGATGCCCTTGCCCGATACAATAAACCAATGTTCCGAGCGCAGCTTGTGGCGCTGTAAACTTAAAATGCCGCCCGGTTCAACAACGATTCTTTTTACTTTATGATCCGGAGCATCAAACAATACTTCAAAATATCCCCAGGGACGTTTATTAATTGCTTCCATTCGGTCAACTCTTTTTTTATTTTTCGTAACATAAAACTAAATTAATGAAAAGGCCTCTTTGATGCCATTTCTAAATCAAAGATAGCGCGTTGATGTAGAATTGAGGTAATGCTTTTATGGACTCGCTTTAGCTGCCAATCTATGGTAATCAAAGGCAAACAAACAATCAGAAAGCAGAATATATTAATATATTATATCCATGATAAAAATCAGACGTCGCTCTGGAAATCCCGCCGCTAAGATCTTGCAGGAAATATTTTCATGAATATCAACTATACAGTTAAGAGAAGCAGAAAAAGAAGAAAAACGATTTCTCTGCAAATCAGTAACAACTCGGAAGTTACTATTTGCGCGCCATACTTTACACCCAACGGTGAAATCAACCGTTTTGTCCGGGAAAAGCAAGTCTGGATTCAAAGAGCAATTCAAAAGCAAACCTCGCTTCGCACTAAAGAAAAAGAATATGCTACCGATGAATTATTCTATTATTTAGGTGAATCTTTTCCCCTAGAAGTATTCTTTGAAGAAAGTGCCCGTAGGGGACTTGTTTTTTGGCGTGATCGGTTTTATCTTAATTCTCCGGATGCGGCAATTGACGGGATGTCTTTCTTTATTTTCTGGTATAAGAAAAAAGCCGGAGAATATTTAAGTAAGCGTGTTGATTTTTTCAGCCGGAAGCTATCCCTTCAGCCGCGGCAGGTAAAAATAACTTCAGCGGGCAAAAGCTGGGGATCATGCTCGGAAGATAACAATTTATCATTCAGCTTCCGCCTGATAATGGCGCCACCGGCGGTGATTGATTATGTCGTTGTGCATGAACTGATGCATATCAGAGAGAAAAGTCATTCGTCAAGATTTTGGAAATTAATAGAGGCGGTTATGCCGGAATATAAAATACACAGGCATTGGCTTAAGGAAGAGAGCACTAAATTTATTCTTTGATCCGCCTTATAGAAAGGATTAAAAAGCATTTTTTATGGAAAAATTAGAAACAATTGATTTTCAGCATCGCGGACTTTTCATGGACAGCTTTAAGCAATTGAATTTGCCGATTTCCGACTACACTTTCGCCAATATTTATCTGTTCCGCAAAGTCAGCCATTATGAATTTCTGACAACGGATTGCGGCTTGTTTATTGGCGGCAATAATAAACAGGGGCAGCGCTACATAATGCCCTTAAACGATCTGCGCAATTGTGATATGCAGATATTCAGGGATATTTTGAATAAGCAGGGTTTTTTCTTTCCCATACCCCAAGAATGGCTTTCTTTTTTCCCCAGGATAAATTCGTCATAACCAGCGACGATAGCGAATCCGATTATATTTATCTGACCGAAAATATGGCTTCCTTTAAGGGAAAACAATATACGCGTCATCGCAATCACTTAAATCAGTTTTTTTCTTCATATGAACCGCAGGCGGAATCCATCGGCGTAAATAATTTGACCGGACACTATGAATATTTTGCATCAATGGCAAAACGATTCCAAACTAGCGCTGGATAAAACGGATTTTGAACAATGCAGCGAAGCTCTGCAAAAATTTTCCGAGCTTGCTTTATGGGGAACAATATATTACATTGATAAAGAACCGGCCGGATTTATAATCGGTGAGGCGCTGAACACAGATACATTTTGTCTGCATTTTGCCAAAGCATCCAAGAAATACCACGGTATTTATGAATTTATGTTTAACGACACGGCCAAAAAATTGCAGTCTCAATATAAATATCTCAATCTGGAAGAAGATATGGGCAATAAAAATTTGCGCCGGACGAAAAGTTCTTATGGCCCGGAGATGCTTTTGAAAAAATATCGTATCAGCCTCAAATGATATTATGAGGAATATCAATCGATGAGCAACCTAATTATATATAACAGATTTGCGTGAAGGCGATCAGGGAGTTATTCATTCCATTGAAGGCGGCTCAGCCCTGACCAGCCGTCTGGCCGGTATGGGTATAGTCACGAATGCCAGATTCCGTATCGCCCAGGTCAGCGGCGGTCTTATTGTTATTCAGGTAGCAAATACACGTATTGCTCTGGGCCAGGGCGAAGCGTCAAAAATAATGGTTTATAAAATTGATCCTGCCGATGAAATCTGCCTGCCGCCCATCGAAAAGGAAATCTTTGTAGCCCTTGTCGGCCAGCCCAATGTAGGCAAATCAACGGTGTTTAATATTCTTACCGGTTTGTCCCAGCATGTCGGCAACTGGCCGGGAAAAACAGTGGAGAAGAAAGAAGGAATACATCGCGCCGATAATGTTTTAATTAGGATTGTCGATTTGCCGGGAACTTACAGCCTGACAGCGTTTTCCGAGGAAGAAAGAGTTGCCCGTGATTTCATTATCAAGGAAAAACCCGATCTGGTTGTGCTGGTGTTCAATGCGGCGGCCTGGAGAGAAGCCTTTATCTTTTATCCGAGGTTCTTCTGCTCAATCGTCCGGTAATTGTGGCCATCAATATGCTGGATGTCGCTTCCAATCAAGGAATTCAGATTGATACAAAGGCATTGCAGGATTCGCTGGGAATACCGGTAATTCCCATGGTGGCCAAACGCAACAGCGGCATTAAAGAGCTGGTGGCGCAAATATGCATCGCTGGCCTCAGGTGAATATAAATTTCATCCGCAGTTACCGGAAGTTTCCTCCGATCATCAGCAAATTTACCAGAAAATATTGGAAGCAGTCCGGCCTTATATTCAGGAACCTTACACGCCGGAATGGGTTGCAATAAAATTGATGGAAGGTGATCCCGAAGTATCGAACAATGGTGGAAGGAAAGGCGCAGAAATCCGCATGGGATAAGATACGGAATCTTCTCATCAAGCATGAAGACGCACTGCATGCCGTTGTCAATGGCCGTTATGACTGGATTGAAAAAATCACCAGGGCGGCCGTTTCCCGTTTTAAAATGGGACAGGTAGTGCTAACCGACAGAATTGACCATATTCTGACCCGTCCAATCTTCGGCATTCCTATTTTGCTGGCGGTAATGGCCGTTGTTTTTTTTCTTACTTATGCGGTGGGAGTTCCTCTGCAGAACTGGCTGAGCGATCTGATTCAGCATTTCATAAAATTTTGTGAACCATTATACAACCGGTCTGGCCGGTCTGGCTTCAGGGACTACTGCTCAACGGCGTCATCGGCGGAGCCGGATCCGTGCTCACTTTTCTGCCGATTCTGCTGATCTTTTTTGCCATCATGGCGCTTTTGGAAGATATCGGCTATATGGCGCGCGCCGCTTTTGTTATGGACAGAATCATGCATCTTGTCGGCCTGCATGGAAAAAGCTTTATTCCGATGTGTCTGGGATTCGGCTGTAATGTGCCTGCTGTTCTGGGCGCGCGGATTATTGAAACACGCAAAGCCAGAATGATTACTTTGCTTTTGATTCCCTTTGTTCCCTGCACCGCCAGGCTTGCCGTATTGACGCTTGTTTCCGCCGCCATCTTCGGATCTAACGCCGCTTATGTATCCTGGAGCATTCTGGCTCTGAACATTGCAGTGCTGGGTATTGCCGGGAATTTTTGTCAATAAAACTCTCTGGAAACAGGACGCGCCTTTTATCATGGAGTTGCCGATTTATCATAGTCCCGATCTAAGAACGATTATGATGGTTATCTGGTCGCAGAACAATATCCTTCATCCGTAAAGCGGGAACAATTATTCTTGGCGTCTCCTTGATTGATCTGGCTTTTATCTTATTTCCCTTCAGGTAATGTGGAAGAAAGCTTTCTGGCTTCATTCGGGAAATTACTTCAGCCGTTGGGAGTGCCGCTGGGGCTGGATTGGAAAATGATTACCGCGCTTTTAACCGGTCTTGTGGCCAAAGAAAATGTTGTGGCGACTCTGGGCGTTCTTTATTCTGTCGGCAAAGAAGGTTTGGTCAATGTTCTGCCGACGGTCATGAGCCACGAATCTGCCGCGGCGTTTCTTGTGGTGATGATGCTTTTTATTCCCTGCGCCGCAACAGTTGCCGTTTTGCGAAAAGAAATGAACAGCAATAAATGGTTTTACTCCACTATCGTTATGACGCTGATTGTTTCCTATCTAGGTGGGATTGCGGCCTATAATTTTGTTAGATGGTTGGGGATATAAGAGACAACACCCCGCTTAATTACCCCGCGCGGTGTTTCTTGTTTCATTTGTCATCTTTATCCGAAGACCGTTGTTTTCTTCTTTTTTTAAATTCACCGATAAATTCTTTTGAGGAAAGATATTTATCGGTGAATGAAACGATAAAGGATTCTTTATATTTGGGCGGAACAAAAGTGAGCGGCCACATGTGCTTTTTGATTATGTCCTCTTCAATTTCATTTAGCAGAAAAGTGTTTTTTCGCGTTGGCAAGGGCGATCGCAGGATGTTCAATTCCATGAAATTTTTTCCGGTGAAGGTCCGGCTCATCATGATCGCGCCAATCATAAAGGAAAAAATCATGAAGGATAGCTCCGCGCGTCGCCGACCGGTAGTCCAGCTTTAAAAATTTGCATATCCGATAAGATAAATAAGCGACTTCCTGCACGTGCTCATAAATCGAAGAATTGTGATGAAAGTAATCTTTTAGTTTCATGAATTCTTCGTGCCCGTCTATGTCTTGAATTGTTTCGTAATATTCATGTTCAAATGGCTTGCGGCCATTCATCTCCAGGATAATCTTATCCTGGATGGATTTTAAAAAAGCATTAATCCTGTTTTTAATTTTATTGTTGATATTCTTATTGATATACTTGTTTAAATCCGGGAATGCGTTGCGCAGGCGCTGAAAGGAATTAAGAATCTCTTTCGATTTCAACGTTGCTCAGGTTAAAGTATTCAGTATACAGATAGGCAATTTTCTTTTGAAATTCCGTAATGAATATTACGGAAAACGCGAAATCAATTAAACAGTAGATTAAGAAAGTGACCGCCGCGATTTTAATATATAAGGCATCCAGAGTGATTATATTGCTTAAAACTACGGGATGAATAAATGTCACGAAGACAAGAGCGAGCGCTGTCCAGAATATTGAAAAGTGAAGGCATACCCTTCCATGTGAGATTAAACTTGTTTTCCGAATAATCCCATAACGTCAATTTAAATATCTTTTCGGATAAAAACCCAACGACATATTCAATGGCGGTAAGCGTCAGACCGAAAATAATAAACCGGGGCACAATATGCCAAGTATGGAAAAAAATATTGAAGAATTATGATAAAAGCCGCACCTATGCCGTAGATGGGAATGAAAGGCCCGTACAAAAATCCCGCATTGACAAACTTGCGTTGAGTTATGGAACGGTAAATAACCTCGATAATCCATCCCATGAAGGAATAGATCGCGAAAAGCGCCACATAATAAAATACGCTTATACCGTCATCTAGCATGATATGGTTCATCATCACATCATCCTGAGATAAGAAGCATTTTGTATCCGGTAGTTAAATATTTAAGAACAGCCTGCGTGATGCCGATTTTTATCATAATTGAACGTCTTTGCAAAGAGTAATATGTATTTCAGTAGTTTATATTTTTTACGACGGGGCGGTAAAGAAAAAGATTTTTGCGGATGAAATTATTTTGTTGTTGAAAATTTTCGGATGAATTACAAACATAAGTTACCACAAGATTCCTCGCGCGGGCAAATTGCAATGTGCTCTTTGCCGGCATAACAAAAATTTTGTTCGTCATACCGGGGGCTTTTGGGGTCAACTTCGGGAATTTTTTCGATTAATGCTTTGGGCTTTGTCCAGGGGCCTTCCGGTTTATCCGCGGTTTGATACAAGAGCTGATCGCCGTTGTTTTTGGTGGACATGTAAACGGCGATCCATTTTTTATCGTCAGCATGATATCTGACGCTCAGCTCGGAAACACCGGCGGCAAGAACGATCATAGCCTTAGCGGGCACAAGCCCATTTTCCCATTTCCCGTCTTTGTTTAAATATTCCATGGAATTGGCCGGATCATCCAGTTTGTCAATCGGAATGCGAACCAGGATATTGCCGGTAACTTTTGCTGTTTTCTTTACAGAGGTATAGAGCGGATAAAAATAAACATGATTCTGAAAAACAACGGAAGTCGCGGCAAAAGCTTCAATGCCCGGTAGAATTGCCTCTTTTAAGTCAATGTAATCGACAATCCATTGAAGGGGATCCGCCAGTGTATAATTTTTTATTCTGGCAATTTTGTGTCTGACTATCTTGAAGTTAAAAGGCGCTTTTAAATCCAGCATGGCTTTTACAACTAACAGAGGAACATACAATACATTATTAACAATAAAAGGGTCCTGCGGCCAGAGCCATTCGTTTTCACCGAAGGATGATACAAATTTTCCATTTTTCTTTTTTAAATAATATTGAATATTGAATTGGCCGTTGGCCGAACAGGTTGATATGGCCAGTGTTGTTCCCATTACGACATCCATACCAATGCGGTCTTTTCTGCTTTTTTCATTGGCAACAAACGTATCGCCAAAGAGCCACAAGGTGCGCTCTTGATCCAGTTTAATGGAGTATGCGCCATCACCGCCATACCATCCGTCTTTATCGGGAAAATTAGGCAGGCATTGGGCAGACGAAAACGCAGTAGTATATTTTCCCGTCAAAACAGGTGAGCAAGAAGCAAGCCCAATGCTCAAGAGCAGTAAAATAAGCCAAGTTAGTTTTTTCGTCATATTAGATGCTTCTCATGTAACGGCGTTCAGCGGACGAACAAAAAGTCTACCGAGAGCCGGGTTTATCGGCAATGCAGTGGAACGACTCATGGGCCGTACTTCACTATCCGTACAAGTCTTCATACTTCAACCTGGGTCCAATCTCACGAAACCCCTCTCTTGCATAAAAACTATAGGTCCGCATATGCTTTTCTTTGGATGGGGGAGTTACTTCAATCCGTTTCCAGCCCTTGCTCCGTGAGAATTCCTTGGTTTTGTACCAGAGGGCTTTCCCTATTCCTCTGAATCGCATTTTCGGCACAACATAGAACTCCCGAATGACACCGAACTTGCCTCCAGCGTAAATGGAAATACTCTCGCTTAGCGTTAAGATACCCTCTGCTGACCCACTCGAACTAACAGCAAGAAAGACAAAGTAGTCGTGCTTTTCGATAATTTCTTTGCAAAACTGCGTTGCCTGCTTGAGATCATCAATGGGTTGTTTATGATCCAGTTCTATAAATAGATTTGCGGTCAGCTCCGATACCATCTCAGAGTCTTCAGATATCGCTTCCCTTATGGTCACAATGGTACTCATTTCGTTATGGCCTGAAAATTAATATACGAACTTCGCTTTTTCCGACTTTATAATTAAAATATAGCCGAATGAAATCGACTCGGTAGATTTCATTTCCCCTTAAAGTCCGTCGGCCTTTTCTCGATGAAGGCAGTGATGGCTTCTTTGATATCATCCGAGGTCATGAGCACCATATTTTTTTGTATTGCCATTGCCATACCGTTTTGGACATTAGCGTAACGGCTGTAGTTTAAAACTTCTTTCGTACAGCGGATGCCCAGAGGCGCGTTCTGAGCAATTTGGGTCGCTAATTTTTTCGCGGCTGTCATCAACGCGTCTTTATCCTTGTAAACGGCATTGACCAAGCCCATTTTTTCCACTTCTCGCGCAGGATATTCCGCGGCGGTGTAGGCCATTTGCCGGGCAAAGCCCTGGCCAACGATTAACGGCAATCTCTGAAGCACGCCCATATCGGCGACAAGACCGATCGCCGCTTCTTTCAGGCAAAAACTGGCGTCTTCAGAGCAAAGGCGGATATCGCAGGCGGAGATTATATCCAGCCCGCCGCCGATACAGCGGCTGTGCACGGCCGCGATAACCGGCTTGGGGCATTCTTCGATGGCATTACAGCAATCAAATAAAGGTTGTGATTTTTCCACGGACTCAATCACACCTCTGGCCGTTCCATGGAAACCACCGGCGGCTTCTTTCAAATCGAGCCCGGCACAAAAAATTCTAGCCTTGCTTTTGAGGATAATTGCCCGTACTTCGTCCATCGTTCCCAGCTTTCTGAAAACACCGGCAATTTCGGAGGCAAATTCCAGAGATAAAGCATTTAGGCTTTCCACTCTGGCGAGAGTTACATCCGCAACATGATTTTTAATTTCCAACTCAATAAACTTATATTTCATATATCCTCCTTCAGGATTTTTTATTTGTGAAACTCCAATTCCGAAAGCGAAGCTGAGCGGAATTGGTAAGTTGAACAATCCCGCAAAGCGGAGGGTACTCCGAAGCTTGCTTTGGGGTACCCGTGGTTTTTAGTATCAATTTGAGTTCAATATTCTAAATTTGGTATTTTGTCCAATTAATATCTCATTTTCAGCGGAATCACTTATTATAAAATATGCTGTATATTCAAATACATAAGATGTGCGATGATGCAGTTAGTAATTAAACAATAAAAAAATCGTACTGCCGGTCAAAATAGTTTGAATTCAAAAATTATTTTTGGTAGGGTGAAAATCGTTGGGACGAATGATTTATGCCGGGAAAATAAAATTGTGTCTTCTTGGTATTTGGTTTCCTAAAGCTGTTTCTGCCCGGTATTGCTTGCGGAAAAATTGTTTGACCCCCGTTTCGAGAATATTTGTTATGTTTTAGTGAAAACTGCTCCTGAATATCCCCGATGATGGTATCCTCCCTGTGAGATTATTTTCTTGCGGGAATATCTATTGCCCGGTGAGGGATCTCCTTTTTCAGGGATTATTTTGGACAGAAATGACCATAAAATAAAAATCATAGAAAGGATGAAAAAAATGAAACTCGATGATGTGAAAAATGTATGTGTGGTTGGGGCCGGAAACATGGGCCACCAGATTTCTCTTCTTTGCGCGATTTACGGTTACAAAACAAAGTGTTCGGATGTTGTTCCGGAAATGCTCAAGAAGGCCGATAATTTTGTCAATAACTATCTTCCCGGACGAGTGGAGAAGGGGAAATTGACCAAAGAACAGGCTGAGGCGGCGCGGAAAAATATCTCTTTTACTTCCGATATGAAAGAAGCGGCTAAAGATGCCGATTTTGTAATCGAAGCGGCCACGGAAGTACTCAATCTGAAAAGAAAGATTTTTGCCGATCTCGATAAATTTGCACCCGCTCACGCTATTCTGGCGACGAACAGCTCTTTTATCGTTAGTTCCCGTATTGCCGATGTCACCAAGCGACCGGAAAAAGTTTTGAACATGCACTTTTTCAATCCGGCGTTGGTTATGAAGTTAGTGGAGGTCGTCAAAGGTCCGCATGTGTCCGAGGAATCCGCTAATATTACGATGGACTTGTGCAAGAAATTGGAAAAAGTTCCGGTTTTCATTAAGAAGGAAGTGGATGGTTTCTTACTTAACAGGATTTTCCGCGTGATTTCCAGAGAAGCCCAATGGATGCTGGATATGGGCGTTGCCTCCGCGGAAGATATCGATAAGGCCTGTGTTTTCGGGGCAGGTCATCCGATGGGACCCTTCCGACTGATGGACTTGACGGGTATCGATCTCACTTACATCTTGTCCATGGAAAATTTCAGGAAAACAGGCGATTGGGCTGATTTCCCCTCTCCCAGTGTTGTGGAGCATTATATTAAAGGAGAATACGGAGAGAAATCAGGAAAAGGTTGGTACGAATACAAAAAACCGGAAAAGAAATAAGCGGATAAATATTTTCTATTAAGTAACTGCAGCAAAGGTATTTTAAATACTTTAGAATGAGGATGGCAAGAAGAGATTTCCTCATTCTGAGCAAAAATAGAAATTGCCTTTATTCCGATGAAGTTGATAATGTTTTTGTAGAAAAAATAATAAATAGTGAGGTGACATATGAGTAACAGAGAAGTTGTATTTGTTGATGGAGTCCGGACGGCATTCGGCACTATGGGACGTACGCTAAGAAACTTTACGATGGAAGAGTTGGGTGGTTTAGCACTTAAAGGTTTGGTGGATAAAACTAAAATAACCCAAAAGGGCACTGTGGACGCGGTTTTTGCGGGATCGGCAATCGGCGGAACATCAGCCATGAACCCGGCGCGTTGGGTATCATTGGCCGGCGGCCTTCCTGAGGCTACTTCGGCTTCCTATGTGGAAATGCAATGCGGATCGGCAATTGACAGTATCAATCATGCGGCATGGAGAATACTTTGTAATCACGCGGACGTTATGATCGCCGGTGGCATGGAATCCTACAGCCAGGCATGCGTCAAATTTTCCATGGCTACGGAACCATATCGGATGATTCCGCCCTTTCCGATTGGACCATCCCTTTCTCCCACGAAAGATCCGGCAACCATGAATATGGGGACGACGGCGGAGGCCCTGCAAAAGATGTACAATATATCGCGTCAAGCGCAGGATGAATTTGGTCTGCGCAGCCAGGTTTTGGCGAAAAAGGCCATTGATGCGGGATATTTTGTTGAGGAAATTGTTCCGGTCATGGTTCCCCAGGGGAAAAAGAACCCTCCGATAGAGTTCAAGGTTGACGAACATCCGCGGATGACGTCTATGGAGGCACTATCAGCCCTGCCGCCGGCCTTTGCAAAAGACGGAACTGTCACTGCCGGGAATGCCTCCGGGCGTAATGATGGAGCCGCCTTTGTCCTGATGATGACCATGGAAAAAGCCAAGGCACTGGGCTATAAACCGATGGCGAAGTGGCTTGCCGGCGGTGATTACGGCGTCGATCCCAAAATCATGGGAATTGCTCCTGCTTATGCCGTTCCTCTGGCCATGAAGCGGGCGGGCTTAAAACTTTCTGCTATGGACGTTATGGAATGTAATGAGGCCTTTGCCGTGCAGAACCTGGCTGTCATCAAGGAACTCGAAAAACAGACCGGGGAAAAAGTGAACATGGATAAATGGAATCCCAATGGCGGCGCCATTGCCTTTGGGCATCCCAACGGCGCCTCGGGATCCCGTCTTTGTATATTCACCATGAAGGAGCTGATCCGCAAGGGTGGGAAATACGGCGTTTTCAGTTCCTGCTGCGGCGGCGGCCTAGGCGTGGCAACGGTTATTGAAAATTTGCAGAAATAAAAAATTGCAATTGAGTTGTTAATTATTTTTGCGCTTGTTAAAATATAAGCGTTACAAAATGTGTGTGTTTCCAATATCTCCGTGGCGGTGTCCGCCACGGAGATATTAATTTCAACAACGGTAAAGTTAGGGGTCAAGAGGAAAAGCCGCTATCGCGATTCATCTGCGTAACGATCTCTATAGAAGCAAGAAATGATACAAAATCCTGATCATCATCTGCAATTAGTATTTTTTTCGGCATGAGACGCCCTCCTGTTTACTGCCCAGACCATATATAAATTTTTTCACGGTCTCCTCTTAAGGGCTTGCCTTAAAGACTTCATAGAAGAAACGACTGGCTGTGACCACCCTTTATATCTTGATCCAGAGCGATCAATGATTCTCGCATAATGTTTAAGGCTATAACAAAATAAAAGTCCCCGTCAATATAAAAAAAATAATGTAAAAAAAAAAGAGGATCGCTTGGAGTATGGGCGTTGCAGAAGATGATAATTGTTGTATTCAGCTGGGGTGGAAAAATGCTTAAAAAAATTCAACGGCATATGAAAAGACCACGGGATTTGCTCCGTGGCCTTTTTTGTAGTTCTTAAAGATTATTACTTAATTTATTCGGTAGTCATACCGCCTGTCTGGTAAATTACTTGTCATGTAAAAACCAACACTCTAGAATGAAAACAGAACTCCTACATTTACACCGTACTTATTAGTCTTACTTGACGGTTCATAAAAACTTGTGGCAGCATCAACATCACTTTCTCCAAATGAACTGTACTCATACCATGGTGTTACTGTAATCCCAATGTTATTGGTGAATTTATAGGTCACGGGAATTTCCGCATAGAAGCCGATTCGGTTGCCTAATGTAAATTCTGTATCAGGACCTCCGATGTATGAAAGGTAAGCGGTCATTTTACCCAGAAACATAAAATTAGCCGCGGCAGAGGCGGCTATATTCAATTTTTCGGTTATATTGAAATCGGCCTTGATTCCTACGGGAATATAGTGCCATTTATATACTTCTTGAATCCAGACTGCGTCGAACGCCGCAATGTACCTGTTGTCGCCCCGTTCCCAGTATTGATAGCCGTAGCCCAGATAAGGAATTAGGAGAAAGTCTTTGCCCAGGGGTATGGCGTATCCGATATTTGCTTCAAATTTGAGCATTCTGGCAGACTGATCCGTAAACTTTACCGGATCACCGGCCATAGTTGAGCCATCATAAGTTATATCGGCGGTAGCATAGCTTAAAAATACTTTTGCATATACTGACGACTTCTTTTTGAAAGTATAATCTAAATATATGCCCGGCAGCCATCCGTATTCTGTGCTTTTGTCTGGCATTACCAAATCTTCTTTATAATCAAAGTAAAAATAAGTCATGCCCAGTTTAATGGCTGACGGATTTTCAACGGGCGCCGCAGTTTCCGCCATGGCAGGGGTACTGCAAAAAAGAAAAAATACGAAAAATAAATTAAGACCAAGAATAACTTTTAATGTTTTTTTCATAGAGTGATAATTCCTCCTTTATATTTTCCCCCTCTATCCGAGAGGTTATCACCGATTTTTTTTAAGATGATTAAAAAGCATAACTTATATTTAAAATTTGTCTGCCGATGTTTAAAATAATTATTGCAGTATTCGTCCGGTGCATCAAGCTATTCCCTTATGATTTTTTATAGAGCGAGTTTTTGAAGATGTATTGGCGGACTTTATCCGGCGTAAGATATCTTATGGATTTGTCCGCTTTAATCATCTCTCTCATTCGGGATGAAGAAATATCCAAAAAGCTTACATGACGGAAATATATAGTGTGACCGGTCGGACCTTTAAATCCGTCAATTTTTTCATCGTAAGTAAATCGTGCGGCAAAGTCTTTCGGTAGGATGCCGTCTAATTTCATATTTTCATAACCGGGACGTGTCATTACGGCAAAATTGCACAACAGCAGAAGTTTCTCCCAATCTTTCCATGTCGTAACCGCTTGAAAAGCATCCTGTCCGACGATGAAGTATAGTTCCAAATCTTCCATGTACTTATTGAGAATATATTCCACTGTTTCTACGGAATAAGATTTGCCGGCGCGTAAATTCTCCACTTCGGAAAAAGAAAAATTAACATTGCCTTCAATTGCCAGACGAATCATTTGCTCGCGATGGTAAAAAGATGTGATTTCAGCTTCCAGCTTATGCGGCGGCCGCGATGACGGGACAAAAATAATGCGGTTTAAATTAAAGATTTCCAGCATTTCTTCCGCGCCCCGTAAATGTCCGAAATGAATCGGATCAAATGTTCCCCCCAAAAGTCCCCATTTCATGTTCGCACCTGTCCGTTACCGTAAATTATAAATTTTGTTGTTGTTAATTCTTCCAGCCCCATTGGCCCGAAAGCATGAAGCTTTGTCGTGGAAATGCCGATTTCCGCGCCCAATCCCAATTCAAAACCGTCGCTGAAACGCGTGGAGGCATTGACCAGCACGGTTGAAGAATTGACTTCGTTTAAAAAGCGTTGAGAATTGGCATAATCATTCGTTATTATTGACTCCGTATGTAAAGAACCGTATTTTTCAATGTGAGCTATGGCTTCGTCAATATTATCCACAACCTTCACAGCCAGAATCAAATCGAGATATTCGGCAGTACCAGTCATCTTCAGTTGCGGCTTCAATATTTTTTAAGATTGATCTTGTTTTTTCGCATCCTCTTAGGACAACGCCGGCTTTTTTCAATTTATCCGGCTACCTGTGGCAAAAATTCACGGGCGATGTCTTTGTGTACCAGTAGAGTTTCCATGGCATTGCAAACACCCGGACGTTGAACTTTGGCGTTGAAACAAATATTAACGGCCATATCCATGTCGGCCTGCGCGTCAACAAAAATATGGCAGACTCCCTTGTAGTGCTTGATGACGGGTATTTTGGATTGGGCAACCACGGCGCGAATCAATTCTTCTCCGCCGCGGGGAATTATTAAATCAATGTATTCATCCAATTGCAGCATTGCCGAGACAGCTTCACGGTCGGTCATAGGAATAACTTGAATTGCCTTTTCCGGCAGGGAACTTCGTCGCAAAACTTCTTGCAGGATTGAGGCGATGGCCAGATTGGAATTAATTGCTTCGGAACCACCCCGCAAAATTACCGCGTTTCCCGATTTGAGGCAAAGGGCGGAGGCATCAACCGTAACATTGGGGCGCGATTCATAAATGATGCCGATAACTCCCAAAGGAATACGCATCCGGCCCACCAAAAGACCGTTGGGACGGCGCCACATGGAAGTTATTTTGCCCACGGGATCGGGCAGAGCGTGCCACTTCCCTTAATCCTTGCGCCATTGATTCAATTGTAGCTTTTTTCAGAGTGAGACGGTCAATCATGGCGTGGGGAAGTCCTGATTTCTTGGCTTTGGAAACATCCTTGGCATTTTCCGCCAGAAGAAAATCACAATTGCGGTCAAGTTCATCTGCCATTTGCAAGAGGGCATTATTTTTGGCTGCCGATGTTACACGGGAAATATTTCGTGCCGCAAGTAGTGCGTTTTGGGCGATTTGTTTTATTGAATTTTTTATATCCATGAAGTATCCTGAAACCTAAAAAAATCACGGGAACCCCCAATTCAAGCTGCGGGGTCCCCTCCGCTTCGCGGGATTGTTCAACTTGCCAATTTCCCTACACTTCGTTATGGAAATTGGAGTTTCACGAATAAATATCTTGCATTTTTCCTAATTATTGATAAAAGCCGCCTCATTTAATGAAGTTGGGGTAACTTTATAAACATGATATAAGAAATTTACCAATAATCAATAATTGTCTTAATTTACAGGACAATAATTTTTGTGTCAAGACCTTTGCCGGGATAGAAAATAAATATGAATAGGATAAGAATTAAAGCTGGTAAGCGCGTTTACGAAATTATCAAGGATGGCGGTTTTGATTTAAATTCCGTTTCGACATATTTTGGAGCGGCAGTAGGACCGAGATGGTTAATTGCCAGCGGATTTGATTTAACTCTCTTGAAAGGCGGGTTTTTAGGCCGTTCCAGAGCTGTTAATTTAGTTGGTTCCTCCGCAGGCGCGTGGCGTTTTGCCGCCTGGTTACAACCGGAAGCTTCCCAATGTTACCAAAAACTTTTAGATGCTTATATAAATACAAGATACTCCAGACAAGATAATCCTTCCAGCGTTTTGGAGAAATTTACCGGCCTCGTTAATGAATATTTAGAAGACGATGCGCTGCCTTTTGCTTTGGCGAATAAAAAATATCGTTTAGCCATAATTACCGCCCGGTCACGCGGTCTTGTTGCTTCAGAAATTCATTGGTTACAGAAACTAGGTTTGGCAGCTTGTTATTTATTTAATTACTTCAGCCGTAATAATATTTATCATTTTGCGGAGAGGGTTGTTTTTTATAATTGTTCCAAGCCGCCGTCCTTTTGTTTACAGCCGCAGTTTCGCGGCCGCTACGTACAGAATCAATGAAATCAATTTTAAATACGCGGTTATGGCCTCAGGAGCCATACCTCTTGTTGTTGCTGGTGTGCGTAATATTTATGGCGCTCCGCGCGGCATTTACCGCGATGGCGGGCTTATCGATTATCATCTTACACACCAGTTTGCCGCTAAAGAAAATGAAATAGTTCTTTTCTTTCATCATCAGGAACGGATCATTCCGGGCTGGCTGGATAAAAGGTAGTGCGTCGCGTGCCGGATGAGGAAACATTAAGCAATGTCTTGATGGTATTTCCCACACATAGTTTTGTGGAAAAACTTCCGGATGGAAAGGTTCCCGAGCGCACTGATTTTCTCACCTACCTTGATGATCAGGAAACAAGAATTAAAAACTGGTATAAAGCTGTGGAATTATCTGCGCCACTGGGCGAAGATTTTATGGAATTGGTGGAAAGCGGTAGGATTAAGGATGTGGTGGAAAGACTCTAAACAAACTTGCTAACCCCTTCAAATAATGAATTTATCAGATAACGTTTTCACTCTCAAAGAAATATTCAAAGATTGCATGCTTTGTCCCCGCAAGTGTCATGTCAACCGTACTGTTGGAGAATTAGGCTATTGCCGCTTGCCGGCAAAGATCGTTATGGATTGTGCGCTGGCGCATCACGGAGAAGAGCCGCCTCTTTCCGGTAAAAACGGTGCGGGCACAATATTTTTTTCTTCCTGCAATTTAGGCTGTATTTATTGTCAAAATTATCAGATCTCTCAATCAACAGCGGGCCAAAAACTTACGATAACGCAAATGGCCGAAGTGATGCTCGATTTGCAGGCGCGCAAATGCCATAATATCGAACCGGTAACACCAACGCCTCAGACTCCACTAATTATGGAGGCACTTTTTTTAGCACGCGCACAGGGCTTGAAGATTCCCTTTGTTTATAATTGCGGAGGGTATGAAAATCCGGAGGTAATCAAATTGCTTGATAAAATGGTGGAAATTTACCTGCCGGACTTCAAATACGGTTTGGAAGAAGATGCTGTGGAGTTTTCAGCAGCGCCGGGATATCCGCGTTTTGCTTTGGACTCCTTAAAAGAAATGGTACGTCAGGTAGGAGACGATTTGGAGCTGGAAAATGGTGTTGCCAAAAGAGGAGTAATTGTTCGCCATCTGGTTTTGCCCGGAAAAATCGAAAATTCAAAAGAAGTTTTCAGATTGATTAAAGAAGGAAATATCTACTTCGGTTCATATAAGCCTGATGTCGCAATACACGCCGATGCCAAAGTGCGTCATCATCCGCTTTTGGGACGCAGAATCAGCAAAGACGAATATAAACAAGTCTTGGATTTTGCGCTGAAATTAGGCTTTAAAAATCTTTTTGTTCAGGAAGTAAACGAATACAAACTGACGCCGGATTTCGACCGTGAAAATCCCTTTGATTAATTTTAATGACACGTTTGCAGGGATAACGCCTCGCTTCAGGTGCGCGCTGCTCTCATCGCGCAGCTCTGGACACGATAGTTAGATTTTGATTCCGCCATTTGGATCCGGAAACTGGATTCTTAGCAGGCTTTCTGTAGCCGCTAACTTAGCGGCTACATTTTGAATATCTCGCAGCCACGCTAAGACGCCCTGCTTGAGTATCTTCACAGAAAATGTCTACCTGTAACTGAAGCTTTGTATTCATCATATTACAGTGGATGGTAGAACCCTTAGGTGCAACTATGAAATGAAATTTATCGACGACCTCTTTTGCGTTCTGTTGAGAAATATTGTCGCTTCCTTCATGCAAGTATGCGCAGCGAAGGGCATAACAGTCGTTCCCGCTAAGAAAGGCTTGATCCTTCATATTGGCTCCGACCGCAAAGGTATATTTTGGCCGGACGTATTTATCAAACCATGCCGCGTAGCGACGCTGCGAACTATTTTCTGCAGGCTAACTAATCTTTGCGCGGTCCTGTGGACAGTGACGCCATAAAACGTCGTCATTTCTTCTCAGTCTTCAAGTTGTAGGACACAGTTCTCCCTCTTCCTTACTATTGTCTAACAATTAATATGCCCAATGGGTATTTTCCGAACTTATGTGTAATTCTACTCTCATTTGATGAGAAAATGAAAAGAGAAAATTTTTCTTAAAAATCAACTGGCAATGCACTTTCTATACTCGATTAGTATTTCTACGGCATTTCGAAAATGTTGTACGCCGGCCGGCGGCTGAAATTGAAACATTTTATCGGTTAGCCCGTTATTGATGGATATATTGGAAAATTTCACCGAGGTGGAATTACCCAAAGCATCATCAAAGCTAACCTGCAAAATATAAAATTTACTTTTATCTACGGTGATTTGAATAGGATTGAGAACAGTGTTTTTTTCGAGCGGGGTTAACAGCAATAAATAATTTCCATTTTTGTCCAAAGGCTTTGGGTTCGGCATATGTGATGGCAAAATCATCTTTTAATTTTCCCAAACCGGATAAAAACTTAATTAACGTTTTGGATTGAAAAATATTTTCTGATTTTTGCCTATAGGCAACCTTTTCTTGCGGAAGGTAAAGCCATGCCGTTTGACGATTAATTACCAGTTTTTTTGCTTTTGGTTTTGTATAGTCCCAGAGCATATTCTTCGGATTTTTAAAAAAAACACTGCCTTCTTCTATTTCTGTCTTCTTTATCGATTTTATGGTTGTTTCCTGAAGAAAATTAGCCTTAAAATCTTCCGTTTTCTCATAAGTATGCTGTAATTTTTGGACAATATCATCAATAGGCGGAAGTTCTTCGGCCAGCACAATACAGGGCAAAAATATTATCAAAAGCACAGCAGCAATCAGCCAAAAACGACCTTCAATTGCCGTAACTATGTCTATTTGCTTTAAAAAAATTTTTGCTTATTTTTTTATAAAAAAATCAAAAAAAGAGGTCATAAATGGCACATTTTTTTCTAGAGAGTTTATATCTGTCTTCTCTACTTCCTTATAAGTGGCGATGATAACAGGATATATTTAAAAGATCATTGATTTTATTTAATATTTATCTTGCTCAAACCTTAGGCAATTTGGTGTAAAATCGCACCAATTACGGACTTGCGGAGATTATCAACAGAGTTATCAACAGCCATTTCCACAGATTTGTGGAATACAAATCCAAGTGCCTGTATCCAAGGGGAAAAATCTATAGTCATCATTTTTTGGTATGTCACTAGCCATGAATTTTGACACGCCAGCCGAAGGGATCTTCCTTCAATCCATATTGAATTTGCAGAATTTCATTGTATAATTTTTCCGCCAGCGGACCGGTTTTTCCGCCGTTGATTAAATATTCTTTCCCGCGGAAATAAATTTGACCGACCGGTGAAACAATTGCCGCTGTTCCCGAGGCAAAAGCTTCTTTAAGCGTGCCCTTTTGGGAAGCGGCAATAATTTCATCAATGGATATCGGCCTTTCCACAACTTTCATTCCAAAATGACGGGCCAGTTTAATCACTGAATTGCGTGTAACACCGGGCAAAATCGTTCCGGTCAGCGGCGGAGTAATTAGTTCATCACCAATAAGGAAAAAAATATTGCTGGTTCCGACTTCTTCCACGTATTTCTTTTCTTTGGCATCAAGCCATAGAACCTGAGTATAGCCCATATTTGTGGCAATGCGGCTGGCATAAAGACTCGCGGCATAGTTACCTGCGGCCTTGGTAAAGCCTGTACCGCCCGGCGCCGCCCGCACATATTCTTCCGAAACAAAAATCTTTGTCGGCGAAAATCCCTGCGGATAATAGGCGCCCACCGGCCCGACCACAATAAAAAACAGATATTCGTTGGCCGGATGAACTCCCAGCGCCGCTTCAGTGGCAATCATGGTCGGACGGATGTATAAAGATGTGCCGGCTCCGCGAGGAATCCAGTCTTTTTCCAAAATAACCAGTTTTTTCAGGGCATCAAGGAAGATGTCTTCATCGATTGACGGCATACAGAGCCTTTCCGCGGACGAGTTCATTCTTTTGATGTTTTCCGTGGGGCGGAAAAGAAAAATTGCCCCATCCTTACCGCGATATGCTTTCAATCCTTCAAATATTTCCTGCGCATAATGCAGGCACATTGCCGTCGGATCTAATTTCAGCGGCCGGTATGGTTCAATCACGGCGTCATACCAGCCTTTGCCTTCTTTATATTTCATGTTGAAAAAGTGATCGGTAAAGATTTTGCCGAAACCGAGTTTTGATTCATCCTTTGGTTTAGCTTTCCTCTTTTTTGGGCTTGCTTTAATAACTTAATTTCCATAAATACCTCTTAATGGAGCTGTCTTTACAATGGTGTTTTTCAGACTGCTCTCAAATAAAATTAATATAATGCAGCAATTTTTTTACATATCATCAAATTAAACTACGATCAAGGCAACGATACTGAATTGCTTCTGCAACATGCGCCGGTTCAATGCCATCTTTGTTTTCCAGATCGGCGATAGTGCGGGAAACCTTCAATATCCGGTTTACCGCCCGGGCGCTTAACCCCAGTTTTTCGATGGCCATTTCAATGAGCTTATGCGATTCTTCGTCTATCGGGCAAAAATTCTTAATTTGCTTTTCCGTCATGCGGGCATTACAGAGAATGTTTTTAGTACCGAAACGCTTTTTTTGCAATTCACGGGCATTATTTACGCGATCTTTGATTGTTGCGGAGGATTCGCCCAATTCTTTGTCGGAAAGAGCCCGATATTTGACCGAAGGCACTTCGATATGCAAATCTATACGGTCCAATAAGCGGCCCTGATATTTTGGCTTGATACTGACGAATTTGCTGCGGGCTGCAGCGGCAGGTGCGAACACGATCGCCGAAATAACCGCAGGGACAGGGATTCATTGCGGCAACCAGCATAAATTTCGCAGGGAAAGATGCTGTTATCGAAGAACGGGTAATTGTTATGGTGCCGTCCTCCAGCGGCTGACGGAGAGCTTCCAGAGCGTTTTTTTTGAACTCAGGCAGTTCATCCAGAAAAAGAACTCCCAGATGAGCAAGGCTTATTTCACCCGGCCGCGGCATTTGACCGCCTCCAACCAGACCGACATCGGATATCGTGTGATGCGGCGAACGAAAGGGACGCACCGCAATTAGAGATTCATTTTTATTCAATGAACCGGCGACGGAAAATACTTTTGTTACTTCAATTGCCTCCTCAAAAGAAAGATCGGGCAAAATCGTGGGCAGTCTTTTTGCCAGCATACTTTTGCCGGAGCCGGGCGGGCCGATCATCAGTACATTATGACCTCCGGCCGCCGCAATTTCCAGCGCTCTCATCGCTTGCTTCTGACCTTTAATTTCATTAAAATCGACTTCATATTGACGTGTTTTTTGGAAAATTTTACTTACGTCCAAAGAAAGCGGTTCAATATTGTTTCGTCCGTTAAAAAATTCCACAACATCCGGCAATGTTTTGACCGGAAAAACATTAATTCCTTCTACCATAGCCGCTTCCGCAGCATTTTCTTCGGGAACAAAAACTGACTTGATGCCTATTTCTTTTGCTTTAAAGACAGCGGTTAGAACACCGCTTACTCCTTTAATACTGCCGTCAAGCGACAGTTCTCCGATGAAAAAACAATCATGCAAAGCAGTTTCTTTAATCAATTCTTCCGCGGCTAAAATGCCTACAGCGATGGGAAGATCAAAACCGGTTCCTTCTTTTTTAATATCAGCGGGAGCTAAATTTACGGTTACATGACTGCGGGGAAAACGGTAACCGGAATTCTTTATGGCGGCTTTAATTCGATCCCTGCTTTCTTTAACGGAGGCATCGGGCAGTCCGACAGTAGCAAATTGAGGCAGCCCCTGGGATATGTCTACTTCCACGAACACAGGGTATGATTCCATGCCAATGACGCTCATGCTGAATACTTTAACGAACACTAATATTCTCCAGCTTCTATTTTGTCAAAAATACTAGCGAATCGTGATATTTATATCAAGTTTTTTAATTCAATAAAAAATGTCAGACTTTCTTGACTCATTAATTGCCCTATGTTAGAGTCCGCCAAAATTAATTGATTCAATCCCGCGACTTGAAATCCCCGGGCTCTGGCCGGGGGAGGAAAGCGCCGTGACCCGCGGGAGGTCGCGTTGTTTTAGGGAGCTTCCGGCTCCTGCCGAAGGGGGCTCCACTAATTAATTTCTGAGTTCGTTAATTGCCATGCGAAAATTATCCCATGTAAATAGAAAAGGCCAAGTCCAAATGGTGGATATCACAGCTAAGGCGGAGACAGTTCGCCAGGCGAAAGCTGCAGGAATTGTCCAAATGGATATCCGGACTTTGGAATTAATTGAAAAAGGTCAAATTGCCAAAGGGAATGTTTTGGGAACGGCTAAAATTGCTGGCATTATGGCGGCAAAAAAAACCGGAGAACTTATCCCTCTTTGTCATCCTCTGGAGGTGACCGCAATAGAAGTAAATTTAGAAATTGACCGCAATAAATCTCAAATCATCATTCAAGCGGAAGTAAAAAATATGGGCAGAACAGGCGTGGAAATGGAAGCTCTCACCGCTGTGAGCATAGCAGCCTTGACTATTTACGATATGTGCAAGGCGGTCGATAAGAAAATAATTATAGGAAATATCATGCTTCTGGAAAAAAGTGGCGGCAAAAGCGGCACTTTTATTCGTGAAACTCCAATTACGAAAGCGAAGCGTATCGGAATTGGTAAGTTGTAATGAGACCCAAGTTTCAGAAACAGAGTGCATAACCTAAAGGTCACACATGCTGAAGCTTGCAGGTCGAATTATCCCGCAAAGCGGAGGGTATAATATCCGGCAGCTTGCTTCGGATTTGTACCCGTGATTAGAAAGAAAAATAAAGCCATTCAAGAAAATCCTGTTTTAAGGATGGCACGACCAATAAAATTATAATTGGCAAGTAATAAATGGAACAAAATATTTTCAAAGTTAGGCGGGCTTTTCTTATACCTTTAACAACAATAATTGTCCTTCTGTTTTTGTTGCTGATTGTCAGTTTATTTAGAGGGCAAATTTGGGAAAGAATTATTCTGGCCGTTTTTTTTATCAGTTCTTTATTGATCGGCATTGAAACAGCAAGAAGAGAAATTGTCGTAACTGAAGAAGGTCTGCAATTAAAAAAGTTTTTTCGGGTTAAAAATTTTTTTTGGCGGGAAATTACGCATTTGGGGGTTGTTGAACTGCGGAATAAAGCCTATTTTTTATTAACAACGACCAAAGGGTTTTATTTTTTCTCCAATATATTGGAAAACCACTCTTTACTTGTTCGTTCTCTTGTGGATAAGCTGGGAGCAGAAAAAGTGGAAATAGAAGTAAAAAATTATTTAGATCATCCTGTCGAGCGACTTTCTTTGATTGTTATGAGTTGGATTGCGGTATTGATTATTATTGCCGTTATAATTTTAAAATTTTCGCCGGCTTAAATTTAAAAAAGCATATTGGGAAACACACGTTTTTAATTCCTAATTTAATCTTGTCCGGAAGGGGGAACTTCAAAAAAATGCGGTCGAAAAAACAAAAGAGTTCAAAAGTTGTGATGAATGTGAAGGAAACCCCTTACGCGGCTGTTGAGGAAATAATGGAAAAAAAGCTGGAAGACATTGCTACTGTTTTATCTGCTTCCGGTGATCGCAAAAGTAAGCTTTACGAAGAAGTTATGTCTATGGTGGAAAAGGGCTTGTTTAAAATTGCTCTGCGCCGTTCAAACTACGTGAAAAGTACGGCGGCCGTTTTTCTGGGAATTAGCCGCAACACGTTTACCGATAAAATGGTTAAATTAGGTATCAACTGTGAAAAAAATAAATAAGCACTATAAAAACATTTATGACTAGAGCTATTAAAAAAAATCTAAACTTACCTGAAAAGGTAACTTGTCTCTTAAAGAAAGGGGTTCGGATGACGGCCCCTTTTTCTGTGGAAATCGGCGATGAAGTAAATCCAGAGAGAATTGACAGTTCTTTAATAATTTACGGTGCGGCAAGGATTTGCGGCGAAAATACGTTAATTGCCCAAGATGTAAAATTGGGATATGAAGCGCCTGTTACTTTGATTAACTGTCAATTGGGAGCGGCGGTAGAACTTAGGGGCGGGTACTTTGCCGATTCGGTTTTTCTGGATAAGGTAACAATGGGCAGCAATGCACAAGTTCGCTCCGGCTGCCTTTTGGAAGAAGAATCTGGCGGAAATCACACCGTCGGTTTAAAGCAGACAATTTTATTTCCCTTCGTTACATTAGGCAGTCTGATTAATTTTTGTGATTGCCTGATGGCGGGCGGTACAAGCCGGAAAAATCATAGCGAAGTAGGCAGTTCTTATATTCATTTCAATTACACTCCCCAGCAGGACAAGGCAACTCCTTCTTTAATGGGAGATGTTCCGCGAGGTGTAATGTTGCGCGAAGAGCCGATATTCCTGGGTGGTCAAGGCGGAATAGTGGGGCCACTGCAAATAGCTTATGGCACAGTCATTCCGGCAGGTGTTATTTGCCGGCGGGATTGCATAACCGCAGGAATGCTTTGGTCTTCCTCTATTTTATCATTTGAGCCCAAAAAGATTTGTTCCCGGAATTTATGAGTGATATTAGCCGTAAAGTTAATCATAATATTGGTTATATCGCCAATTTATTGGCCTTAAGACAATGGTATCGCTTTGTTCGCCGCGAATTCTTTATTAAATTTAAGTACGGCGAGGCTCTATATGCCGGAGCCTATTGATGTTTTAGATGAAGCCGTTGTTGAAAGAATCAGACAACTGCGATTATTTGCGCAAAACTTGGAGAAAACAATTATACCTGCAGAAAAAAAGAAGAAAATCTTTTCGGATATAGTATTGCATAAACAAAAACAATTTATCCGCGATTGGCCACAGATGGAGGAGTATCTCTCCGGCAATAACGAAGAAGAAATTTCTCTGAAGAAAAAAGAAACGTTTATAAAAATAATACAACGCGAATCAGGTAAGACTGATTCTTATCTGCAAACAATACAGTCTTTAACATCTATACAAACCAGCGCAGGTATGGATTGGTTGAATGATGTTGTTCGGGAGGTTGCCGCCGGGTGCATAAAAACCTCCGGCGTTCTGCGGCAGAAATAAGAAACAATGTTTGTTGTGCAAATATTAAATACAATAAAAAATATAAGCCTTTATTTTAAGGTCTGCAAAATATTTGTCGGAAAAAATCCGGCTTACATTAGCGCTCCGGCAATAATATTTTTCCCGATTATACCTTTTCGACTTAACTGCGGTTTCGCCGGTTTAATGACTTTCCGGTCTCAGCAAAAATCTGCAAGTTTAAATGCTGATTTAGAGCTTGTGCAATTGTGGGATAAAATTAAACGTTCGTCACTTAAAAATGTTTTAGCCGGAAACATTGTTGCTAAAGCTTATGTGTGCGGATTTGATGCACTTACCTCCATGGAAAAAGCTACGTTGGAGCTGAAGCGGGAGAGCGCTCAGGAAATTCTTTTCTTTCAGGCACAGAGAGCTAAAAAGCTTTTCGATTTAGAAAAGGAAATGAAAATATTTTTAGCTCAGGAAGAGAAAACGCTGGAAGATCAAGCTGCAAAATTTACCTCCGCTGATCTGGAAACCATCAATAGCCGGATTATTCTTCTTAAAGATATTCAGTGGACCGTGGAAAAAGACATTTTGGCTAATTTTGTTAAAATTATAGATATTTCCGGTACAGATGAAACACGCGCAATAAAATCCGGCGACTTTTAAAAAATACCGTAAAATTAATTTCCTGCTCAATGCGCTGGACCGCCTGGAAGTGCGGGGCAGGGATTCGGCGGGACTGCAAATTGTTTTCACCTTGGAAAAAGAAAAAGCATTGGGAAGCATATTATCCAACCTAAAGAAAAAAGATTTATACGAAGATTATTTAATGCGGTCGCAGGAGGGGGACCTTACTAACGGTTCGATTTGGGTTGCGCCAGGAGTATTTACCGGAAGCGGAAAGGGAATAAATATAACTTTTACCTATAAGACTTTTTCTATTGTCGGTGAGTTGGGGCGCAATGTCCGTGATTTAAGGCAGGTGATTCGAAAAGACCGGGTTTTGCAATATTTTGCCCGGCTGGAGACGGTATGCGAAACAGCGATTACTCATACACGCTGGGCTTCTGTTGGTTCCATTACGGAAGAAAATTGTCATCCTGTCAATAACTATAAGCCTAATCAGACCGGTCAATCCTTTCCCTTTTATCCAGAATCCAAAGCTCAAATTAATATTGTCTTAAACGGAGATATTGATAATTATTCGTCGTTGCGCGCGGAATTGGAAGCGAATAATGAATTGATTGCGCCCGAAATTACAACCGATACAAAAACTATCCCTCTGCAAATTGAAAAATATCTAATGGCCGGAAATAATCTTGCCGATTCCTTTCGCTTTGCTCTAAAAGATTTTGAAGGGTCACACGCCATAGCTATGACCAGTGATCTCGAACCCGGTAAGGTTTTTTTGGCGCTTAAAGGCAGCGGTCAGTCTATCTATGTTGGAATCAGCTCCGACCAGTATATGTTTACTTCGGAACTCTATGGTCTGGTGGAAGTGATGCCTAATTTTATAAAAATGAACGGCGATTTGGATGTTGACGGCGAAAACTCCGCAACAGGACAAATTTTTATTTTAGACCAAAACTCTATTCGGAGGATTGGCGGGAATTACCGCCTGTCATTATGATGGTACGGAAATTACTTTGAAAGAAAGTGACATACAAAAAGCCGAAATGACGACTCGAGATATCGATCGCGGCATTTATCCTCATTTTTTCCTGAAGGAAATTTCCGAATCGGCTGTTTCCATAAAAAGAACCTTGCGGGGCAAATACCGCATCTTGACCAACGGCAAGTCTTTGCCGCAAGTCATCTTCAACTTAGGCTCGGATATCGTTCCCGATCCTGTTCGCCTGGGGCTCCAAAGCGGCGCCATTAAAAATATTATAGTTATCGGCCATGGGACGGCCGCTGTTGCCGGAGCTGCCATAGCCGATGCTTTGGAACTCTACTTGAAAGGAAGAAACATTAATATAATAGCCAGGGTCGCTTCCGAATTAAGCGGTTTTTTGTTAAAAGATGATTTATCGGATACATTGGTAATCCCTATTACTCAATCCGGAACAACAACAGATACAAATCGTGCCGTAGCAATGGCCAAAGAGCGAGGTGCTTTTATAATTTCCATAGTAAACAGAAGGCAATCGGATATTACCACTAAATCGCACGGAGTATTTTACACGAGCGACGGCCGCGATATAGAAATGTCTGTTGCTTCCACAAAAGCTTTTTATTCCCAAATTATTGCCGGGCAAGTCTTAGCCCTTTTCCTGGCGCAAGTGATGAAAACCCGAACTGATGACTACATAGCCCAGGAGTTGCACAATCTGGAGGAGGCGCCTAAGTTAATGGCGCGAGTCTTTGAACTGAGAAATCGAATTTCCGCTTCGGTCGAGAAAACCTTGACCAAGAAATTCTGGGCGGTTGTGGGCAGCGGGCCCAACAAAGCGGCAGCCGATGAAATAAGAATCAAACTCAGCGAGCTTTGTTATAAAACCATTTCTTCCGACATTGTGGAAAACAAAAAACATATTGATTTGTCCGCAGAACCTTTAATTTTGGTTTGTGCTTCCGGTAATCCGGAACCGGTTGTGGAAGATATTGCCAAAGACGTGGCAATTTTTAAAGCGCACAAGGCCGCAGTTATAGTTTTTGCGGAAGAAAGCGACGATCGCTTCAATAAAATTGCCGACGCCGTGATTCCTATTCCTTCTGCATCTATGCCCCTGCCGGTGATACTAAATACTATGGCCGGGCATTTGTGGGGATACTATGCCGCTTGCGCTATTGACAAAGAAGCTCTTATTTTCAGGGAGTTCAGAAACCGTTTGAATTTGGCTCTGGCCGAACATGTAAAGATGAATTACTCGTTGTATGAGAGAATTGCAGATTTCCATTTTCGCCACTTAATAAATGATTTTTATCATACCTTTAATAGTCATCGTAATGACGGCGCGTTCAATTTATTAAGTGTAAAAACTATTTCCGATTTGGCGCTTTTGCTGAAATATGCTGCAGGTAAGCTGCCGCTGGAGGATTTCCGCCATGAATTTAAGAATGAAGACTCTCCGCTTGATCTTTTAGATGTCACTCTGGGTAGAGCAATTGATGAACTTACCCGGCCTATAGATGCGATTCGCCATCAGGCAAAGACAGTTACAGTAGGCACGAGCCGTAAAGAAAAAATATTAGAAGGAGTTGTGTTTGATCTTCTGGAGAAGCTTGAGTTTGCCGCGAAAAATTTAACTTATAAAAATATTTTAGCCCTAAGCAGAATACAGCCGGCGGTTTTGGCTGTGCGAGGATATACTCTTTATAATATTAACAATCTTGATGAAGAAGGCAATCCTACGGAAGGTTCTACTATTGTTATACGGGAAAAGGGTGGAGTGGCCAAGCAGATGATTTCGCGCGCTGAGAATTCCCAATTGCTCATGGGAACTAAAAAAACAATTGTCAGTACAGGTAATATTTATATGGGTAAAGGCAAAGCTGACGGGGCATCCATATTAGTTCTACCGTTATTGGGAGAGAATGATTTTGTCGGCAATTTACTTCTTCTGCATATTGAATATAACGAACTTTTATCTCTTCGCGAAAAGAAAAAAGTATTGGGTTACAGGTACAACGATATCAGGAACTTGGTCAATGAATATAACGTTAATTGGGACGACAATTATTTAGAAAAAATTCCACTTATTGACTTGTTCAGCGAACCGGTGGAAAATGTTGCCGGACGTATTAAGCGATGTGCTCTTATAGAGGATTGAAGTTTGTCGGCGGACTTGCGGGAGAGACTGCGTGAGACTCTGTAATCATCAATTTATATTAAGTATCGAGGAGAAAAAATGAAAACAAAGTTTATCTTTGTCACTGGAGGCGTTCTTTCTTCGCTGGGCAAAGGTTTGGCGGCAGCGTCAATCTCAGCCTTGCTGGAATGCCGTGGGCTGAAAGTTACCAATCAAAAGCTGGATCCATATATCAATGTTGATCCCGGGACGATGAGTCCTTTTCAGCATGGTGAAGTTTTTGTTACAGATGACGGCGCGGAAACTGATCTTGATTTGGGACATTATGAAAGATTTACCTCTACCTGCATGGGAAAGTGCAACAACCTGACTACCGGGCAGGTTTACTATTCCGTTATTACCAAGGAAAGACGCGGTGATTATTTAGGCAAGACCGTGCAGGTTATTCCTCACATCACGAATGAAATTAAAGATTATATAAGCCAATCGGCGTCGGGTTTCGATGTGTCTATAGTGGAAATCGGCGGCACAGTTGGCGATATTGAGAGCCTTCCTTTTCTGGAAGCGATCCGCCAATTCCGAAATGAAGCGGGAAAACAAAACGCCATATTTATTCATTTAACGTGGGTCCCATTTATCAAAACCGCCGGAGAGGTTAAAACTAAGCCTACACAGCACAGCGTTAAGGCCCTGCGTGAAATCGGTATTCAGCCGGATATACTCCTTTGCCGGACGGAGAATTTTCTTTCCGAAGAAATTAAAGCTAAAATCGCTCTTTTTTGTAATGTGGAGGTGGCGGCGGTTTTTACTGCTAAGGATGTCGGTTGTATTTACGAAGTGCCGCTGGTTTTTCATCGTGAGGGTCTGGATAGTAAAATTGTTGATTTGCTCAATATCTGGACGGGACAGCCCAAGCTGGATGCATGGGAGGAAGTAGTAAACAAAGTTCAATAATCCTCCGCATGAAGTATGCGTTGGTATTGTCGGCAAATATGTCAATCTTACCGATTCATACAAAAGCCTTAATGAAGCGCTTGTTCACGGCGGTATTGCCAATAATTGCCGCGTAAAATTAAAATTTATTGATTCGGAAAAAATTGAAGAAGAAGGACTGAAACCACATTTAGATGATGTCGACGCCATTTTGATTCCCGGCGGTTTCGGCAGTCGCGGCATAGAGGGGATGATCCTTGCCGTGCAATATGCGCGGGAAAACAAAATCCCGTATTTCGGAATTTGTTTGGGTATGCAAATGGCGGTTGTGGAATACGCCAGGAATATTTGCGGATTGAATAAAGCCAACAGTTCTGAATTTGACTTCGAAAACTCCTTATCCGGTAATTGATTTGCTTCCGGAACAGCGCAATGTCAAGGAAAAAGGCGCTTCGATGAGATTGGGGGCTTGGCCCTGTATCATCGAGCCGAATTCCTTCGCTTTTACAGCTTACGGGCAAAAAGAAATTTCGGAGCGGCACCGTCATCGCTACGAATTCAACAATGATTACAAAAAAAAGCTGACAGATAAAGGATTGCAGATAACCGGTATATCACCGGATGGCCGCTTAGCGGAAATTGTGGAAATAAAAGATCATCCCTGGTTTTTAGGCTGCCAGTTTCATCCGGAATTTAAATCGCGGCCGACAAAACCCCATCCGCTTTTCAGCAAATTTATTGAAGCGGCATTTAAGTATGCTCAGAACAGGATTAAGCGCTAATTCATTTGATAATCCCCAGTTAAGTATACTTTACAATGTCAACGGACCATTGCGGCTGGTCGGGAATAAAAAACAACAGGTTGAAGCTATGAATCAAAAAAATCGTGATACAATGATGACAGACTATGAAAGAATATTTCATCCGCAAAAGATTGCCATTGTCGGTGTTTCAGCAGAAGAAGGCGCTGGTTTTGGGAGCGGAATGTTCAATGCGTTAAAAGCTATGGGCTTCGAAGGAGATATCTTTCCCGTAAATCATAAGGGAGGAAAATTTGCCGGGTTGGATATCTACAAACAGGTCGAAGATATCCCGGGGAAAGTGGATTTTGCCGTTATTGCGGTAGCTGCTAAAGCGGTGCCTGAGGTTCTTGAGGCTTGCAGAAAGAAGGGTGTTGCCGGCGCCGAAATCCTTTCAGCTGGTTTCAGCGAACTTGGGACCGAAACGGGCCTCAATTTAGAGCAGAAAATTCGTGAAATTGCCGCAAAAGGCATACGGGTAGTAGGACCGAATTGTTTCGGCATCTACTGCCCCAAAAGCGGATTAACTTTATTACCTGGGCCAGACCTTTCGCGCCAAAGCGGCTCTGTCGCTTTTTTGTCGCAAAGTGGCGGCATGGCCATTGATTTTGCCCATAAAGGAAAATGGATGGGCATCGGATTCAGCAAGGTTGTTAGTTTCGGAAACGGAGCCGACCTGAGGGAAGTGGAGCTTCTGCGCTATCTGACTGAAGATCCGGAAACGCGTATTATCGCCATGTATATCGAAGGCATTAAGGACGGGGATGCTTTTTTCCGGGAGATCAAAGCCGCTTCTTACAGAAAGCCGGTTATCGTTTGCAAAGGAGGACTTTCGCTGGCTGGCCGGAGGATGGTTGTGAGCCATACGGCATCCATGGGAGGAAGCCGCGTCATCTGGCAGTCGGTTCTCAAACAGGTCAATGCGATTCAAGTAAAGGATTTGGAGGAATTGGCGGAGGCCAGTTTGGCCTTCTCCCTTTTGCCGGAAAGAGTCTTTAAAGGAATTTCTGTTGTCGGCGGCGGAGGTGCTCTGGGTGTTACTGCCTGCGATGCCGCGGAAACTTTCGATATCGAGATTCCGCCGCTGTCGGCTGATCTCCAAGCGCTTATCGGAAACTTTTTGCCGAAACCCGGATCAAGCTGTGTAAACCCTATTGATGTAGCCAACCCCTTTGTCCCTCCGCAAATATTAAAAGAGGTCCTCCGTCATGCGGCGGAAGATAAACGGATCGATCTTCAAATAATTATTTCGCTTCTTTATCATTATAAAACGATGGCGCGCATCTTAGGGAAGCCGGTTGCAGAAGTGGCGCCTTATCGGGAACTGGCAGAGGCAGTCCGTGATGTGGTGAAAGCTACCGGTAAACCAATCGTCGTCATTCTGGCCAACCCTAAAAGGGGAGTGGATGATCTGGATATTGTCGAAATGCTGGGACTGGCAAGGCGGGAGTTTCTTGATCACGGCCTGCCTGTTTTTGATGAGTTCCATGAAGCCATTCGCGCCATTGGTCATGTCAATAGCTACTATGGAAGGAGGAAGGCCGGAAATGGATAAAAATTCCGCAGTCCGGATTATTAAGAATGTTATGCAGGAGGGACGTAAAGCTCTTTCGGAATATGAGGCGAAGCAAGTGCTTGCCGCATATGGCATTCCTGTGGCACGGGAATGTCTTGTTGAGAACAGAAGTGATGTCGAAAAAGCAGCGCGTGAAATCGGCTATCCCCTGGTGATGAAGGGCTGTTCTTCTGAAATTGCCCATAAAACGGAAAAAGGGCTGATTCACGTGGATATTCGCAGTAAGGCGGAAGCGCTGAAAGTTTTTGATGAAATTAAAGCAGGGCTAAATGTTTTCAGAGGCTCTGTTTTGATTCAAGAGATGGTCAAGGGACGCCGGGAACTCGTTATGGGACTGACTCGCGATGACCAATTTGGCCCTTGTGTTATGTTTGGTTTGGGGGGAATTTTTACAGAAATCCTCAAAGATATTTCTTTTCGCAAGGCACCTCTTGAAAAGAACGATGCTTTGGAAATGATGCAGGAGATTAAAGGGCATAAAATTCTTGGAGCCTTTCGTGGAATGGAAGCCGTTGATGTGGAGAGTCTTGTGGACATGTTGATACGGCTGGGACAGATCGGTCTGGAGGTCGATCATGTGCAGGAAATTGATCTCAACCCTGTCATAATTTTCGGGAAGAAGCCAATTGTAGTCGATGCACTGATAATATTAAAATAGAGAGCCGGTCATTAAAAATATATTAAAACAATATCTTGAAAAGTGTTCTTATCTTTTTCATAAATTGTAAAATATCTTCCATAAAGTTTTAGCCGGCAAAATGAACACCTTTGATTATAAATCAATACAGTAACCATGCTAGGTTTTATATGCACAAATTATATTAAGATTAGCTTGATTTTTTTGTTGCCAATGCTGTATTGTGCGGCGGAAACTTGCGATAGGATAAAAGTAAATTGCCGGATTTTTGGGGCCGTAGTCACCTGATTACTAAAGACTGGTGAACGGCAACGATTCTGCAAAAAAAATAAATTGAGGAGTGTGTTATGGCATTAAACCCGTTAATTGATTCACGAGATGTAAGATTTGTTTTATTTGAGGTGCTTCAGGCGGACAAGCTTAGCAAGTACGAAAAATTTGCCAGTTTTGACAAGGATACCTATGAGGCCACACTGGAGCTGGCGGAGCAGCTGGCCGTCGAGCAGGTTTATCCCGCAAATGCCGAGGCTGATAAAACCGGTGCTAAGTATGATCCCGAAACAAAAGACGGTTACTATTCCCGAGGGATTTAACTCGGCAATGAAGCTTTACAAAGAGTCTGGTTTTTCCGGCCTGGGGAATGAGCCTGAATGGGGCGGCATGGGAATGCCTGAGGTCATCTGCCGCTCTATTATGGATTATTTTTCCGCCGCCGCCGTCGCTTTTATCACTTACGATACGTTGAAGGGAGGAGCATCTAGGCTCATTGAAAATTTCGGATCGGAAGAATTGAAGAAGACATACATGGAAAAGATGGTATCCGGCCAATGGGGCGGAACGATGTGTCTTACCGAGCCCGGCGCCGGCTCTGATGTCGGCGCTTTAAAGACCAAAGCGGTCAAGCAAAAAGACGGCACTTATCTTATAACCGGACAGAAGATATTCATCACAGCCGGCGATAACGATATGTTTGAAAATATTATCCATCCGGTGCTCGCCAGAATTGAAGGTGATCCTCCCGGAACACCGGGAATATCGATATTTATTGTCCCTAAATATCATGTAAAACCGGACGGAAGCCTGGGTGAGCGCAACGACATTATAACTACCGGCATTGAACACAAGATGGGAATTAAAGGATCGGCTACTTGTTCTTTGAGCTTAGGCGATAACGACAAGTGTGTGGGCTACCTTTTAGGAGCCGAACGGCAGGGAATGAAAATAATGTTCCAGATGATGAATGAAGCGCGGCTTGATGTGGCCAATCAGGCATCGGGCGCATCGAGTGCCGCTTACATGCACGCGGTAACTTACGCGAAAAACAGATTGCAGGGGACAGATCCCGCAAAAAAGGGAGATACCGCGTATGCGCCGATTGTAAAACATCCTGACGTGAAAAGAATGCTGATATGGATGAAAGCGCAGGTGGAAGCGATGAGAATGCTTACTTTGCTTGCCGCTTATTCAGCCGATATCAGCCGGGTGGAAAAAGACGAAGCGGCAAAAGAAGCGCAAGCACTGTTGGATTTCCTTATTCCGCTTTGCAAAGCGGGCAATACCGATCTGGCGTGGCTGATTACTTCCGAGGCCATGCAGGTTTATGGCGGCTATGGATACTGCTCGGAATATCCTGTTGAACAGTTTGCCCGTGATTGTAAAATTCTTGCTATCTACGAGGGGACAAACGGTATCCAGTCTATAGATTTAACCATGAGAAAACTGCTCATGAATCCGGAAATGTATAACTACAATATTTTTAAAAAGAAGATTCAGGAAACGATAGATAAGGCTAAAGGTGTTGTCGACGAAAAATATGTAGCCGCTGTTCGTGACGGCGTGGGAAAAATGGATGCCACCGTGCAAGAAACTCGCCGAACTGAGAGATCAGAAAAAGATGCTGGATATTCTGGCGATTGCCACTCCCCTGCAGAATGCTATGAGAATGCTGGCGCACGCCTGGATGCATTTATGGTCTTTAACTATTACTATTCCAAAACTAAAAGCAATTGCCAAAGACATATCCGGAGAAAAAGTGGTAAATATGGTTAAAGATAATGCAGAGGCCGCCTATTATTACGGGAGAATATTGTCGGCCCGATATTATCTGGGCGCTGAATTCAAACATTACTCCGGCTATCTGGATTATATAACATCGGGAGAACAGGCGGTAGTAGAAGCCTTTGAGGATATATTTACCGGGGCGTTGCCACAGTAGTTTTCTTTTGAAGTCCGGAAGTTTTTATCAGAAGCCCCCCAGGCAGATTACCGTGGGGGGCTTTTTAAATTATACACTATCCCCGGGACAGGCAATGGCGAAAAGGGCATAGTCTTGGTTAATCTTTGAGAAAAGGAAGAGGTTTGTCCATTCGATAAACAAGAGCCTGGCAGGCGGCAATAAGATTATTTTTATCGTCAGTCACGATAATATCATAGGCGGCGGTTTTCTTCGCTTTATTGATTTCTTTTGCTTCGGCAGTCAATTTCGAACCTTTGGCCGGTGAGGCGAGATAATTTACGTTTATGTTTAAAGCCACAGCCATAGTGCCATGAGAGTTGGAGGCGACTTCAAAAGCTTCATCGATAAGTGCAAATAAAGCTCCACCGTGAGCCATTCCGAACATATTTTCCATATCTTGAGTAAAGGCCATTTCCACCTTGGCATATCCTTCCTGTATATCGATTAATCGTAGGCCAAATTTCTGTGCGAAAGGCTCTGACGCTATTTGTTTGTATATGGCATTTCTAATTTCATTATTCATAATTTTTCTCCCCAACAGAACAGGCAAGCATTGTTAGTAAAAGTATATATTATTGTGGTGGTGATAGTCAAAAATAGAAAAGGGCTTCTACGAGGAAGCCCTGATTTCTGGTGGGCCGTGCGGGGATTGAACCCGCGGCCAACGGATTAAAAGTCGATAAATAAAATTAGGCGATTCCCCATCAATTTTAACGCCTTTAATATCGACTGGTTACAAAGAGCAAGTTGGATTATGTTTGGTTTTGTTTGTTTATTTTCGGTTAAGACGGTTACATTTTAGTTACACTCTGTCAGATTTTTACTTTTTGCCGTAAAGTATCTCTATTTCACGGAACACATTCACCTCTCGACAATTAATTTCAATATTTTGGCATGTATATATTATTGATATTTATCGATTCATTGACTAATGTTGCGACTTTTCTATTATGCTTTATTATGAAGTAAGCGATAATAAAGTGTCGCTTTAGATAATAATTTGGCGTGGTGGTGTTGTCATTTTGTATACTGTTGTGCGCACTCCAATTACGTCTTGCCTTGATTTTTCCAGATTTTATTTCGGATGAAAACTGCCCGACGTTGGGCTTTTTGGATAAGGTATTACTTTTCACAACGGGAAGGTATCATTAGCGACCAGGGACTTATTGAAGAAAATGAAACGGGTCCAGGAAAAGATAAAAAAGCTGATATGAAATAATAACTAATCAGGTCGATATTTGTTTGTTGATGAACGAAAATGAGTAAAAAGACCATTTTTTTGGTATTTTTAAGAGATCGTATATTTTTCTTAAAAATACTGATTTACATAATTCTTCCTGAAAGCAATAAAATACCAATTTTCATGAATATGCAATATTTCAACCCGTTATCAATGAAGCCGTGTATTTTCCTCTTTTAATAATAATGAACAGTGCTATATGATATTCAACTAATCGGAAAGAGCGAAGTTCGGATATTAATTGTTGCGTGAAAGAGGTCACCATGACGTTACATGTAGTCTATGACCATCAGTGCGAGAAATGCGGATCTTACTACATCCCATATGATAAAGTGGTGCCTTGTCCAAGGTGCGGGTTAGTCGAGTCCGATAGATTCGACTACATCAAACAAGCTGCCGATTCACTCCGTTTTAATAAATGTAAAGGGTCTTATACACCAGCAGCGTGGTAACAGTACCTCGGCGATCATATATCCTCTATATGCTATTCCCAATATTAGATGCCTGTGAGGAAGAACTGCCCGCGGATTTCGCTGGTTTTTACTAAGAACAGCTTTCGCTCAAGGGTTGGGGCAATCAGAAATATCTTCAACATCACATCTTGGAAATAGCAATTCGATTGAAAGAGGAACTTTCCAAGGAACCTGACCTATAGTGCCCTATTTATTAGCTACACCTTTACCTATAAAGCTTTGATGTTTGTGTATTTCGGGCTATCCGGTGGGAAAGAACAAGGATGAGGTCACATGAAACAGCAAAACAAACTAAAATAACATGCTTCAACACACCACCGTGACTGCGGCAGTATTTTATGCTACATTACATTCAACAATGAACAGGGAGAACAGCCTTTGGTAAATAATGAAAAAGGGCTGAACAGCGCGGCCGTCAATAATATAGCAGAGATGCACAATTATGCCGACTGGTTTGAAAAGGCCAGTGAGGCCTACGATTCAAGCAATCACACCTTTGCCGTTGACGCATTCAGCAAATCTATCGAACTGAACCCTGATGATGTATATGCCCATTTTTGCCGGGGGCTTGCCTATTCTAAACTCGGTAACCATAATAAAGCTATTGAAGATTATAGCAAAGCTATAAAACTGTACCCGTATGTTGCGTTTTTATACTTCAAACGTGGGATTGTTTACGATAAACGCGGCAAGTATCAGCGTGCCATCGAAGACTATGGTGAAGCCATTCGCCTGGAGCCGAATCATGCCGACGCTTATTACAACAGAGCGCTTGCTCATTGCAAATTTGAACAGTATCAGCTGGCCATTGAAGACTTCAACAAGTTCATCCGCCTGAAACCGGATCATGCCGAGGCCTACGGCAACCGGGGGCGTGCTTATTTTATTCTGGGTAAAGACCATCTTGGCCGCCGTGATGCGATCAAAGCATGTGCATTGGGAGATTGCGTATTGTTAGAATGGGCTAAAAAGTACAGGAAGAAGAAATTATGAATGGATAACATCAAAATAGTCAAGAAGGAATACACTGCGGATAACTATCGCCAGACTGGAGAGAAGTGCATAGCTGACTATTACAACAAGTATTCCCCTTTCAAGGAGCGTGTGATAGGTATAGAAACCTCTGATTATGTCAATCTTGATCCTGAAGGAGAGTTCAAATGGAACGTCAGGATGGACAGGCTGGATGACTGCGGCAAAGGCAAATACGAGATACACGATTACAAGACAGCAGGATACCTTCCTAAACAGGATCACATGGACGAGGATAGACAGCTGGCACTCTATTCACTTTGGGTGAAGCAGAATTTCAGGGATGCCCAAAGCATAGAATTGGTGTGGCATTACCTGGCTTTTGACAAGGAACTGCGATCTGAAAGAACAGCAAAGCAACTGGAAGATTTACGCGAAGAGACACTTAAAGCAGTAAAGAAAGTTGTTGACGCAAAAGAGTTTCCGGCAGTAGTCTCCAACATCTGCGACGGCTGGTGCGGGTATAGATCAATATGCCCAAAATGGGTGCACCTTTACAAAGTAGAAACATTAACCCCGAAGGAGTTTTAGAAGAGGAGGATGGTGTCAAACTGGTCGATTCTCTTGCTGAGCTTTCCATCAAGAAGAAAGAATTGGATACAAAGATTGAAGCGATAAACAAGATATCATAGCCTACTCCAGAATACTCGGTGTGGAGGTTGTATTCGGTTCTGACAAGAAGGCGACAATTTCAATCAGCAAGGACGTCTCTTTCCCAGCAAAAAATTCAGAAGAACGGGAAGAACTCGTAAAGCTACTCAAGGATGAAGGACTATGGGGAGAAGTAGAGGATTTGGATGTTTATACCTTGAAAAAGATAGTCACTGATAAGGTATGGGACGAAAATACTCAAGAAGCTGGGAGAAGTTATAGGGAAGAGAAAGATGAGTGAGGGGGTGACGGCTTGGGAAAGCTGAATAGATGAGGAATGACAATCATACTTCCTGTTAACAAACAAATCGTCAATCGTGGATAGGAAGATGCTTCGACTTCAATCCGTAATAAATGAAATGGTGGAATTTCCTCTTCTAAAAAAAAGAAATAGTGCTATTATGATATTTGATTAATAGGAAAATAATAGTCAAATTAGGTGGCAAGAGTTGACTGACAAAATTTCTCCTGAAGGTCGTAGTGCAATCATGCGAGCCATTCGTAGCAAGGACACGAAGCCCGAAATGGTCGTACGCCGAATTGCTCATAATTTGGGCTATCGGTTTCGTCTCCATTATAAAAACCTTCCGGGCAAGCCGGATATTGTTTTCCCAAAGTGGCGTTCAGTTATTTTTGTTCATGGCTGCTTCTGGCACCAGCATCCAGATAAAAATTGTATAAATTCCCGGAAACCCAAGTCAAATTCAGGTTATTGGCAGACAAAACTTTCGCGCAATCACGCCCGTGACACGCAAAATGAAGCTGCATTACAGTTACAGGATTGGCGTGTATTGGTTATATGGGAATGCCAAACCAAGGATAGACAAGTCCTCGAGCAAAAGTTATTATCTTTTCTTAAGCATTAATTCTATTTAATGATTTTCAATATATAAAACAATGAGAAAGTTTTCGATAGGTAGGCGATGTGGAGAACCTTTCTCTCGCCTTCTTTTCTTGTAATCAGCAACAGGCAAATTGTCAACTGCTCCGAGAATGAAGCCCAGCCATCAAGTAGTAATAAACATAATATTTACGCATAACGACAAAAATCGACCCAAAAACCACAACATATTGTGGTAAAAATTCAATTGACATACAAGACAAAAATTCTTATGCTTTAACCATGCATAACCAATTTCTTCTCAAGTATAAATCAATAGAAGAAGATGAAACTTCAGTAATTATTGAAGAGCGAAAATTTGAAATTATCGGTGAAATGAAGCAGGCAAAACTTAATAGAAATACAAAAAGACAAATGAATATTATTTCACTTTTTACAGGCGCTGGCGGACTTGATATAGGATTCAAGGAAGCTGGATTTAATTGTCTTTTTGCCTTCCGACATCATGCCTCAGGCTGAAGCGACCCTTCAGATTTAATTTTCCCAAAACGCCTTTTATAGCAAAAGACATTAGGTTGTTATCAAAAGAAGAAATTAATAAATTGATTGGGAAAAAGACTATTGATGTAATTATAGGAGGACCACCGTGTCAAGGCTTCTCAAACATGGGAAATAAAAATTCGGCAGACCCAAGAAACTATTTATTTGAAAGCTATGTAAAATGTTGCATTCGATTCAACCAACATGTTTTCTGTTTGAAAATGTAAAAGGCTTCTTCACTATGTTCGAAGGAAGGTTTTTTGACAATGTCGCAAATTCCTTTTTGGCGATTGGTTACAACATCTCCTATTCGATGATTGATTCTTCAAAATATGGTGTGCCACAGAAACGGGAACGGATAATTATTTTTGGCACAAGAATAGACCGACCCTTTAAATTCCCTAAACCAAATAAATTGCCTTTCGGGAAAATAAAATCTTATGCAAATGTTGGAGAAGCAATAAACGACTTGATGAAGAAATTTAAAAATTTCCAAACCACCTGGCATTAAATCATAACGACATTGTAGTTCGCAGATATGAATTGATTCCCGAAGGAGGAAAGTTGCCTAAACCCGAACATTTACCAATAAAAATCAGAAGAAAAAACTTTGGCAACACATACACGCGTTTGCACAGAAAAGAAGTTTCTTCCACAATCGTTCCCGGCAACAATGCACTTCCAGTTCACCCCGTTCTAAATAGGAGTTTAACTCCAAGGGAAGCAGCACGGATTCAAACATTCCCTGACGATTTTATTTTCCGTGGCGACAGACGCTCACAATGTATTTTAGTTGGCAATGCTGTTTCCGCCCTTGCTTGCAGCAAAGTTGGCTAATTGTGTTTATAACTTCATCAA
>CAVXLI010000025.1:0-171816 GCA_963762595.1 uncultured delta proteobacterium
CGCCTCGACCGAGCGCGTGAAAAGGGATATTGCGCGGCTGATGCGCAGCCGGCGGCACCTGTCCTCGAACCAGGACGACAATTTCAACGTGATGGACATGAAGGAGATCGCCTCGATGCTGTCGGGGACGACGCAGATGATGACGATGTTGCTGGGGGCGGTGGCGGCGGTGAGCCTGTTGGTCGGGGGCATCGGCATCATGAACATCATGCTGGTATCGGTGACGGAGCGGACGCGGGAGATTGGGACGCGGCTGGCGATCGGCGCGCTAGAGCGGGAGGTGCTGCTGCAGTTTCTGGTGGAGGCGGTGGTGATATCGTCGTTCGGGGGTCTGATCGGAATTGTGCTGGCCTTGGTCTGTTCGTCGTTGCTGGCTGGGGTGCTGCAGGTGCCGTTTGTCTTCAACGCACCGATTGTGATGGTTGGCTTTGCGTTTTCGGCCGCGGTGGGCGTGGCTTTCGGCTACGTGCCGGCGCGCAAGGCGGCCCGGCTGGATCCGATTGAGGCGCTGCGACATGAGTGAAGCGTCCTATCAGCGTAAAAGCGCTCGGATCCCAGATAGGGTGACAATTCGGTGGACCGCTTCTTCCAACGAACCAAGAAGTTCGCATTTGAACCAAGATTGAGGTGGCTCCGCTGGCGAGGGCAAAATCCGAACTTGCTGGGACCGTGCCGTTACCGTCGGAATACCCTTCTCAAGGGCGCTTGAAGGGGATTCAAGCCCGAACTGAAGGTTACCTGCGGGCCTTGAGCTTCAGCGCGACGATGCTGTGCGGCGGGAGGGTGTAGGTGAATGACGGGTGCAGGCCCCGGAGGGTCGTGATGACGGGGACAACTCTCCGCGGGTGATCAATGGAGTTGGTGTCATCGGGGCTCGCGGCCAGCGTGGTCACGGTCGCTTTGGGGGCCAGGGAAGCGAGCCCTTTAATGTCCAGCCGAAGGTTCTGCGGGTTGGGCTGGGGGTTGACGAGCTTGAGGAAGATCTCGCCGGTCTTGCTGTCGCGGGTGGCACAGGCGTGGACAGAGGTGTCGGTCAACTGAACCGGCAGGATTTCGTCGCCGAGATTTCGGCTGAACATCTGGATGGCGTAATAGCTGGGGGAGCCGTAGGCGGAGAGCGCGTCGTAGCCGATGAGGTCGGGGCGCCATTGCCACGCGCCAGGGTTCACGTTTACCAACAGGGGGCGTAGCATTGCATCAAGATGATGTCGGAGTTTCGCTCCATCGCGGCCATGAACACGGCGTCGCCGATCGCGGCCTTCATCGAGGGGGTGGGCGGCAGCTTCTTTGCGGCGGCATCCCAAGGCCTGACTTGGCGAATCTTCGTGCGCCGCCCATTCCCCGACGAAAATCTCCGGGCCGTTGCGATTAAAATTGCGCGCCATAGTCCCGTGACATCCGGATGAACTCGTCTGTGCTGCTGTAGAAGTGCAAGTCAACCATGTCCGCTTTGCTGGATGCGAAGCTCATCGGGCGATTTGGCAACGGTGGAAATGAGTTTGAGCGCGTGGATACTTCGCCTTGATGGCGTCGTAAAACTGCGCGAAGCGGCCGTCGTAGCTCTTCGCCTTGTCGAACCCGTCTTCGTTGCCGATTTCGACGTAGGTTAGGCGGAAGGGCGCGGGATGACCGTCCCTTGCCCGACGCGCGCCCCACGGGGTGCTGAGGTCGCCGGTCACGTATTCGATCTTCTCCAGTGCCTCCTGCACGAAGGGTTCGAGGTCCGGCCCGGCTTTGACGTGCGTCGCCCCTGAGCGAATAGCCGGCATAGACGCCCAGCACCGGTTCGGCTTGCATGTCTTCGCACCATTCAAGGAACTCCAAGCAGTCCCAGGCCGTCGGTCGAGCGATAGCCCCAGGGACACGGGTGGCCGTGGCGTTCTTCGATGGGGCCGATGGTGTTCTTCCATTGGAACCGGGTCTCGATTGTTTCACCTTCGAGGTAGTTGCCGCCCGGAAAGCGCAGGAACTCTGGGTTTCAGATCCACGAGCATCTGCATCAGGTCCTTGCGCAGGCCGTTCGGGCGGTCGTTCCAAGTCGGTGGAAAGAGGGAGACGAGGCCGAGCCAGACGGTTCCGGGTTGGTCGAGAGTGATGCGGAAACAGGCTTTCGCTGTGGGTTTGGCAGCGGCCTGTTTTGAGGGTCGTTTGAAAGCGACCCCACTGCGGGGTGAGGCCGGAGAGCTTCTCCTTGGCGTAAACGACGCGGCCATCTTCGCTGACGATGGAGACGGTAACCGGGCCGGAAAACCCCGGCTCGGCCCGAGCGAGGAGCGTGGCGCGGTAACGGGTATGCGGCTGGACTGGGATGCCCCAGTAGCCGGTATTGGCGACGCCCGCCGGATGTCCGGCAGATGCTTGCGCGACGGTCACGCGCAGGCTGGTGGTGAGCTTGTCGTTGCAGGGGTTGGCTGAGTCGAGCGTGAGTCGTTGCGGCTCCGGCATTGTCGCCCACCACAGACCAATGGACGGGCGAGTTCGGGTCGTCCAGGAACGCACGGTTGCGAATGAGTTCGGCATAGAGGCCGCCATCGTAACAATGGTTGATCTCCTCGGTCATGAGCCCGTAGAGCCTGGGACTCACCTTGCCGGACGGGCGGCCCGCGTCAACGGTGAGAGTGGGTTCGGCGGCCAAAGCGGCGATGGAGGCGGCGTAGCTTAGTAAGAGACAAGACTTGCGCATGGGGTGTAAGTGCTTTCGAGACATCGAGGGCAAATAACGACAGACGGCGATCTTCGTGACTGCCATATCTTAGACCAAGAGCGGGGAGGAACATTGTCGGATGTTGTTACACTGTGCCACATCGTCAGCCACCATCCCCGCTGGCCGGCAGGACGGAGATTTCGGCGGCGCTCGTCCAGCCGTTGCGGTTGATCTCCTGCAAGGCGGTGAAGCGGAAGTAAGCGGGCGTTGACCGGAGCGAAGCTGACTTCCTGGAGCGACGGGTTGTTCCGAATGTTGGCGAACGAGCCGGAAGCGATGTTGGTCGTCCAGTTGGTGCCATCCGCGCTGGTTTCAAAGCGGTACTTTTCGACGACGCCGTTGAGCTTTCCGTCCTGGCGCGGCAGATAGGTGAACCCGCCGATCCGATGCGATTTGCCCATGTCAACGGTGATGGAATGCGGCAGCTTCAGATCCTGCGTTCCAGCGGGTGTGCCAGAAGGTGGACGAATCGCCGTCAATCGCGTTGGCGGCGGCGTTGTCCGCCCCGGCGGTTTCCTCGCTGTCCACGCTGACCACTTTCCAGCCGATCGGCATCAGACCGGCGAAGGATTCTTGAAGCCACGATGCCGAGCTGGCCGTTGGGCAGCAGACACGCCGCCTGCACCGTGACGCCGCGGTCAATGGCAGGAGCGATGGGCGAAGTGTAAACCGGCGAGTTGGTCGTCGGCGCGCTGCCGTCAACGGTGTAAACCATCTTGCAGCCGCCGGGTTGCTGAGGCTCACCGCGCCGTTGGTGCTGCGATCGGAAATGGTCGGCGGCAAGGCGAAGACGGATTGCTTGAAGAGGCCAACTTCCGCCAGCGTCGGTTCGAGGCGCGAACCGGTGATGCGGATGCGCACCTGGCTCGGTGGTGACGGGCGATTTCAACCGGATGAGCCGGCGATGGCCGACGGTCGTGAGTTCGTCGGACGGAATTTTCTCCGCCGCGACCCACGCCGAGCCGTTCCACGTTTCAATGGCGAAGGATTCAATTCGCTGGCCGCGATGATCCACCGCTTCCTGCAAGGAGACGACGTCGAACGTGACCGCCTTCGGCAGCGTGAGCGTCACCGTGCCGTTGGTCTGCCCGGCGCGGCTTCCCACCAGGTGTCGAGATTGCCGTCCAGCGCGAGCGACGGACTGTTGGCGGCGTTGGAGTTGTCGGCAGTGACTTTGCCGCCGGCGGCGAGGTCGGTGGCGAAGGTTTCGTTGATGATCTGCGCCGTCCGGCTCAGGGCCTCGAGCTGGTTGTCGGGAACCAGACCGCGTTTGTCGGGCGACAGATTCAGGATGAGATTTCCGTTGCGCCCGACGGACGTGTAAGTAGATGTCCACCAACTGCGTGACCGTGCGCGGATGTTTGTTGCGCGCCCAAAACCATTGGCTGCTGCCGAGAATGGTGGTGTTCACTTCCGCCGGATACCACCAGAGATGCGAACCGGGCGTGAGCTTGGCGCGGCTGCCGAGATCGCCCGCCCGTCATGTCCGGCCAGTTGAATTTGTCGGGCGACGTCGGCAGCGGGATGACGCTCCATTCCGTGGTGCGGCCGACGCCGCCTTCGTTGCCCACCCAGCGCACGTCCGGCCCTTTGCCCATGATGACGGCGTCGGGCTGGAGGCTGCGGATCAAGTCATACCACGCCGCGTAGTTGTAGGTCTCGTGGACGCTCGGATCCGGATTCGCGCCGTCGAACCAGACTTCGTGGATCGGCCCGTATTCGGTCAGCAACTCGTAAAGCTGGTTCAGGAAGTAACGATTGTAGTCGTCCACCACGTAGGTGTAATTCGTGAAACCCGGCGCCGGCGCGCGGCCCTTGGCGGGATTGCTCTGGAAGCTCGCCGGATCGGTCGGGATGACCGAAAGCACATTGCTGCTGCCGTTGCCGTAGTAGCCCGCCGGATTTTTCGGATTCGTCTTCAACTGGTAAAGGTCCGCCGGCGAAAGATAAACGGCCAGTTTGACGCCGTGCGCGCGGGCGGCGTCGGCCACTTCGCGCACCAGGTCGCCCTTGCCGCCGCGCCACGGACTGGCGACGGTCGAATGCGGCGTGTAGCGGGTCGGCCACATGCAGAATCCATCGTGGTGCTTGGCAGACGAGCACGATCATCTTGCCGCCGAAATTCTGTCATCGCGCCCAGCCATTGGTTCGCGTCGAGCTCCGTCGGATTGAAGAGCGAAGGCTCTTCGCGGCCCGTGCCCCATTCGACTTCGTTGAACGTGTTCACGCCGAAGTGAAGGAAGAACGTCCGCTCCAGCCGCATCCAGGCGGTTTGATTGGGGCGCGGCAGAACCTTCGCCGCCTTCTCGGCGATGACGGCGGCGGAATCGCCTTCGGCGATCACCTGCATCGTGGAATACGGAATCGAAGCAGGATTCGGTTCGCGAGTTCGCGGACGTTTGACCGTGGGCGAACGTCAGATTCAGGAGGAGGACGCCAGCCAGCGAAACGCACCTTGGCCGTGCGGTTTGGTAACATTGTCATTTTTGTTTGTTGGCAATGAAAAGCCGCTGCGCAAAGTGATAGAGGTTGCTGCCCCAGGTCTCGCCGTCGTGGCCGTGGTCGTCCACGTTCCAGATGTGGGGGACGTTGTGCTGCTTCAGATAGGTGTGAACGCCTTGGGAAACACTGATCAGGCCGTCCTTGTTGCCGCAGGAAAGATAGAGCAGCTTCAACTGCTCGCGCGCGGCGGCGGGGTCGGGCACAAGTTCGGCGGGCGGTTTGGTGTTGGGCGCGGACGAAAACCCGCCGACCCACGCAAACGTGTCGAGGTGCTTCAGGCCGAAGTTGAGCGACTGGCCGCCGCCCATCGAGAGACCGGCGAGCGCGCGTTGCTCGCGATTCGTGCTGGCCGAATACTTCGCCTGAATGGCGGGAATCAGACAGTCGAGCAGGTCGCGCTCGAACTTCGCGAAGCCCTCGGCGTTTTGCGGCGAGAAGGTCTTGTCCGGCGCAGGCGCGCGGTCGTCCGCGAGCGCGCGACCGTTGGGCATCACGACGATCATCGGCGTCGCCTTTCCGGCGGCGATGAGGTTGTCAACGATCGCGTCGGCGTGGACGTAACCGCTCCATTCCCACTCGTTGCCGCCGATGCCGTGCAGCAGGTAGAGCACGGGATATTTCCGGTCGGACGAGTAATGCGGCGGAAGATAAACGACCGCTTTGCGCCGCGTGCCGGTGACGGTGGAATCGTATTCAAACACTTCGGTGCGTCCCGCGATTCCGTTCGTCGGAGGCTTGTCGAAACCCGCGGGCGCATCGGGAAACGCGCGCACGTCATCCGCCGCGAGCACGACGGGCCGGCCAAAGTTGGCGCGCGCGCGCTCCGGCGAAACCTGTTCGGGTTTTTCCTGCGCGAATGTTGCCCCGCGCGCTGCGGCGAGAATGATGACGATCGCGGCCAGAACTGTTCTCCTAACCATCGCGTTTTGAGTAAATCGGTTCTTGTTAAACATAATTCCTGGTCGGCTGCGATTGATACACCAACGCGCTATTTGTTTTCCATCTCCGCTGGTGAGCGATTCCAATATACGGAATAGCGCTGATGATGCAGGTCGTAGAGCGGACGAAAGATGATCCCGTCCGCCGGGCCAACTCCGCGGGCCTTGAAAACCAATGGCGCGCCCGTCACCGGCTCCAGCCAGTCGGCGGGATTGCCGGAAGCGGACTTGATCTCCGGAACAGCCACGGCCGGCACTGTCAAATAGGCGTCCTTGTCGCCACGATCTTTCGGCATGTTCTCGCGGCCCAGTTCACCGGCCAGCAGCAGCGGTCCGAAAAACACCGAAACCAGGGAGGGCGAATCTTTCGCGCACTCCAAGCGAAGCGCCGCAGGCAATCTGAGCGTGACAACATCACCGGTCTTCCATTTTCGTTTCAGCGACACATAGGTGGACGGCTTGCCCGCGCGCTCCTTTATGCTTTCCGTTCAGCGCCAGAACTGCCGGGCCGGAAATCCAGTGCGGCACGCGGAAGTTCAACGTGGCGGATTTGCCCGCGCTCTTCACGACGGTGAAGCGCACCGGTTCTCCCTTCGTGACGTCGCCTTCCTGACGCAGGGTCAGTCCGCGCGTCCGGCCAGTTTAGTTCGGAGGGAATAAAGAGATTGATCCAGAGCGAACCGCCCTGCTCAAAATAGATGCCTTCGTTGTAGCGCGGCGTGTTTTCGATGCCTGAGCCGACGCAGCAAAACGTGCCGTCCAGGTAGGTGCGGAAGTTCCCGCGCAGCGGCAGTGAAGTAGGTCACCGCTCCCGTGTCCGGCGCGACCGTGGCCAGCAGATGATTGTAAAGCGCCCGCTCGAAGTAATCGGCATACTCGGCGCGGGGCTCGCGCTCGAACAGGCGCGCCGTGAGTTTGAGCATGTTGTGCGTGTTGCAACTCTCGGCGGTCGTCGTCGGCAGTTCCTTGTGATCGTCAATGGAAGGGCCGGTTTCCACGCCGGGCTTGTCGAACCATTCCTTGAACGAATTCCCGCCGATCACAAACGAATGCCGCTGCGTCACCAATTTCCAGAAATTCTCGGAGGCTTTCAGTTCGTTGGTGTCGCCGCTGAGATTGCCGCAATGCGCAATGCCGACGGCCTGGGCGACGTGCGTATTGGCGTGCAGGCCGGCCAGCCGGTCTTCGCCCGCGGCCAGCGGACCGACAAACCACGAACGGTTGAACACCCGCGCCGCCTCGAGATGTTTCCGGTCACCCGTAATCGAATAGAGCTCCGCCAGCACATCGCTCATCGCGCCGAATTCATTCTGCGGATTGCGGCTGCCGTCGGTGCGAAAGATTTTCTCGATCTGCTCCGGCTTGAGCGACGCGAGGCGGCTTCTCAAAATAGCCGGCCATCTTCACCGCGACCTCCAGCGCCTGCGTGTTGCCGAGGTAATGATGCGCGTCCAGCAGGCCGGCCATGATCTTGTGAATCGTGTAATACGGCACGACCACGCCGCCGCCGTCCCCCGGCTTGCCTTCAAGCCGATCGAACGCTCCGGAAGGAAACGCCGCGAGATAGCCGCCCTGATTCAGCGCGTCCTGGCATTTGGCCAGTTCCGCGACCAGGTAGTCAGCCTTTTCGCCTGAACGACGCATCCCCCGTCGCCGCCGCCATGCGCGAGGCGGCGGAAAGGTAATGCCCCGCCATGTGGCCGCGAATGAATCCGCTGTCCCAACCGTCGTATCCGCCGTTCACGCCTTCCGGCTGGCGGCAACTTCGCCAGCGCGCGGTAGTGGAACAGCAGCTTGTCCGGCTGGAACGAAGCGACGTAGCCGTGACGGTGAAGTTCCTGCCGCTCGTAAAAGGGACTGCCCGGCAGAAGCCGCACTTGGGCGGCATCCATCTCGCGCAATGAAACGGAGCTGACGCCGGGGTTGGCCGGCGATCCATCGGCGGCAAGGAGCGTTGTCACCACAAGCAGAGATGGAATTGAAAGCCATGTTGGTTTCACGTGTTGCAATTCAAGGGGCGACTTTGAGCGGCGTTTCCTCTTTGGCGAATCGAAGTGCGGCTGACCGGCTTAAGAACACGCAGCGAACACTGCCAGCGCTGACGCGATAATTCGCATTCGATCTCAAGTTGCGTCAACACAGGATCGGAGCGCGAGCGCGGTCCGCGAATTGCCCCGGGCGATCATGGCAGCGGCGGACCGAGTTTGACGCGGTAGAACCGCATCGGCACGACGGAATTCGTGTCCGTCCAGACGAACGGCAGCGCGGGCGAGTTGGTGACGAGGACGGTGCTCCATTGCAGTGAGATTGGTCGAAGTCTCTACGGCGTAATCCGGCCCGCTCTGGCCGCTGATGCTGAAACTGAAATGTCCGCCCGCGGCTGAAACGCTTGCTGACCACCGGCGCGGAAAGCGGATTCACCACGACGGCGAAACTCTGCGTGGCGCTCATGCTGGGCGTGCCGTTGTCGGACACTTTCAGCGTGAAGTTATTGGTCGAGTCAGCCTGCGTGACGAGCGGGCGGAACGAGAACGCGCCGCTGTTGGTGTTGAGCGTCGCGTTCGTCGCGCCGGCGAGCAGCGCGAAGGTCAGCGTCTGCGGCGGCTGGTCGGTGTCCGTGGCGCTGGCGGTAAACGCGACGGTCTGGCCGACGTTCACGGTCTGGTTAGCAATCGGAGCTAGCGTCGGCGGCGTGTTCGACGGTGCGACGCCATTCAGGGTCAGGGCGATCATAGTCGTGTGGCTGATCAATCCGCAGGTGGCGATGATGGTCACGTTCGATGTGCCGGAGGTTACGGTGTTGGAGGCCGTGAGCGTCAGCAGGCTCGCGCCACCGGTAATCGGATTGGTGGCGAACGTGGCCGTGACTCCGCTCGGAAGGTTGCTTACGCTCAACGTATAGCAACCATTCAGGCCATTGGTCGGCGTCAGCGTGATCGTGCTTGTGCCGTTCGTCCCGCCATTCACGGTCAGGCTGGTTGGATTCGCCGACAGGGTGAAGTCCGGCGCAGGTGTATTCCAGGAAACGGAATCAATGTAACAAGTGCCGGTCCAGGCGGCGCTGGTCGTAAACCGAAGGCCCAGCCGCTTCAATGGCGTTGTGGCGGTTGACGGCACCGTCAGGGTAAGCGTGTTCCAGGCGTTGGCAGTCAGGCTTCCATACCAGGACTGGCTCCAGGCCCAGTTGTAGTCCTGTAGATATGGCTCGACCGTAGTGATCTGGCTGCCGCTCGGAATCCAGACGCGGAAGGTGATCGTCGTGCCGGCGGTTACCGCCACGTCGTTCACATTGACCGACGATGTGCCCGCCGTCGCGCCGTTGAAGTTCACGGCCAGCGACTGATTGCCGGCATAGTGCTGCGTGGTTGAAGTCGCTACGCCGGAAATCTGGCTGCCGCTGGCCGACCAACGCTGCGGATCGGTTTCAAAGTGGAATTGCGCCGGGTCCGGGTTGACGCCGGAGGTCGTCGCGTGGGCTTCGGGCGAAAAACCAGACTGCCCCGGAGCCGTTGACGCCGACCACCTGATAGTAATAGGTGGTGCCGCTGTTGAGATTGGTATCGGTATAGGAGGTATTGGTGATGCCGGTGACGACCGGAGTGGGGCTCTGGTAGCCGGATTCCGCGGACCGGTAGAGATTGTAGCTGGTCGCTCCACTGCCGGCAGTCCAGGACAAGGTGACCTGGCCAACGCCTGCCCGTCGCGGTGAGGCCGGACGGAGCGTAGGGAGCGCCGTTCGGAGGCGGCGGCGCGGTTCCACCGGTCAACACAGCAACCACTTGCGGGTCATTGACCGCGCCGGTGTTCAGGTCGAACGGACTGTTCGGGGTGCTCCAATAAAAGGGACTCAGTCCGTGGGCATGGGCGGAATCAACCAGATACTTGTTCCAATAAAGCGCGGAGGCACGATTGTAGGTCGCCTCCGTTCCGGTGAGGAACGACTTCGCCGCCGCCTGGAATTCGCCCATCAAGACCGGGATGCCCTTGCTGACATACTGGTCGGTCAATTGTTGGAAGCCCGAGTCTATGAAGCCTTCTTCGCCCCAGGTGGCGTTGCGGCTCGGATTGCCGGAATAATGGTAAGCCGGTCCCCAGAAGTAGAACATGTTGCCCCACGATTGATCGCTGGTCATCTGCGTGAACTGCCAGGGCGTGTAGTTATGATATTCGACCATCAGACGGTTGGGGGTCGGGTCCGTCGGCAGGGCATTCAACCACGTGGTGTCCCCGCCGCCTTGCATGCACCAGCCAGCGATTGGTGTTGTTGCCGCCGACGCCGCGAACCGCGTTGACGAACGTCTGATAGTAAAACATCAACGTGCTCATCTCAGCGGGGTTGTGCACGTTGGGTTCGTTCGCCGCGGCAAAGAGCAAACGGTTGTCGTAACCGGCAAAGGCGGTGGCGATCTGCGTCCAGTAGGACTGCATCTTCGCGTTGATGACGGGATCCACGTTGGTCGCCGATGTTGTTTTCCAGCCAGCCGCCGTCCCAGTGAATGTTGATCGACGGCATACATGCCCGCGTCGAGCGCGTAGTCAACCGCCTGTTTGACCTTCGCCATGAAGGCGGGATCATGATTTGGTAGGTGGTCTGGTGGTGGCATTGAAGTTCCAGGCGCACGGGATGCGAACGGCGTTGAACCCGGCGTTGGCGGCAGTGTAGAACGGCGCCGCGGTCGGATACGTAAAGCCCCAGATGGCTTCCAACGAATTTCCCCAAAAGCCATCAAAACGTCCCGCCGCAACATAAGCGATATCCAAGGCGGCGGCTCCGGCCCGCCGTATCGCTTGCGCCTCTTTAGCCATTAAATTGAAGTAATCAAGATTATTATCCCTGCTGTTGCGGATATCATAGGGGAAGCCAGTAGCCAAAAGGCTGCGGGAAATTTGTTCCGTCGGCGAAACTTTCAATTTTTTATCGTTTAAATAAGCGCCCTCACCGCGGACAGCAATAAACATTTCTTCCCGCATTGGATCATAAATTACACCCAGAATAATAATTCCGTCTTTTTCCAGAGCAATAGAAACACAAAAAACAGGATACCCATGAGCATAATTTGTTGTTCCGTCCAAGGGATCGATTATCCAGCGCATTTTTCCGGCGCCGACGATAGCCGGCGATTCTTCCGATAAAATTCCATGGTCGGGGAAGTTACGGCTGATCGCCGCAACGATTAAATCTTCAGAAAATTTATCTGCTTCGGTAACCAGATTAATTTCGCCCTTATAGTGTATTTCATGTTTTTGGCTGAACTTTTCTTTTAGGAGCGCTCCAGCCCTTCGCGCAATATCTTCAGCAAAATTTTTCCATTGTTGCATAGTGTAAAGCTCCTCCTGTATTTAACGCAACATATTAGTAGTAAAATTTATAAAAAATATAAAGTAATAATATACATACTACTTATCCTTTTAAAGGATTGCGCTGTAGTAAAATTAATGATAGTAATTGTATAAACATATTCTTATTTGAGATTTATATGCCTACAGAAAACTCAAACAATAATTTTCCAGGCTTAAAAGCTAAAAGAGAAGCTCTGGGTCTTTCTCTTAAAGATGTATTCAGACGCACGCGCGTAAATGTTGCTTATTTAGAGGCCATAGAAAATGGCGACTTTCATCTGCTGCCGGAGTCCATCTACGCAAAAAATTTTATCAAAAGTTACGCCCGTATTTTGGATATGGACAGCAAACTAATTCTTGCCGGCTACGAAGACTATCTTAATTCTCTAAATATTCTGGAAAATCTGCCGCCTGAAGATGTTCCGGACAAAGTTTCTTTCTTTACAAGAATTGCTCGCTGCGGTCCTTTTTGGGGAATTGTATCAATTCTAATAGTTATTGCTTCCGTAATGTGGCTGATTTCAATGCAATATCGGCCGGCAACGGACATCATGAATGACTCAAATGGGAAAGTTTCCGCTTCTGTCGAAAATAAAGAACAAATAGTAAATACACAAATTAATAAGGCTGTTTCCATAAACGAACAAACGACAGCCAATTTAAATCCTGCCGTAAATGATCCTGGTAAACAAGCGCAAGTTGCATCCCCTGAGGGGAATTTTACTGTCAAACCTTCGGCGGAAGATGAGCGACCGGCAGCTAATGAAGAAGTCAGCCGCTTGATTATTAAAGCAACTGAAGAAACGTGGATAAGGATTAAAACCGATCAAAATCCTGTATCCAAAGTTTTCTTAAAGCCCGGAGAAAAAATCGAATACAAAGCAGCAAGGTTTGATATTGATATCGGCAATGCCGGCGGAGTTAAAATGAAATTTAGGGGAAAAGAAATAGAAAACCTGGGGAAATCAGGGCAGGTAATCCGCTTGCGGTTACCATAATTTAAAGAATAAAAAGAAAAGAGGTAATATTATGTTTGGAATAGGCATACCGGAATTACTAATAATATTGGTAATTATTTTGATTATTTTCGGTGTCGGAAAATTGCCGGAAATCGGTTCAGCTCTGGGCAAAGGAATTAAAAACTTCAAAAAATCAGTCAACGAAAATAACGAAATAGCCAATAAAGAAACAAAAAAGGAAGAAGAAAAAAATAAACTTTGATGGAAAAAACGGTAGAGAATCAATTATTGTTGTTTTATTAAAGCAGACAGTATTCCTTCTATTTATGCTTTAAGATGGAGATTTTCTTGATAAAACCTCATTTTCAAGATGTAATTTCCATTAACCTTATAGGTAAAGTCTTATAAAAACCGGCAATGTGCGTTGCCGTTCAAAAGGGAACATCGTCTGTCGGAGTTCCAGCATTATTGGAACCTGCAGGTGAGGCCTCTAAAGATGAATCATCCGCTTTGCTTTGAGCTTTCGAATCAAGCATCTGCATATTGGAAGCTATAATTTCCGTGGTAAAGCGTTTTACACCATCCTTATCTTCCCAGGAACGTGTTTGAATCCGCCCTTCCACAAATATCAACTTTCCTTTAACTAGATAATTACCGCAAATTTCAGCTAATTTGCCGAAAGTAACTATTCTATGCCACTCTGTTTTTTGAACTTTCTCTCCACTTTTATCTTTCCATTGTTCGTCCGTGGCTAAGTTAAAATTAGTGACCATTGTGCCATCCGGTGTATAACGAACTTCCGGATCTTTACCCAGTCTGCCAATTAATATTGCTTTATTTACCATTTTGACCTCCCTGTTGATAAGTCGTATTCATAATACATGACATTGCCGCTTGTGGCAAACTAAATTTGTGTTGCCAACTCGTTTTAAGATTATCTTTAGCATCCAGTTATTATACAATCCTGCTTGACTATTTGGCGAAATAAATATAATCATACAAACTTTGTAAAATGCAGTGAAATTATGGAAGATAATGAACTTTTACATGCACGTCTGGAGAAAATAGCGGCCTTGAGAGCAGCGGGGGTCGAGCTATATCCCAATGATATAAAACCCCAAAATACTACGGCAGAAATTTTTGCTCAGTTTGGTAATTCTGGTAGCGAGAATCTTTCTAAGTTAAAGCAAAATTTTTCCATAGCGGGGCGGTTAATGGCCATGCGCAATTTCGGCAAAGCGGCATTTATCAAGATTCAAGACCGCAGGGGCCAAATCCAAAGCTACATAGCCAAAGACATCCTGAGCGAAAATGCTTACTTCATTTTTAAAAAACTTGATATTGGTGATATTATCTATATTTCCGGTAAACTCTTTCGTACTAAGACCAACGAATTAACTATCGAAGCAGAGGATTTACGCCTGCTTTCCAAAGCAATAAGGCCTCTGCCGGAAAAATGGCACGGTCTCACCGATATTGAAACCAGATACCGCCAGAGACATCTTGATTTGATTAGCAGCCCCAAGGTTAAGGAAATTTTTTACAGGCGCAGCCGTATTATTCAACTTATTCGCAAATTTATGGACGAGCATGACTTTCTGGAAGTGGAAACACCGATGATACAACCGCGTGCCGGTGGAGCAATGGCTCGCCCCTTTAAAACCCATCATAATGCACTGGATATGGATTTTTACTTACGGATTGCCCCGGAGCTTTATTTAAAGAGACTTGTTACCGGCGGACTGGAAAGAGTCTATGAAATTAACCGTAACTTCCGCAACGAAGGCATTTCGACTTTTCATAATCCGGAATTTACCATGCTGGAATTTTATTGGGCATATACTACTTATGAAGATTTGATGTCTTTTACCGAAAATTTATTTACCTTTATTGCCTCTGATATATTTGGCGGGCTGAAATTCATTTATCAGGATACGGAAATCGACTTGACACCGCCTTGGCGGCGCGTATCAGTGAAGGAAGCTCTTGTAAAAATGGCAGGAATGCCCCCGGCTGCGCTGGAAAATCAAGCCCAGGCCTTGGCTTTTGCCCGGAGGGCCGGTTGTGAAAGCAAAGAAACCGATTCTTTAGGGAAAATCTTAATGGCCATTTTCGATGAGCTTGTCGAAAAAAAGCTCATTCAACCGACATTTGTCACTCATTATCCGGTGGCTGTATCTCCTCTTTCGCGCCGGTCGGCTACTGATATTAACTTAACCGACCGATTTGAATTATATATTTACGGCAAAGAAATTGCCAATGCCTTTTCGGAATTAAATGATCCCGGTGATCAGAGGGAAAGATTTTTACAGCAGTTGAAGGAAAGAGATGCCGGTGATGAAGAAGCTCATGAAATGGATGAAGATTACATCAGAACATTGGAATACGCTATGCCGCCTACAGCCGGTGAAGGTATCGGTATCGACCGCATGGCAATGCTTTTTACCGATTCGGCTTCCATTAGAGACGTCATTTTATTTCCTCTGTTAAGGACAAAACAGGAATAAGGTGTCGATAATCACTAATTTCTTCCAGGAAATTAAGTAACCCAGATGCAGGATATTTTTTAATGCCTTACGAATTTTTTATAAGCAAACGTTATTTAAGAGCGAAGCGCAAGCAAGTTTTTGTTTCGATCATCACCTTTATCTCGATCTTTGGTATTTTTTTAGGTGTAGCGGCCTTGATTATTGTGCTGGCCGTCATGAATGGATTTGAAACAGACTTACGCACGAAAATTCTGGGAATTAAATCCCATATCGAACTGACGGCGGATATAGGCGGCTCCATGAAAAACTATCCCAGAGTTCAAGAATTGATTGCCGGAACGGAAGGAGTCGTTGCTTCCACTCCTTTTATTTACACTCAGGCAATGATTCGCAGCGGCAACAGTGTCAGCGGTGTAGTCATTCGCGGGTTGGATACTCAAAGCGCTTTCCAAGTTATCAATTTGGGAAAAATCAGAGAGGGCAGTATAGAATATCTCAATAAAATTCCCCGGGAACTCTCCCGGAAGTATAATGAACAGCTGGGCGGGATCGTTATCGGTAAGGAAATGGCCAGAAATATGGGAATTTTTCTTTACGATACAATCACCATTATTTCACCGGTGGGCATATCTACGCCGATGGGCATGATGCCCCGCATGAAGAAATTTGCCGTTGTGGGTATTTTCGAGTCTGGATTTTACGAGTACGATTCGACACTTGCTTATTTATCTTTGCATAATTGTCAGGATTTTTTACAAATGGGTGATAGCGTCACCGGAATTGATATTAAAGTCGATGATATTTATAAGGCGGATAGCATTGCCCGCAGAATTCAAAGTAAACTGGGATTCCCCTTTTGGGCTAATAACTGGATGCAAATGAATAAAAATCTTTTTGCCGCCTTAAAGCTGGAAAAACGCGTCATGTTTATTATTTTGAGTTTAATTGTCCTTGTTGCTGCTTTTAATATAATCAGCGCTTTGATAATGATTGTTATGGAAAAAAGCAAGGATATCGCTATCTTGAAATCAATGGGAGCAACTTCCCGCGGCATAATGAAAATATTCATATATCAAGGACTGATTATAGGCGTAATCGGGACATTTTTAGGCTGTATTGCGGGTCTTTCAGTAGCCCTGAACTTGCAGAAAGTATCGCTTTTTGTGGAGAAAATTTTCCACTTTAAGATTTTGCCCGGTGACGTTTACTACTTGAGCGAGCTTCCCTCACAGGTTAACTATGGCGATGTAATTGTTATTGTTATCGGTACGTTGCTTGTTTGCTTCTTATCCACAATTTATCCTTCCTTAAGAGCATCGCGGCTGGATCCGGCAGAAGCCTTAAGGTATGAATAATTAATCTTACGAAAGTAAAAGATGATCTTACTGAAAAATTTATCGAAAACTTTTTTTAAAGACGGCAATAAAATTGAAGTGTTACGCGGCCTGGATATGGAAATTGCCAAAGGTGAATCGTTGGCAATTCTTGGTGTTTCCGGTGCCGGTAAAAGTACTCTTATTCATATTTTGGGCACCTTGGATCACCCGACAGAAGGCCATCTTTATATAAATGGACTAAATGTTTTTGATGGGGAAGAAAAGAAGATGGCTCGATTCCGCAATTCAATGATAGGCTTCATTTTTCAATTTAATAATTTACTTCCCGAATTCGACGCCCTGGAAAACACCATGATGCCGGCTTTAATCAGCGGCATGCCGATGAAGCAAGCTGCCGAAAAAGCAGGTAAATTACTTGCAGAAGTTGGATTAGAACACCGATTAAAGCATAAACCGGGAGAACTTTCCGGCGGAGAACAGCAACGTGTTGCTATTGCCCGTGCCTTGATAATGGAGCCGGAAATATTGCTTGCCGACGAACCTACAGGAAACCTTGACACGGAGACAGGAAAAAAGATAGAAGACATTCTGATTAATTTAAATGCAGCAAGAAAGATCACACTTGTTGTCGTAACTCATAACAAATTATTAGCAGAAAGGATGTCCCGCAGGATCGGACTGCGCGACGGGAGAATTTATGATTATAAATAAAATAGCTCGTCATGTTTGTTTGACTTTTTTTCTTTTATCGCTTTTCCCTCTTACCCCAACGTATGCTCAGGAATTAAAAAAAATCAGTATATTGCCTTTTGAAGTTTATAGTAAGGAAGATAGCGCCGCCATCAAAGAATCCCTGTACAAAAAAATGTCCGAAGAATTAAAAAAGGAAAAACTCGTTCAATTGATTCCGGCGGATTCGTTTCTTAAAAGCAAAGTTAAAATAGATGAACGCCGAGCGATTAGCGCGGGGAAATCTTTGCACGCTAATTTCGTTGTTATGGGCAGTTTAACCCAATTGGGTGAAACTTTAAGTGTTGACGCTAAAATAATTGATGTCGGCACGGGAAATATTTTATCTCCAGTTTCCGTTCAAGGCAAAGGATTAGCCAATCTCGGAGCTATAGCGGTACAACTAAAAACCGAAATCCTTGTTCGAACAGGACTAATTGAGAAAATAGCCAAAATCGAAATTAAGGGTAATCGAAAAATCGAAGCCTCCGCCATTATTCAGCAGATTAAAAGCAAAGAAGGTAATCCCTTTTTTGAAGAAGATATTACCGACGATATTAAGACAATTTTCAAAATGGGCTTTTTTCTGGACGTAAGCGCGGGAGCGACTTCAACACCGCAGGGGAAAATTGTCACATTTACCGTTTTGGAAAAAGGATTGATTACGGACATTCAGATCAAAGGCAATAAAGCCCTAAGCAAGGATGATATCCAAGAGGTTATGACAATCAAGACCAGACAGACTTTAAATCAGGAAAAAATCAAAGCGGATATAGAAAAAATTAAAGCACTTTATGATAGCAAAGCTTATTATAACGCCGAGATAACCGACTCAGTCGAAAAAGATGGGGAAAAAGATTTCCGTGTAATTCTGGACATCAAAGAAAATGACAAAGTCTACGTCAGAACGATTACCTTTGAAGGCAATGAAGCCTATACTTCAAAAGAGCTTAAAAACATGATGAGTACTTCAGAATCCAATATTTTAAACTTTATCACGGATTCCGGATTGCTCAAACGCGACCAGCTCAAACAAGACATTAATAAATTAGCCGCTTATTATTTTAATAATGGTTTTATTAACGCTCAAGTAGGCGAGCCGGAAATAACATTCGATAAAAAAGGGATTTACATAAAAATTCAAATTAAAGAGGGAAAAAGATTTAAATTCGGTAAAGTAGAAATTTCCGGCGATTTACTTGTAAAGCCCAGAGCTGAGTTATTGGAAGCGTTAAAAATAAAGCAAGGCAACAATTATGACCGCGAAGCAATTATGAAAGACATAGATTTATTAACTCAAGCCTGTAATGATGAAGGCTACGCTTATGCCGATGTTAATCCTAAAATTGATACCAAAGAAAAAGAACAATTGGTTGATGTGGATTTTCAAATAAACAAAGGCGAACTGGTTTATATTAACCGTATTGGTATTAGCGGCAATACCATTACCCGCGATAAGGTTATCCGGCGCCAGTTGGAAGTAGTTGAAGGGGACTTGTATTCCAGCTCTAAATTGAAAACCAGTTATGGTAATTTGAACCGGCTCAGGTACTTTGAAGAAGTTGATTTCCAGACGGAAAAAAGCCCGGACAAAGATAAAATGAATGTGAATATTCGGGTTAAAGAAAAAAATACCGGTATGTTTATGATTGGCGCCGGTTACAGCGCGACTGATCAGGCTGTAATTATGGCGCAGATTGTCCAAAATAATTTTCTGGGTTATGGTCAGATTTTAAGCCTGAAAGCGTCTTTAGGTTCCACCACCAACAATTATGAATTATCTTTTACCGAACCCTGGCTTTTTGACCTGCCCCTTTGGTGTAAAGCGGACATCTGGAAATACACAAAAGAATATGATTCTTACGACTCTGGATACACACGGCACAGGCCTTACTTTGGGCTACCCTCTTTGGGAGAAAGTTAGCGGCTACATCGGCTATAATCTTTCCGTCAATAGATATTCAGAGATGTTAATCAGGCTACAGCATCACAGATTATTAAAGATCAGGAAGGCGAGAGAATTACCAGCGCGGTAACATTAACTTTGGCTGCGCGATACAACCGATGATTCTATGTTTCCCGACCAAGGGAACTAAAGCCAGTATCTCTGTGCAATATGCAGGTCCTCCTTTGGGTGGTAATGTAAAATTAATTAAATACTCAGCGGGGGCGAACGCTTATTATCCGCTGTTTTGGGATATGGTATTTGTCACGAAGGGGCGGATCGGATTTCTCCAGAATACCGACGATGATACCAGTAGAATACCCATTTATGAAAGATATGTTTTGGGCGGTATTAACTCTCTGAGGGGTTTTCGCTATGTCGGACCGACTAATCCGGGTACGGCTGATGTTATTGGGGGGACAACCATGTTGGTTTTCAATTTTGAACTTGTCTTTCCCTTTATTAAGGATGCCGGCATGAAAGGAGTTATTTTTTACGATGCCGGTAACACCTGGGATAACGGGTATTATATTGATGATTTGAGGCAATCCGTGGGATGCGGTATTCGCTGGTATTCGCCGATCGGCCCTTTAAGGCTTGAATACGGCTATGTGATTAATCGCAAGAACACGAATGATGATGCTATTGGCCGCTGGGAATTCACTATCGGCATGTTTATGTAACCCAAAAGCGGATAAAAAATTTATTTTATTCGCAAATAAATAGGGAGGAGAGTTTATATGAAAAGAAATATTTACTTGATGGGAGGAATTATCTTGCTGCTTTTTGTCTGGAGCACTAATTCTTTTGCTGCGGACAAAATCGGTTTTATCAACATGCGGGAAATAATACAACATTCAACTGCCGGCAAAAAGGCGGGAGAAGATTTAAAAAAAATAGCGGAAAAGAAACAAGCTTCACTTTCTTCAGTGGAAAAAGAACTTAAAAAAATGAAGGAAGAATTGGATAAACAAGGCTCCATTCTGACGGCTAACGCGCGCAGAGATAAAGAAGCCGCTTACCAAAAGAAGTTGCGCGACTATCAATTGATGGTTAATGATGCCAACGAAGAACTCCAAAAACGCGATCAGGATATTTTTCAAAAGTTGATGCCGGAAATATTGAAAATCATACGTACTATCGCTGAAAAAGAGAAATATACTTTGGTTATAGACGTAGCAAGCATGCCGGTGCCTTATTTTGCTAAAGAAAATGACTTTAGCAAGAAAGTCATCGAAGACTATAATAAAAAATAACAAGGAATCTCTATTTTGAATGGAAATGACGCTTAAGGAAATAGCCCGGATTCTTGGCGGCACTGTAATTGGCCGGGATGATGTAATCATTAACAATATAACGTCTATTGAGGAAGCAAATGAAGGCGATCTTACATTCATCGCCAACAAAAAATATCTAAAAAAAATGAAGCTGACTCGAGCATCGGCTATTCTTGCTCCGCCTCAAACAGAGGCGGAAGGGAAAAATCTAATAATTGTGGCCGATCCTTACGCCTCTCTTGGGGAAATTATTGCTGATATTTTTTCCGGTGGAACACGGCCATAAAGGAATCAGTAAGGATGCTTATATTGAAGATGGCGCGATTGTTTCTCCGGAGGCAAATATATTTCCCCGGGCATTTATTAGCCGCGGGGCAAAAATCGATAAGGGAGCTGTTATTTATCCCGGCGTTTATATCGGCCGTAACGCTTCAATCGGCGAAAACTCGATAATTTACGCCAATGTTACCGTGTATCATTCCTGTATTATCGGGAACAGGGTAATTTTGCACTCGGGAGTTATTGTCGGCGCTGATGGTTTTGGCTTTGCCAATCCCGGTAGGGACAATAACAAAATCCCGCAGGTGGGGTTTGTGCAAATAGATGACGATGTGGAAATCGGCGCCAACACAACTATCGACCGAGCAACAATGGGAAAAACCTGGATTCAGCGGAATGTTAAGATTGATAACCTCGTTCAAATCGCTCACAATGTTGTCATTGGCGAAAATTCAGTTATTACCTCCCAGGTCGGAATTTCGGGAAGCACAAAACTCGGGAAAAGCGTGATTGTCGGCGGACAAGCGGGTATGGCGGGACACATTAAAATTGGCGATAATGTTATGATCGCGGCGCGTTCAGGCATTCATAAGGATATTGAATCAGGACAGATCATTGCCGGCAGCCCTCAATTGCCGCATAAGCAATGGCTAAAACAAGAAGCCTGCAAGATGAAACTTCCGGAAATGAAAGAAACCCTCGAAAAGCTGGTAAAAAAAGTCGAAGAGCTCCAGGCAAAAACACATAAATCCACAAGTAAAGGTTAGATAAATGAAGATTCATCCCACAGCAATTATTTCTCCGGACGCAAAACTGGAAGCAAACGTTGAAATTGGGCCTTATTCTGTAATTGGAGCTGATGTGCAAATCGGGAAAAACACAATCATTGGTCCGCATGTGGTAATTGACGATTATACTCACATTGGCGAAGGATGCCGCATACATCAGTTTTGTTCCATTGGAGCGCCTCCCCAGGATTTGAAATTCGGCGGAGAAAAAACCCGTGTAGTTATTGGCAACTTCAATACTATTCGGGAATTTGTAACCATTAACCGCTCTACTGCCGCTGATATCGGCGTAACTATAATGGGCGATCACAACCTAATTATGGCCTACTGCCATGTGGCGCATAATTGCAAGTTAGGCGATAGAATTGTTATGGCCAACGGAGCAACTTTGGCCGGGCATGTCCATGTTGAAGATAACGCTATTATTGGCGGGTTAACCGGTATACATCAATTTTCTTCTATCGGTGCCCATTGCATTATTGGCGGAGCCTCAGCGGTTGTCAAGGATGTGCCTCCTTATACCATGGTTTCCGGTAACCATGCCAAACTTGTTCGGCTTAAATCTTGTTGGACTTAAAAGGCGCAATTTTTCGGAAAAAACGATCAAAGCACTCAAAGACGCCTACCGTATTATTTTCCGCTCTAATCTTCTTCTGGAAGCGGCCTTAAAAAAAGCACAAGACGAAGTAGAAGATGTCCCGGAAGTCCGGCATTTTATAAAATTTATCCAAGAATCGAAAAGAGGCACTTGTCGTTAAAAAAATATGATTGTGGAAAGAAAAAAAATTAAAATCGGTGTTGTCGGAATCGGACACCTGGGCAATTATCATTTGCAAAAATACCAGAAACTGGAAAATTGCGAAATTATCTCTGTCGCCGATACAATTATAGATCGCGCCCAAAAGGCGGCGGGAATTCATAATTGCCTCGCTCTTCCCGATTACCGCGCCATGTTGGGTCAGGTTGATGCCGTAAGCATTGCCGTTCCGACAGGAGAGCATTACAAAGTCGCCAGGGATTTTTTGGCAGCCGGCGTAGATGTGCTGATTGAAAAGCCCATTTGTGCGACCGTTGAAGAAGCCGATGAACTAATTGAACTGGCGCGAAAAAACAACCTTATTTTGCAAGTCGGTTTTATCGAAAGGTTCAATCCGGCGATCATGGCTCTGGAAAAGGTCATCGAAAAACCACTCTTTATAGAGGCACATCGTTTACATCCATTCTTCGAGCGCGGTACCGATGTTGATGTTATTTTGGATTTGATGATTCATGATCTCGATATTATATTGAAATTTGTGAATTCTCCTCTTGCTTGCGTGGAGGCTGTTGGTGTTCCTATTCTTTCCGATAAAGTTGATATTTCCAATGTGCGGCTTTCTTTTGCCTCCGGCTGTGTCGCTAATGTCACCGCCAGTCGCATTAGCTCTAAAACGATGCAAAAAATCCGTTTTTTCGGCATTGAAGGGTATCACTCCGTCGATTGTCAAAAACGCGAGATCGTGTCCTTGGGTAAGAGAATCAATGGATCTGGGCATCTGGAGATAATTCAAAACAGCATCGAAGTGGGCAGCCACGATCCTTTGGAGGAAGAGATCCGCTCTTTCATCAACGCTGTGGTCTGTCGCTCCAAGCCGCTTATCTCCGGTGAAGATGCCCGGAATTCTCTGGAACTCGCTATTAATATAATCAAAATAATGAAAACCGCCGAGGTAATATAATAATATGATTCCGATGGTGGATTTAAAAAGGCAGTACCTTGCCCTGAAAAGTGAAATTGACGCTGCTATCAGTGACGTCTTAGAACAAACGCAGTTTATTCTCGGTCCTAATGTAAGTAAACTGGAGGAAGAAATCGCTGCCTATCACGGGCTGCCATATGCTGTCGGGGTAGCCAACGGCACGGATGCTTTGCTTCTTGCCCTGCGCGCTTGCGGCATTAAGGCTGGTGACGAGGTAATAACGACCCCGTTTACCTTTATAGCCACAGCGGAAGTAATTGCCCTTTTAAATGCCATCCCGGTTTTTGTGGACATTTGCCCCGATACTTTTAACCTTGATTGCGCCCAAATTGCAGGGAAAATAACCCGTAAAACTAAAGCTATTATTCCGGTCCATTTATTTGGTCATCCTGCCGATATGGCGCCCATTATGGAAATTGCGCGAAAATACAAACTCAAAGTAATTGAAGATTGCGCACAAGCTTTCGGCGCTAAATACCATTCTCAAAAGGTGGGCACCATAGGTGATGCCGGCTGTTTTAGTTTCTTTCCCAGTAAAAATTTAGCCGGATACGGCGATGGCGGAATGGTCATTACCCAAAGCGAAGAGATTGCTAAAAAATTAAAAATGTTGCGCAATCATGGAAGTTATGTGCGTTACTATCATCAAGTAGTAGGTCACAACAGCCGCCTTGATGAAATTCAAGCCGCCGTCATTCGCGTTAAACTAAACAAAATAGATCAGTTTAACAAAGCTCGCCGCCAGAATGCCGCCGCTTATTGCGCGGCTATCAATCGAAAAGATATAATTTTGCCTTCTGCCGCTTCTGGTTGCGAGCATGTGTATCACCAATTTACTATTCGTTCAAAAAATCGCGATACCCTGGCTACTGCTCTTCAGGAGAACGGCATTGCCTCGGCCGTTTACTATCCGGTGCCGCTGCATCAGCAGGAAGTTTTCCTAAATTTGTACAATTTGTCGGTAAAACTGCCTCAGAGCGAAGTTTGCGCGAGTGAAGTTCTTTCGCTGCCGATGTTTCCGGAATTGAATCAAGAAGAAATCAGTCTTATTGCCGACGTGATTAATAATGCCTAGTAAAGAAAAAAATCCCATCCCGAAAGAAGTTTCTGCGGTCAGGAAAAACAAAACAATAATGATTGTTGCCGGCGAGGCATCGGGCGATATGCACGGCGCCAGCCTTGTCCGGGAAATGTTAAAAATTAATCCGGCGCTTAATTTTTACGGCATCGGCGGTAATAAATTGCAGGAAGCGGGAGTAAAGCTTTTGGCCAACGCTTCCACTATGGCTGTTGTGGGGTTGACGGAGGTCATTTCCAAATTAGGAAGTATTTTAAAAATAATGAACATGATGAAAAAATCGCTGGATGATTACCGGCCGGAGCTTGTCATTTTAATTGATTATCCCGATTTTAATCTTCCTCTGGCCAAGGCCGCAAGAAAAAGAGGAATAAAAGTATTCTACTATATTAGCCCGCAGGTATGGGCCTGGCGCAAAAGCAGAATTAATCAGATTAAAAAATTGGTGAATAAAATGGCCGTTATTTTGCCTTTTGAAGTCGATACCTACGCGGCAAAAGGATTCTCAGTGAACTATGTCGGCCATCCTTTACTGGACTTGCTGAAGCCGGATTATTCCAAGCAAGAATCGCGAAAAATATTCAATCTTGCCGAGAATAAAACAACTATTGGACTTTTGCCCGGCAGCCGATGTCCGAAGTAAAAAAATTACTGCCGGAAATGTCTGCGAGCGGCGGAAATATTAGCGCAAAAAATACCAAACGTGCAATTTGTCTTGCCACTGGCCGATACTCTCGAGGAAAAAACAGTTGGCTGAAATAATTTCCGGATTTTCCGTGAAAGTAAAGGTGATTACCGGCCACACATACGAAGCTATTTCCTGCGCCGATCTGGCCATAGTTGCGTCGGGAACGGCGACACTGGAGACGGCCCTGCTGGGAGTTCCCATGATTATCATCTATAAGATATCTCCTCTTTCTTATTTTATCGGTAAATTGTTCATTCGTATAAAAAATATCGGTTTGGTCAATATTATTGCCGGTAAAACTATCGTGCCGGAACTGATTCAGGGAAAGGCCAATGCACAAAGCATTGCTTCAGAGGCCTTCGATATTTTAACAAGTGCAGAAAGAAAGAAAGAAATGATATATGAACTGGCGGCAATTCGGGCCAAGCTGGGCAAGCCCGGTGCGGCAATAAGAGCTGCCCAACTCGCGCTAGATATGCTATAAAGGAAATTATGGATATATTTAAACGTCTTTTAAAGCTCGCCCGGCCCTACAGCGTGCGCATCGCCTTTGCCATGATTTGCATGATTATTGCGGGAGCGTTTGCAATCATCTCTGGCGCTGGTTTCAAAACCGGCGATTGACGAAGTTTTTGTGAGTAAAAATATTGCGGCATTGAAATGGATTCCCTTTGCCGTTGTCGGCATTTTTCTGCTTAAAGGATTATGCAATTATGCACAAACTATTTTAATGAGCTTCATCGGATTGCGAATCGTTACGGATTTGCGCAATAAACTTTACGAGCAAATACAGAAGCAATCTCTGGCTTTCTTTACACAAAATCCGACTGGTATTCTCATGTCACGAATTATGAATGATGTTATGGCCATTCAAACCGCATCGGCGGAAGTAATAACCAGTATCATCAAAGACACCTTCACGCTTATTGCTTTGGTCGGTGTCATTTTTTATACCGATTGGCAACTGGCCATTATTGCCATGATTGTTTTCCCTGTGACCATTTACCCCATTTCCCGGTTTGGTAAAAAAATGCGCAAAGTGACCACATCCACGCAAATAACCATGGGAACACTAAGCTCGCTTTTGCAGGAAACAATTTCCGGAACCCGCATTGTCAAAGCTTTCTGCATGGAAAAGTATGAAAATAATAGATTCGCTGCGGAAAATGAACGCCTCTTCAAATTTAACATGAAGGCAGTTTCCGTTAATGCGCTTTCCCACCCTCTGATGGAATTCTTGGGCGGACTGGGTATTGCTGCCGTAATCTTTTACGGCGGCTATAGCGTTGTAAAAGGCAATTCTACACCCGGTACGTTCTTTTCATTTCTGGCGGCTGTGCTGATGCTCTATGAGCCGGTCAAAAGGCTCACGAATGTCAATAATACCGTCAATCAGGGAATTGCCGGTGCTGAGCGTGTTTTTAGTATAATAGATCTGGTTCCAGATATTAAAGATAAATCCGATGCCATTAATCTTCCGCCTGTCAGCCGTAGGATTGATATTGAAAACGTTACGTTCTGTTATGAACAAACACCGGTGTTAAAAAATATTAACCTGTCCATAAAAGCGGGAGAAGTTGTCGCTTTTGTGGGCATGAGCGGTGGCGGCAAAACATCTCTGGTAAATTTAATTCCTCGTTTTTATGATGTCACCGGCGGCCGCATCCTTATTGATGGCTATGATATTCGCGATGTAACCATACAAGTCTCTGCGCGGCCAAATGGCTATTGTTACACAACAGACAATTCTCTTTAATGATACTGTAAGAAACAATATTGCTTACGGAGATATCGACCGGACCGAGGGAGATATAATCAACGCTGCCAAAGCGGCCAATGCCCACGACTTTATCATGAAATTGCCCAAAGGATATGATGGCAACATCGGCGAATTAGGCACCAAGCTTTCCGGCGGAGAAAAACAAAGAATTTCCATCGCCCGGGCGCTGCTCAAGAACGCTCCCATTTTAATTCTCGATGAAGCAACATCATCTCTGGACACGGAAGCGGAAATCGAAGTGCAAGAAGCTTTAGATAATCTCATGAAAGGCAGAACGACATTAGTTATAGCGCACAGGCTTTCCACAATCCGCAATGCCGACAGAATAATCGTTTTAGTGAATGGCGAAATCATTGAAGAAGGCAACCACGAAACGCTGCTTGCTAAAAAGGGCGAATATTTCCGGCTGTATAATTTGCAATTCAAAGATGAAGGGAATAATGTGGAAAATGAACAATTGGCAAAGGATTTGGGATGATGACGACGAAGCCATCAGCCGTTACCGACCAGCCAGGACAATAGCATATGCCCTTTCTTTGCCTTATTGCCTGATCATCAATTTTCGCAATTGGCTTTACGATCAAAAAATACTGTCGGCAGTAAAGCTTTCCTGTCCGGTGATTAGCGTTGGAAATATCACGGTCGGCGGGACGGGTAAAACTCCCTGTGTAATTATGTTGGCTAAAATGCTGCAAAAAAATGGTTTTCAGCCGGCAGTTCTAAGCCGCGGCTACGGCGGCAAAAGCCGAAAACAGGTTAATATCGTTTCGGATGGTCAAAAGATTTTACTCGAAAGCAAAACCTCTGGAGACGAAGCGCTTTTGATTGCTCAATCTCTGGAAGGCATTCCCGTAATCACCGGTTCCCAAAGAATTGTTACCGGTAAGACCGCTATCAACCAATTCGGAGCAAATGTTCTTATTTGTGACGACGCTTTTCAGCACCGGAAAATATTCCGGGATGTTGATCTGGTTTTATTGGATAGCCAAAATCCACCGGGGAATAGACATATTCTTCCGCGGGGAAGATTGCGTGAACCGATTACAGAGCTAAGACGTGCCGGAGCCTTCGTGATTACGCGCACGGATGAAGCCCAACAAGCGAAAAGCATTATCGGCAAATTGGCGCAAGCTGAAAATATTCCTATTTTTATGAGCATCCATAAGCCGAAGGATATAATCAAGGCAGACAAGAGCCGGCAATGGCCGGTTTCCGAATTAAAAGGGAAAAACGTTTGCGCTTTTTGTGGAATAGCTAAGCCCGAATCATTTAAAAATACTCTGCTTGCCGCCGGGGCGCAAGTTTTGTTGTTTGATATTTTTCCCGATCACCATTGCTATAGCGAAAACGAATTGGCAAAAATTAAAAAACAATTTATTGATTACCGCGCTGGCTTTCTTATTACAACGCAAAAGGATGCCATCCGCCTTCAGGAATTCCCCGAATTTTTAAATATAATTCATATTTTGCGCATAGAGATGGAAATTGCTCCGTCCATGGAATTATTTGAAAAATTTATTTTAGATGAACTTGCGGCGACTCAGGAATCAAAAATTCGATAAGGATGCCTGTAGTGTGATAAAAATAGGATTAGTTTTAATAAGAAATATACCGTCAGGCTTAAGAAGGTTATTCGCCGTTCTATTGGCTGAGGTCGGCTATCGGCTTTCCTTGAAACATCGGCTTATTGCCCTTCATAACTTAAGCCGGTCTTTTCCCGACAAGAAGTTGGAAGAAATAGTGAAAATTGCGAAAAAATCATACCGCAATTTTTCTTTTGTCGCCGCCGAATTTTTCGACATCCCTTATTTAAACAAAAACAACCTACACCGCTGGATTACCATCGAGGGCTTGGACAATTACAGGCAAGCATGCACGGAAGGAAAGGGTGTCCTCCTTTTCGGCGCTCATTTTGGCAACTGGGAAATAGGCAATGCAGCCTTAGCGGTAATGACGCAGCCGTTTATTTTTGTTTACCGCATTCTGGACAGTCCTTTAATGGAAAAGGTAATAACCGGTGTGCGCGTCTCTTACGGGAATGTTTCGCTTTCCAAAGAAAACACTATGCGGAAGATGATTCGCCTGTTAAAAAATGGCGCTACAATTAATCTGCTCATCGACCAAAACGTTGCCTGGTATGGGGGCGTATTTGTTGATTTTTTTGGCCGCAAAGCTTGCACCACATCCGGTCTGGCTCTTTTGGCTTTGCACACGGAAGCTTCGGTGCTTCCCGCATTTACTCGCCGCCTGCCCAACGGAAAATATTTATTGGAGATCGGTAAGAAGGTTGAAATTATTACATCCAACAAGCGAGAGGCCGATGTGTTAATCAATACGCAAACTTTCACTAAAATTATTGAAGAACAAATTCGTAAATACCCCGAACAATGGTTTTGGGTGCACCAGCGTTGGAAGACAAAACTCTGTCAGGTAAAACAGAAAAAGGATAAATGATTGAAATCAAAAAAAACAAAGAAATTGCCGAAACAAGGTATACATAAAATTTTGATTCGTGGAACCAACTGGATTGGTGATGCCGTTTTAACATTGCCGGCAGTTGCCGCCATTCGCGCCACTTATCCTTGCGCCCACATTGCCGTACTTGTAAAACCATGGGTGGCCGATATTTATGACCTTTTTTCCGCGGTGGATGAAGTGATCATTTATGAAAGCAAATTAGATAATCCCATCGGCGTATTTAAGCTCGCGCACAAGCTCAGAAAAAAGAAATTCGAAGCGGCGATACTTTTACAAAACGCCATCGAAGCGGCGATAATTGCCTTCGTTGCCGGAATACCGCTTCGCGCCGGCTATAGTTCGGATGGCCGCGGCCTTCTTTTAACCCATAGCGTGAAGCGCACTAAAAAGATAAAAAAAATTCACCAAATTGACTATTATCTGGAAATGGTTAAAGCTTTAGGGTGTGTTTCTGGCGGCCGGGAACTGCATCTGGAAACGAAGATCAATCGTTTTAATGCCCAAAGCATCTGGCGCAAATTTATACCCGAAAAAGATCAGGTTATAATCGGCATTGCCCCCGGCGCTACTTATGGTTCTGCTAAAAGATGGTTTCCCGATAGATTTGCCGCTGTAGCGGACAAGCTCAATAAGAGTCACTCTTTGCAGATAATTCTGCTGGGCGGCAAAGCCGATGGAGAAACAGCGCAAGAAGTTCAAAGGCTGGCGCGCACCGATTTGATTAACCTTGCCGGCAAAACTACTCTGCGGGAAGCAATTTATTTAATTTCCCAATGCCGTCTTTTCATCAGTAATGATTCCGGGCTAATGCATATAGCGGGTGCGTTGAGTATTCCGACCGTTGCCATTTTCGGCTCAACTAACCATATAACTACGTCACCTGCTGGAAATAGCTTTACCATCGTCCGTAAGGATGTATCCTGTAGTCCCTGCCTGAAAGAAACATGCCCGGATGATTTTCGTTGTATGAAACTGATTTCCGTAGAAAATGTTTTTGCGGCCGCGCAAAATCTATTAAATAAGCACAGGAATTAAACTTAATGAAAAAGAACATTGCTGTATTTCTCGACAGGGATGGAACGATTAATGAAGAAGTTGGATATCTGGATAGCTTGGATAAACTAAAAGTAATTCCCAATGCTTATGAAGCGATCAGATTGATTAATTTAAACGGAATGAAAGCATTAGTAATTACTAATCAGGCCGGTGTAGCTAAGGGAGTTTTTACAGAGGAATTTGTAAATTTAACCAATGAGAGCCTGCAAGCCGATCTCAATCGGATGGGTGCGAAAATAGATAAATTTTATTATTGTCCGCATCATCCTACTGAAGGATTAGAAATCTACCGACAAGAATGCACCTGCCGTAAACCGGCGCCGGGCATGTTATTGACTGCGGCCCAGGAATTAAACATTGATTTGACACGATCTTACTTGATAGGCGATAGATTTCGCGATATGGAAGCGGGTAAAAAGGTGGGAGTTAGGGGGATTTTAGTAAAAACCGGATTTGGCAAAGGTTTATTGCAGGATGACGGTCCTGATGAAGCAACACCGGAAGGGAAACCGGATTTTATTGCGGAAGACATATTGAAAGCAGTGCAGTGGATATTAAAGGATAGAAAGTGAATATACTAATCGTCAAATTAAGCGCCATCGGTGATGTTATTCACACCCTGCCTTCGCTTGCCGCATTGCGCAGTCTTTATCCTGATGCCCATATAACCTGGGTTGTCGAAGAAGCGGCGGCGGATTTAGTCAAAAACCACCCTTATTTGGATGCGATTTTAATTTCCCGGCGCAAAAGTTGGTCCAAAGATATTCAAAAGGGTAAAATTTTTAAGCCCTTGTTTAACATGCGCTCATTAATAAAAGAACTGCGGCGGCGGCACTACGATCTGGTGATTGATTTCCACGGCCTCTTTAAAAGTTCTATCATTGTTTTACTTAGCTTAGGCAAAAGAAAACTAGGCTATGATTCATTGCAAGAATTAAGCGGTTTATTCCTTAATGAAAAAATCCCCGAAGATATGAATAAGCACGCGGTAGAGCGCTACCTGGATTTTCCACGCTATCTGGGTGCGAAGATAGATAATGTTGAATTTATTCTACCTCAAAACAACGATGCCGAAGAAAAAGTTCGGCTCTTAATGAGTAAATACAAACTGGATGATAAAAAATTTATCGCGATTAATCCTGTCGCCTATTGGAAAACAAAACTCTGGGGTAATGAAAAATTTGCTCGTTTAGCCGATTTAATTAATAATAAATTACAAATGAAAGTTGTTTTTACGGGAAGTGAAAAAGAGGCCATCGAAGGAATAACTTCAAGAATGACTACGGAAGGAATTAATTTAGGCGGACAAACTTCACTTCTTGATCTCGCTTATCTTTATAAAAAAGCACGAATGGTGATAACAACCGATTCCGGGCCGATGCATTTAGCTGCCGCGGTGGAAACACCGGTCATTGCTCTTTTCGGGCCTACCGATCCGGCTCGAACCGGACCATATGGTAAAGAGCATGTAATTATAACGGCAGGGCTACCCTGCAGTCCCTGCTTTTTGAAAAAATGTTCGACAAGAAAATGTATGAAGGATATTTCGCCTGATGAAGTTCTTACTGCCATCGAAGAAAAATTAATGAAGGAGTGAGAAATGGCTTTAAATAAGAAGCTTTTGGAAATTCTGGCGTGTCCGCAATGCCACGGAGCTGTGAGGTGGGATGAAAAGCTGGGTGGAATAATTTGTAACCAGTGCAAATTACTTTACGAAGTCAAAAACGATATCCCCATCATGCTTGTGAAAGAGGCAAAAAAATTAAGTAATTTGTAAAAACTGTGACCGGAATTGCTCGATCTTACAGAAATAAAACAGCCGCATAGTGGTTTTTTTAGACATGGACTCTGAAAAAATATATCACCAAATAACTTCACATTATCAATAAAATAGTCAACTGGCAATTGTGACAATGTCACGTGTCTTGTCTTTCTTACCGGCCTGTGTTATGTGACCTTGTAATCTGTTCCTATTCAATATCGCTATTAATCAAGCTATTTGGAAGGAATTTTTTGATGCGTTCATACAGGCGAAGATTGGGTATTATTATCTTATTCTTATCGGATCTTGTCACTCTTTTTTTTATTGCCGTTCTGGCCGTTTTTATTCGTACTTTTCTTCCTTCCATCATCTCCGGATTTCCCGCTTTGTCGATAAATATCAATTACAGCTGGTGGTTTTTTCCGATATGGATGTCGATTCTGACATACGAAGGAGCATATACTAGAAAAGTTTTCTTTCTGGGACGAAGTAAAGATGCTCTGGAAGGTTACTTTCTTTTCCACGCTCGCTATTCTTGCCGTCTTTTTTCTCGGCAAAATGGGCAATATCGTATCGAGAACCGTCATAATCCTCATCGGATTGTTGTCCCTGATTATATTTCCCTTATTGAGAACAGCGGTTAAACGCGGGCTCTGTCAAGTTAGGCGTCACAACGAGTAAAACGCTTATTCTTGGCGCAAACGATACGGGACGTCTTGCGCTCAATGCCCTGATTAAAGAGAAAAACCTCGGCTACCGGGTTATCGGTTTTATTGATGATCGCGATAAAGACAAGAAAACGATACTTTGAAGGGATTAAAGTGCATGCCCATATGGAGTGCGTGGAACGCTATCTAAAAAACTGCGATGTCCAGGATATAGTGATCGCGCTACCTGAATTTAGTAAAGAACAACTCAATCATTTAGTCAACCGCCTTCAACATAAGGCCACAAGTATTCTCTACTTTCCTGATTTTTCCGGGATTGTGGTTATGGGAACCGAACTTCGTCACTTCTTTCAGGATCAAGCTTTTGCTCTCGAAATCAAGAACAATTTGGCACGCCCGCTCAATTATTATACCAAACGACTCTTTGATTATTTGTTCGGTATTTTCTTTTTTATTTTGCTCATCATCCCCATTGGGATCATTTCTCTTCTAATCAGATTGACTACCAGTGGGCCTGCAATTCTCAAACAGGAGCGCATTGGTAAAAATAGCAAGTCGTTCGTTTGTTACAAGTTTAGAACTATGTATCATGATGCTGACGAACGGTTGGAAGTAATCCTGGCCAATGATCCTGAAGCAAAAAAAGAATGGGAGACTTACTGGAAGCTGAAGAATGATCCGCGGATTACCGCGCTCGGAATGTTTTTACGAAAGACTTCTTTGGATGAAATACCGCAGATAATAAATATTCTGAAAGGCGACATGAGTTTTGTCGGTCCCCGGCCTTACATTCCGCGTGAATGGGGTTGGCTTAAAGAATATAGCGAAATAATCAATAGTGTACAGCCGGGTATAACCGGGTTATGGCAGGTGCGTGGAAGGAGCGATTCCTCCCATGAACAACGCTTAACTCTCGATGCATGGTACGTAAGAAACTGGAATCTGTGGTTGGATATTGTGATTCTTATAAAAACAATATTTGTAGTGCTAAAAAAGGAGGGAGCGCGATAGTGAAGCTTAAAAATTTATTTTATTTTTCATGAACTAACAGTCACTAGCTACGATCTGTTTTTTTCCAACAAGCTAGGTATTAGGGTCAGCGGTAATCACGGAAAAACCTTCTGCAGCAATAATGTCAGTAAGCTTGAAAGGCATCACCATATTTGCGGCACGATGAACGCCGCAGTAAATCCTATCTCGCGGTAGAGCAAAAGCGAGGAATCACAACAATTAAAGGGGCAACAGCATGATCTTCAATTAGGTTTTCTTCCACAATGGTGGTTTCTCCCTGACGCGCATGACAAAATCGAGCGCTCTCCTCGTCAGCCGTTCCCCAAGCACACCCCATAACATCAACTTTACGTAAGCTCTTGCTATCGCCATCAACCAAAACCACCCGGGGAAATGTTGTCCGTGCATCTCCGCAGCACACCTAGTCTCACGCATTACCAGCAAAGAATTATCAGGAATCCAACTAATTCCACCTATCCGCATAGCGGTAACGATAACATCTTGAATAAAATAAGCATCGTTCATTTTCAATTCACGCAACAGCATTTCGTAATCACCGGCAATGTGAAATGACTCATCAAAGTAGCCGTGCTGTTCAAACAAGTTGCGCCGGTGCATCATGCCGGAATGTGGAATGCACATGACTTGCTTAAAACGTTTTTTTACCTTCTGCCAATGTTCACCCATGTGATAAAGGCGTTCCCCGTGCGCATTCACTATCATGACCTGCCCATAGGCGACACGAATACTGGACGGAAGTTTTACCAGTTGCTCCGACATGCGCGCTAATACTTGTGAATCCCAAAAATAATCGTCCGCTCCCAGAAAACAAATCCACTCGCCTTTAGCCTGTGTCAACCCCTTATTCCACGCATTGTATATGCCTCTATCCGGCTCAGAAATCCAATAGCTAATCTGTTTACAATTTACCTTCAACAAATCGACCGTTCCGTCTTCGGATCCGCCATCAATAATAATTAGCTCTTTGTTGGAGTAGGTTTGCTGCGCGACACCGTCAATACATTGCTGTAACGTTTTGGCTCCGTTGAAAACGGCAACGATAATAGAAATCAGTGGAGCAGACTGGTCGTTCATAGCTTCACCATTAATTGGTTTAATTCACGATAAACGGAATCGTTTAAGATAGCAACAGGTTGAGCAAATCTCCCCACGGCGTCTTCACGCACTCTCTGCAATGTATATACTTGATCGTGCCAATAATGGATTACAGAACCAACTTTTCCGATGAAATGTTTCATATTATTATTTCTTTAATATTCCCATGTTTTTATTCGCGAAAAATTATAACAGACAGTCTCATAAATTGCTTTATAACGGGGAATCACAACCTCCGGAGCCCACAGGCGCAATGCTCTTTCGCGAGCTGCACTACTCAAAGACGTATGGCGTTCCTTGTTTTCTATCACCCATCTGATACCATTGGCTAGATCATCAGAGTCGTAAGGCATGGCCAAGTAGCCGGTTACGTGATGATCCACAACATCTTGTAGGCCGGTACAGTTAAAGGCTACCACCGGGCAACCGCAGGCCTGAGCCTCAGTACCGGTCTGGGGAAGGTTTTCTTGGCGGGATGGTACCACCATAACATCTGCAGCACTGTAGAGCAGGGCTAACGTTGCGTCATCATTAAGATGTCCCATCCAATGCAAAGGCAGACCAAGTTTCGGCGGATTGACAGGCTCGCTTTGACCAAATATAATGCCATGCACGCCGACATGTTCGCTCGCGATACGCGCCAAGGCCGGTTGCAGTAAGTCCCAACCTTTGATGAAATCCTTTCCCCCTCCCATAGCACCAAAAAGGATCAGCGTAGCAGCGAGTGGCAACCCAAGTACCTCACGTGCAAATGGTTTGGGCCAAGGTTGAAACTGGCGACAATCCAATGTATAGGGTATTACTGTAACCGGCCAGTTGCGCATCAAATAACTGGTCTTGACACATTCCGCTAACCAGCGACTGGGCGTCACTATCTGCATCGGATAACGCCAAGCTCTTCGCTTACGGTTCCACACCCAACGATCAATGTCCAAACCCTTATGACCAGAGGTCCGATTGTCCGCTGTATATCCATTTTGCCAGCGTGCATTCGAATTGTCCGGACCATAATGTTCCGCTCCCGAAAAAGCCCACATGTCATGCAGTGTCCACACTATCGGTTTACGAATACGGCCAATATCTTCAACAGAAATAAACTCGCCGCACACCCAGTGCAAATTGATCACATCTGCAGGGGATGTGTTGATTTCATCGACCAAGCATGAAGGTAAAATCGCCGTTGAATGAAGAATAGAGTTGTTTGTTTTCTGCAGTCGCATGAGCGTTTGTCCCAAAAATGGACGGGCTATTCCCAGGGCTTCGCCGAGCCTTCTCTGAGGACCATCTACCGAAACAAGATCGGATTTCTTAACTCCCACCCGCATCCGGCTTTCTATCCCGCTGACCATTAGGGACTTGTGCAGACGGAAGGCCGCGCGGGCAGCACCACCAAGAATATCGGAGGTGTTAACAATTAGTATTTTCATGTTTTAAAGGCCTCTAAGTACATTGATTCTTTTCCCTTACGAGGGCTTCCGTCTGCCGACACATCAAGGGGCTTAAGCGGGAAATTGGGAATGGATGTTGTGTCGAACGACATCCTAACAACCTGCGTAAAACCAGATTTTTTTAGCAGTGAGGACAACAGGTGCTCATCGTAAAGCCATGCATGTTTTTCTCCAACTGCGGCAAAACTAAGATTTTGTTCTCTGAATGCAGATGGAAGAAGCAATGAAATAAATTGACAGTATTTTCTCTCAAGATAGGATAACAGATTTGCAGGATGTTTAAACAATCTAAGCCATCGATTTTCTGGCTCTGTATAGCGATGACTATGTGCAATATTTTCCCCACAGCGTTCAAAAATATATTCAGCAATATTCACATCAGGTTGTTCTTTCAGCGATTTATACAGCGCACCCAATGCACCGCCTGACTCCACCCTAACGCACTGGTCAATCATCTCAATAACAACGAAATCAGCTTTGTTGTGATTGCCTAACTCGCGCTGTAGCAAGTATTCCCGGCATATTTCCGCGAGGTCAGGTAAAACAAATCGTGCTATCCCCCCCCCACGTTTGAGAATCCGGTAACACTCCGTTAAAAAACCTAGGATCCGCGCCCGAGGGATGTGCTCTATGAAATGGGAGCAATAGACCACATCGAATGTCCCATCTTTAAAAGGAAGGGTGCCGAGAATGTTGGTTCTTTGAACTGCTGGACTTGATGTGTTGTAGTCTAAATTAATCCATTCTGGAGCCTCAACATAGGAACTGCCGCAGGCGAGATTGACGAAAAGAGAATTATTGGATGTTGGGTTTTTCATAAAATACAACCATGTGTGCGCGAACATTTACCCGGAAAACAGTTCGCTATTAATTGGATTGGTAAAATTGACCTCAACTATTAAAATTATTTTTGGCGAAAAGTTTTTTAACCGTTGCTTCTTGACAGCTGCCAGTGCCAGGCCGTTGTAATAATTTTATCGAGATTTGAATATTCCGACCGCCAATTCAGAATTTTATTTGCTTTATCCGGACTTGCGACGAGCATAGGGGGATCACCGGGGCGTCTTTCAGTCTCAACAACTTTAATGGATTTGCCGGTAACTCGCCCAGCCGCGGCAATTACTTCTTTAACGGAATACCCCTTTCCACAGCCGAGATTAAAAGCGTTTGAGGGAGCGTCCTTTTGAAGGTATTCAAGGGCTAAAAGATGGCCTGCCGCTAAATCGTTAACGTGGATGTAATCACGGATACATGTTCCATCGGGAGTCTCATAATCCGTTCCATAAATTTGCACATGTTCACGTTGGCCTGCCGCCACCTGGAGCGTTAAAGGAATTAAATGCGGTTCCGGTTCGTGCCATTCCCCGATTTCGCCTTCCGGATCAGCCCCGGCGGCGTTGAAATAGCGAAGGCAAACATGGCGGATACCATAAGCCTCATCATAATCCTTCAGGATTTGTTCGACCATCAGTTTGGATTTTCCATAAGGATTGATCGGCTGTTGAGGATGGTCTTCTGTAATTGGAATTTGAAGCGGATTTCCGTATGTGGCACAGGACGAAGAGAAAATGAAATATTTCACACCGTATTCAACCATGACATCAAGGAGATTTATTATGTTGAGCTACATTATTCCGGTAATATTCGGAAGGGTGAGTAACGGATTCGCCGACATAGCAGAAGGCGCCATAATGCATAACTGCTTCAAGCGGGTAAGTTCTGAAACAGAGACGCAAAAGATTTTTATCCGCCAAATCTCCGTGAACAAAATGACCCCACTGGACAAGTTCCCGATGGCCACGGCTCAGATTATCATAGACGATCGTTTCGTAGCCTTTTTTGTTAAGGATTTTATTGGCGTGGGACCCGATGTAACCAGCACCTCCGGTGATGAGTATCATATACATCAACCTTCTAGTTCAACGTTACCAGCTATAAAAGTTAAGCTGCTTCAAAATATTTTTTTGCTGTTTGTCCAATTAAAATGAATCAAATATTGTTTCGTGCTGCCGGATAACTCGTTTCAAATCAAATTTCTCACGGGCATGTTTATATGCCGATTCGCTCATAGATTTATATAAATCATCTTCATTTAACAACCTTAAAATATACTTGGCAAATCCTTTCACATCATCGGGCCTGCATAAAAATCCATCAATATTTTTTCTTACAACGAAAGGAACGCCATCGACTTCAGACGCAACTACGGGTTTACCGCTGGCCATCATTTCGGCTAAAACCAATCCGAAGCCTTCCCATTTTGAAGTCAAAACACCTACATCCATTATGGAAATATATTTTTCGGGATCATTCACCCAGCCGACAAACTTAATTTTTTCCCCAAGGTTCAGTTCTAACACCATTTTTTCTAAAGTATTTTTTAGCTCACCATCACCAATCAAAATAAATTTACACTTTGGATATGAATCGGTAACAATCTTGGCAATTTCAATAAACGTTTGCGGAGACTTTGATTCAGTAAAACGTCCCAGTATGCCCACCACTTTAAAATCTTTTGGTATATTTAAGCTTTGTTTAAAATCATCGCCATTATTTTTATTAAATTTTTCCAAATCTACGCCATTGGTAATAAGAGCCAATTTATTCCTATCCGCAATACCTTTTAAAAGCGCGTCGTTGTATTCTGCCTCGGATATCGTTATGATTTTATCCGCAAATTTTGAAACAATCTTTTCGATCAAAATATAAAAAAACTTTTTTCCGTTACTAATCTTCATATTAAAAGACCAGCCATGAGGGTTGTATAAGTTGGGAATTCTCAAAAGTCCTGCCGCTACTCTGCCAATAACTCCTCCTTTTGAACTATGAGAGTAAACTATATCGGTTTTGTTGTTTTTTAAATATGACAGCACATTCTTTAGAGCCATTAAATCTTTCAAAAAAGATATGTTTCTTACCATTTCCACATAGTGCGCGTTGTACCCAAGGTTGTTTAACTCTTCGTATATTTCTCCATGGCAGATTACAGCAATCTCATATTTATCTCTATTCAAATACTTTAATAGCATCTTTATATATTCAAGTGTTCCACCTTTTCCGCCTCGTATTATAAATGCTATATGCTTTTTATTCATTCAAGAATCACTATCACCGGGAAGAAGGATTCGTATATATGTATTAACTAGCTCCTTGACATGTCTATCCAACGTACAAGGTGAAGCCCAATATCTTTCATAAGCTGCCTTCCCCAAAGACTCAACAAGCTGTTGGTCTGTGTTGAACAATTGTAATTTTACCGCAAGATCTTCCACATTGCCTGATCGGAAGAGTATGCCTGTTTTGCCATCAACAATTCTATCTCTGGCTGCACAAGAATCAGAAACAATAGCGGACAAGCCCAGGGCAGCAGCTTCGGTCACAACTAAACCATAGGTTTCATGCCACAAAGAAGGAAAAACAATTGCGCGACTTGATCGAATTGCCTGAATAACCCCTGCCCGATCTTGCCAACCATAAAAAACAGCAGTTGGGTTTATTTTAGCAATATTTCGTTCCTCTGCTCCTGATCCAACAAAAGCTGCTCGGACATTGGCCAATCGCGCGGCTGCGGCAAAAATAGTAGTCCCCTTTTCGTGGGATAAACGTCCAACAAAAGTAAAGGTACTGTTCTTACTTAGATCCGAAGGCGGTGTCTTTTCAATATCTATCGCGTGATTAACACGAAAGACCTTTGTATTTTTTGGTAATAATGGTTGTAGTAGTGCCTCTGAATAATCTGAAAAAATAATAAAGTATTTTATACTCCCTGGAATATGACCATATTTACGCTGCGCCACAAGGCGAGCAACTCGCCACAGTTTTTGGGTATAACTGCGGGAATCACAATGAGTAGAAAGGCACGCTAGAGACATAGGATTGAGATCACACGGTTTTTTTTGCTCATAATTATAGAAGCCACCATTTGGACAGAACAGAAAATAATCATGAAGGGTGCAAACAACCTTAAAATGTTGCCTCGTAGCCTCTCGAATTACACTTGATGAAAGAGATTTCACCCAAGTGTGCAGATGAATAATTGTGTCCGATGGGTCGAATTTATGTAAAATCTCCCTGAAGTGGACTGCACAACGTTGATCCCAAATACCATAAAAGGCAGCTTTTACTCTTGAGGGGTTGCTCAGCAGGTCATGAAAGCCAAAGTTGATCACTTTAACACGCTCATGGTCGATACTCGGATCAACAGGTCCAACGCTTGAAACAAATGTTACATCGAAACCAGCATCGGCAAGAGCATTCAGGCTGGCTATTGCTACTTGAGCCGCACCACCGTTAATAAAGCCATAATCATTAAGTACAATCAAGCGCATTTTACTCCTCGCGGCTATGGACATCTGACAATCTGAATTTGCGATTTTTGCGCCATTTAGCAATTCCAGTTGCAGTTGCGTAGATTGGAACCGTCTTATAAATGCTATTGACTTTTTGTCAATACAGGCTCCCCCACTGAGAATACAAGTGCAACACCTTAATCATTATTAATCAACGGCTAGTTACGATAGGCAAAAAAGCCCTGCCATATTCTGATTAAATTCTGAAATGAATAGCTCACTCTTTTAGGATTTAGCAAAAATACCGCCAGCATCAGTTTTAAAACCGGAGCAATAATCATTTTTCTTAAAATGTAATAAAGCATTAAAGTATCGCCTTCATTCGTGAATTTTCTTATTAATGCCCCCATTGAAAAAGAATGCTTAAATATTCTATCTCCACCCTCAATATAATCATCCGCCCTCTTATCAGCGTGGTAAATTCGAATTTTAGGAGTATAGAATGCTTTATTCCCGGCCCTCATCAGCCGACACAGTAATTCAAATCCTTCATTCGAGAAATATTTTGAACCAATGCCAAAGTTGTGATCGAAATAGAAACCTTCCCTGTTTATTTTACTTAAATTAAAAAAATGAGTAAATTCGATACCCATCATTTTAAGCCGGAAGAACTTCCTGCAGCGTCGCGCATGCACACCGATGCTGAACTTTGTTTTATTAAAATCGTAACACCCGCCCGCCAAAATGGCGATTTCCTTTTGACTTGTCAAATTCATCCGCAACCTTCTCCAGAACATCGATCTCATAAACACAGTCATCGTCCGGAAAAGCAACAATATCCCCACACGCAAACTGAATACCGAAGTCTCTTGCTCTGGCGAGTCCTGAAAAATTAACTTTTATATGAGTTACAGGAAAGTAATTTATGAATTTCTCGACGATAGAATCTATTTTTTTATCTTTATTTTGATCTATCATAATTAATTCAAAATCTCTGTAGGTTTGACCTGCCAAAGAATCTAAAAAACTGACAAGTTCAATGTCTCTCCCCAGAGTCGCCAGAATGAGCGAAAATTTCATACCTGCCTCAACAAATTATAATGGATAAGATGCCAAATCCACCTGGTAAAAAATTTCAATTTATCTTTAAATGGTTCTATCATTATTTTTGGCTTAACGGGATGATATATTTTTTTGCGGATTCCCGCCCGCGATCGAGACATCTGCCAGCTAAGGATAGTCTAAGCTATTTAAATATTCCATTTTCAGAATCGCTTCTTTAAGGTAATGACGCAATGTGTACCCTAAGAAAAATCTCTAAATTGGCATCATCTATGCCAATAATATTTACATTAGCCCATATATATTTACTATGTAGGTACTTTGGGAAAGAGGAGCGCAGGAGCTCATTCCTTATAAAATTTTTGCATTAAAAAGGCAGGGGGAAAGTGAAAACCATCAAAGGTCACTATTTCCTACAAAGCTGCTAAATGAACCCTTGAAAAGAATAATAGCTTATGCAATGTATAAACGAAAATTGTGGGCAAAAAGAAAAATAAAGAAAGATTTGACCTGATAAATATTGCCTTGGGTCATATTTTTCTTAAATATAGTTGCGCTAAAAAGTTCACTTAATTTTGAATGAAGAAAGTGAAATAAAAGGGCAAATGCAAACAAAGTACCGGTGGGCATTACTGAACCAAGCACCCAAAATATTAAAGGACATCGTCTTTCGTAGTCGCTACGATTATGAATATGACACAATGCCTTGCCATGCTGTGGATATGCCGATGACAAAAAAGCTCAATTTGCTTCGTTCCGGCATGAATCTCTTTTATCGTAAGCTCCAGCCGTGGAGCTGGCCTACCAACATGCAGGTCGAACTTACCAACTACTGCACCCTAAACTGTCCTGTCTGCCCGACCGGTCTCGGCAGACTGCAACGTAAGCCTCAAGCCATTGACCCGGCCATCTTTGAACGCCTTATAAATGAAGTAGGCGGTTACCTTCTCACGATGAGTTTATGGGGATGGGGCGAACCACTTCTGCACCCGGAACTAGCTAATATTCTTCGCATTGTCCAAAATCGTGGGATCAATACACTTCTTTCCACCAATGGACAGAAACTGAACGATGATAATGTACTCAAGGCGCTAATTGATTATCCCACGACTTATCTTATTGTAGCCCTTGACGGAATTACCGATGAAACGAATACCCGTTTTCGCGTCGGTGCAAAGCTGGAACCAGCCCTTTACGGCGTGCGCGAGCTTTTCCGGATGAAACGGGAAAGGGGCAAAGAAGTTCCCTATTTTGCAGTTACGTTATATTGTGATGAAGCACAACGAACATGAACTTTCGGAACTGGAGAATTTTGCCCGTCAGCATCATTTTGATGCTTTAACCATCCGCACTCTTTCTCTCATTGATGCACCTGATATTCAACACAATATTATGAAGCCCGATGATGAACGTTTCAGGGCTTACGAATACTCTAAGGGTAAGCGCGTTCGTCGCGACGACTTTAGCTGCCAGGGCGCTTTTATTTACCCCGCTGTTTATGTTGATGGGACTGTCTGTGCCTGCGACCAGAATTACAATGCCTCTCATCCGTATGGAAAGCTTACGGAGGGAAACTCCTTTGCTGATATCTGGTGGGGAAAACAAGCAGCTAATGTTCGGAAGACTATCAGAGAAAATCTTGAGAGCTTCAGTTTTTGCCGGAACTGTCCTTATAAAGACCGGCCGGTTCGTACCTGCAGCATCCAATACTTTGACCTGAAAATGCACTCAGAGTGAAGATCTGTCACTGTCTCATAAGGAACGTTATAGATATGCTTGAAAAGGTAATCATCCCCCTTTAAACGGAATCGTTTCTTTATGTATTTAGCCGGGGCTTTTGCTGAGCAGAATTTTGAATCTCCACGGTATATTGAAGTGAATTGCTATACTTGTTCTAATGAGGATATGCTTTATAATCATTAAGTTGGTCAGCTTTCATAGCAATCCAACCGATTGCATTTCGATCTTGTTAAACTCACTGGCAGAGTGAAAATGGTTGTTTGCGGCAAAGAAGCCTTTTTTAACATAGGCAGCCTGGCAAAATAAATCCATCTCCAACACCCTTCTTTTTAATACATCAATCCTGCATTAACACATTATAACGAATAAAATACCATATCCACACTGCAAAATAATTCAATTTATCTTTTAATGGTTTCATCTTTTCCTTCGGGATTCCCACCAGAATCAAATCTGCCAGACATCGCTCAATTAATTTTTTCCTGTTACAGGGACAATAGATTGATTCACTAATCTCCAGTTGCATCAACTGCCTCAGATCTTTTCTTGGCTCAAGTCGTTTTGTGAACTACTTATACGCTCTATTATCAGTTAGCTATTTTAAAAAGATTTCGATAAGCGCTCCAACTCTCATTAATCTGCTCACGTGCATAATTAAGTAAAATATGTTTGAGCTTTATAGAATCACACCAGGCTTCATTAATTGCCTGAGTTAAATTCTTTTCAAAGTCAGGTTCTTTTGAATTAACAATGGTGCAACCTCCTTGGAATTGTGCCGCCAAGCCTATAAACTTAGTCATATAGTGAAGCGAATAGGCAATCGCAACAACAGGAATACCTTGTGCAAGAGCAAATACTGCTGCGTGATAACTGCCTGTAATAACAATACGACATTTGCCAGTCTGGCAAATAACATGTTTTGGATTATCCAGCTTTTTACCTGCATCAACGAAACCATCATAACCCAATGTAATTTTCTTGACACTCTCAATATCAGAAGGGCCAAACACGGAAATGGGTATACATAAAAGTGGCGCGTTAAATTTACGACCTGCTTCCTGCACTGCCGATCGAATTAATCGGATTAACTTGTTATCAACTCCTGAATAATCAGTTTGGCGGATATTAATTCCAAGAGCGTTGCCAATCTGTTCGGTGCGTAAATTGTATGCCAATTCAATTGCATCATCACCTGTTACGTGTACCTGACCATTAGAGACTCCAAAAGACGAAAGTATTTTAGGACCTATACTTGGCTCACGACATGTAATAAGTTGCAAGCGTGGAATAACGCTTTTAGCTTTTGCAATCAAAGATTCATTTGAGATTGTTTCAAAACCAGCGCACATAAGCGCAGTAGTTTTTCCAAAAGCTAGTCCGCCTGCCAGAGTATCCAACAATCCACGAGCATGATCCGCAAAATTATCACTGAAACAACCACCCCCCAGTGCGACGACGATATTCGCATTTCGAAGTTTTCTCAAAAATAAATCAATATCGTGCGCTTCATCTATTGGCGAAAAGCGGCACTCTAGTATAATTTTTTTAACTCTTTCGGTAAACGAATTTTTCACCCATCCAGAAATGGTGGGTTGAAAGTGACGCTCTACCAAAATTTTTTTAACTTTATCTGTAAGCGAAAGTTTCATCCATCTAGAGATAGTGGGTTGAAAACGGGGCATCATTGGCTGATGGGTTGCCTCGAAAAGTTGCCAGTAATGAAGTTGTCGAAGGACGAGCGGTTTTACTTCAGGAATGCTTTTCCGAATTAAATCTGGATCTCGTGTGATCCAATCAATTTCAGCATTCGGCCAAAAATGCTTTATACGCTTTACAAATACCTGATATATAGCTATATCACCATTATTATGGTTATTTAGAAAATAGTTACAACAGTCTACGAGGATTTGCATTAAATATGACCCAACATGTTTCTGTAGGATAATGAGGTATCCCCCCGGAACTAGTTCCCCCTTTGCTCCGGCTACTTATCACTTGTTATCTTAACAATATCCATATTCCTGTCTCTTTTCTTCAATTTCCCCTATCCAGTTTTTGATAATCTGGGACGCTTGTTCCAGGGAATTTTCATTGCTTTGATTCAAGCCGAAGAAGGAGATTGGCCATCTTTTCTATCAATTGCCGCAGGGTTGTTAGTGTTATAACCGCTAAGAATAGAAAAAGGCGAGAAACATTCTTCAGTCGGAAAAAATTACTCAAGAAGGCGGGCTTTTCATTTCTTACACCGCGAATAAATTGTATCATTTCTACGAGGCTGTTCTTGCGCATTACATTGTGCAAAACTTCGTTAAATTTATCCTTCATAATAGTGTTTATCATAGTTTCTTTCCATGCCTCCAGTAACACTTTATCATACCCCCTATGTAGCGCATATTCAAATGGTTCTGTAATAAAAGCAAAATTAGCAACAAATTGACGAAAATCCATTCCTGTTGACAAATTATTACTGTGCATACGCCACACTCCAACGATCCGTTCGCTTAATATTACATTCCCGTGTAAAACCAACCGCAACAACGATTCCCAGTCGGTACTTAAAATATCAATGGTATAAAACCCAATCCGACAAGCCGTTTCCCTGTGATATAAACTTGTAAGATGAGGGATTTTATACCGATACCAATCAAAAAATAAATCTATTCCTTTCATACAAAGCTGCCGCCGCACAAGGCGATGTATTTTGGGGGAACGGAATCCTTGCTGCCAGACAGTAGTTTGTCCGGCTGTAAAAAGAACAACATTTTCATAACGACTAATCTGTTGCAAAGCAAAGGAAACATACTTTTTATCAGTTAGATAATCATCACCGTCCAAATTTAAAACCCAATCGCCGCTCGCAAGTTCATACAAAGACCGCCGATAATTGGCCGTCTTGCCCAAATTGGTCACATTTCTATAATATTTCACACGCCCCTCGCTAAAAAACTTCTCCACAATCTCTGAAGTCTCATCAGAAGAACAATCATCCGCAATGATAATTTCGAGATTAGGATAATCCTGCTCTAGTGCGCTTTGAATCGCAGCCTCTAAATAAGCAGCTTGATTATAAGTCGGGATCATAATAGTAATCAGTGGTTTCATCATAAGCCTTTATCTCTGCCATTCATAGTTTTCTAGCCCAAATGGTCATCAACCCTGTTTGCCCAAAACAACCTAATAAATAGGCCAGCGGATAAAACCAGAAGTTCGCACGGTGCGGGCGCGAAGGATAGGCAATGAGCTTTTTAGCTAACCAATGCATTATCCCTAATTCTTCCATAATATACCCCACACTACCGATCCAGTTGATCAAAATACGCTGGGGAAATATGTTTTCAACCGCCCACCCGGCTCTATTTAACATCAAGCGAATAGTTTCAGGCGTAAAGTGATAAAGATGATTCGGTAAATGAAGCGCATACCATGCTCCTTTAAAAAGCTTAAAATCCATCGAAGCAGTATTGGGTAAAGAAATTACCAACCACCCTCCCGGTTTTGTCCAACAATACATTTTTTCCAGTGCTAAGACCGGTTCGTGCAAATGTTCCAATACCATCCAGCCAACTACAACATCAAATACCTTCTCGGGATCCGGCATATCTTCAATTGTACCTGCGAAAACCCTGTATCCAAGAGATCGGGCATTCTCTGCCGCTGCTTTTGAAAATTCAACACCTTCTACTATCCATCCTTGCTGCGCCATTCTATGCAGGAACGCACCCGAAGCGCACCCCACTTCCAACATTCGGCCTGGCGGCGAAATTGGCGGCAGGCGATCCATATTAAATTCAAATAGTCTTCTTAATGTACGCAGCAATATCGATCGCTTATCAGGTATTTTTTTGAGATTGGTTACGCGGCTGGATTGATATGGTCCATAACTTTCGGGATAATAATAGCTTATTGTTTCAGTAGTGGGGCGGGGATCTGTCCGCATAAGATGGCATGTTCTACACTTTACAACAGTAAAGTTACCAGGCAACCCGGAAAACAGGTCATGCCCACTTACGACAAAATCGTCTCCCTGGGGACAACCAAAAGGACATGGCTTTGACTCCAAAACAACCGTAGCTTCTGAGGAATAGTTCTTTTTATCCACTATTTGCCTCCCCGTGATTTTTTTTGCTTGATTTGATAATACATTGTTTCCGTTCGCAGGAAGTAAAAGAAGCCCGTAGAAGTGATCTCCATTCATGGGTAGTTGAGATAAACCATCCAGATAGGAAATAAGGACAAGGTAAAAAAATCAAAAATGCGATAAATTATTCAGCCTAAATTAAAACAATATAGTAACCTGTTAAAACTACATAAATAGTAGATAATAAAGAAATAACAGAAAAACAGACGATTAGTAAATAGAAGGAATTGTATAAGATAATTTGCCGATTATTCTGAGTCAAAGAACCCGGTTTTGTCAAAAGCTTTCTTTTGATTTTATCCGGATTCTTTTTTGGTGGCATAGATATGTTATTTAAATATTTTCCCAAAGAAGTGTTATACAAAAAAAGGAAAAAGAGCGGCGCATAAGGAATAAAGTATCGTCCTTGAACGTCGAGGATGTAGTTTTGCCCGACCGGTGTCCAGGTTAAATAAAGACCTGTTTCTATTAATATAACTCCCGAAATAAATATGGATGCAATAATTAATTTATTTGTTAGCACAATTTTAATATCCTTATTAGAAAAAAGAAGTGCTGTGATGAGTAATATCCATAAATACAGATTAATATGCCACTTTGGCAAGGGTTTATTCAACCAACCCAGAATACCGATAAAACTATCCAGATATAAAGTCCTAAAATAGATAAATACCGTATTAAATACAATTCCAATATATTGCAGAGGATTATTCAGGATGAAGCGTTTTTGTTCAGTAAAATTTATGCCTTCAGGGATATTGGGTCGATCAGCTCGCTCGAATTTATCAATTAGAGTTGGTGTTGGCGCTGGAGTTGAAAGTGCATCTGGAGACTACCGTAAGATTCATAGTTGACTGTGTTGAAGCAGCAGTTTTGTGCTGGAAAAGCGGCTTGAGGACTCCGATTTGAGTTGTCAGAAAAACAGTTATTATTAGACTCATAAAGATAATAATATATTTTTTTAAAGACCCTATCCTGTATACGGGGATTAGAAGAAACATGCCTATCAATATGGCATAAATAGAACGGGTGGTTGCCACTAAAAAAGAGACAGCAAATAAAATAGCCAAATCTCCTTTGCTGATTTTCTTTATGCTGATCATAGGCAAATTGAAGGAAAAGAGCGATCAGTAAAAAAGCGAAACTGATGACCATCGCATCTTTGGATAAAGAAGCACATAAAAATAAAGTCATTGGCATAAGACCCAGTAAAAAGAAAATCCATTTAAAGAAAGGAGCAATTCGGATAGCTAAATAAATTATAACAATGGAGAATAACAGATTAAAAATTCTTCCCATATATAATAACGATAAAGGCGAACCATTAAATATTTTTCCAATGAACATGCCTAATGCCTGGGGGAAGTAAGGGAAAATATAATGACGAGCAAGCAATGTTGATCTGGCTTGCGGATTCAATTCTACTTTTTTCTGAGAAAGTATTTCATCAATGCTTGTTCTTTTGTAGGTATTAAAATTCATTCCTCCAAAAGTATCAAACAATTGTATAAGCGAAGCAGGAACGGTAGAATCAAATTGAAAAATGTTGAATTCCGCAAGCTGGTATGCCCTGTTAAGATGGTCGTGTTCGTCAGGGACCTGAAGCGGAGGTGTGATAAAGACCAATGACAATCCAAAAACCAATGCCAAAACAACGTAAATATTTTCGGGAACAAAGGTCAATTGAACGACGAATGACTGGAATTTTTCTGCAAACACGATGAGCAAAGTCAGAATTGAGGTCAAAAAGAAAAGAAATATTTTAAACCAATTTACAAAACCGAAATTAGATTCATATGTCCGCATACATAAACTGCCTTCTAACAGGAAAACTTGCCCAGAGCTTTTTAAGATTCCGATCACATCTTCATTGACAACCGGTTTTACCGAAAGTTTTCCTAATTTTCCTGTCGGCATCCTCGGTACGGCCAGATGATTATTTTTGTCGCCGGTTTTGGTGAATAAACAGAGGATTACTTTCTTTCCCTTTCCCACATGGATCTTTTCGGGAAATTTAAAGAGTTTATATTGAGGTCTATCCAAATTTTCATTGGTGAAACGCTGCTTATAAAGCATCTGATAGTTGGTATCCAGCACCATAAGAGTATTTTCGTTCTGGTATCGCGCATCCGAAGAAGCCATAACCAACTCCACGGCAGTCAGATATTCTTTTGTCACCGGGAATTCCTGGATAATTAAAAACTCTTTTGTCAAAGCTCCAAATTCAAATTCCCCCCTTAAATCCATCTCCTGCGTCGGGAAAAATAAAACGGTTAGCTTTGCAGAATAAATAATTACTCCGGAAAGAATCAAAAATATAAATCCGATAATCAGATATTTACTCGTCTTCATAGCACGTTATTACTCTTTCTCAAGCTATCTTTAAAATTTAACCGTTTAAATATTATATGATAATTAATATTTGTCGAATACAAAAAAATTTAATATTATTTCTACAAGGAAACTATGTCAATTTGATCATTCGATTCTAAACCACCACTGTAAATAAATATTTCTGAAACTCATTCATTGTCCGTGAATCTTATTCTTGCCTAATTTAGTAAAGACCCATGACCTTGTTGCTGGTGTTACAATTGCAGTGATCCCCAAAGTTAAGGCTGAAACCATAACTAAATATATCAACGTCATAATTTGCGTCATTGTCTTGCTCATAAACAATTTTCCCAAACCGGCAATTAATAAAGCTGTTCCCAGAGGGATTAAAACGTCTTGCCAATACCATCGCCATTTCTCTTCAGGCAATAAACGCCTATGCATTATCGGGATTTCAAATAAAACACTGCCCACATTTAAAAAAAGCCAGACAGTTGTTGCTCCGATAGCTCCATAAAAAGTAGTCATATAAATTGTTAGTGGTATGAGTACAAAAACAGCGATTAAATTTCGAAAAAAGATTAATTTGGTCCAGCCAAACGCCAGTTGCAGCGCATGGGGAAGGCTTATAAGCGCGTTGAAGGCGGTTCCACAAATAAGAATGCTTACCAATAAGTGACATTTTTCCGCCGTTATCTGGCTCTGTGTCCAGAGCAAAATAACTTCATAGGAAAAAAAGGCAACGACAATGGCGAAAGGAAGAATCAATACGGCCATAAATTGACAACCCTTATGATAGAGCTCTTTTAGTTGCTGTTGATCATTAAGAGATGCCAATTGTGTAAATCTTGGATAAATAGCAGAAAAAAGCGGCCAGCTAAGACGTATAGGGCTCATGGCGATTATGCCGGCCAGTGTGTAATAGCCAAACATCTCCAGAGATAGCATTTTGCTTAATATGATTTTATCCAGTTGAGTAAGAATTATTGATAGAATTGTAATAGCGCCCATTCCGGCGGCAAATCTCGAAACTCCTTGCAGAAGCCGCTTTTCGAAAACCGGTCTACTATGTCCTGGCGGGAGGCTAAGCCAGAGAGAAAGCGCTAAAAGAAAAGTGTGCAGTGCGCTAATAAATATTTGCCACAAAAAGAACGCCTGAATTGTCGGAGAAATCAACCACAAAATCAAAACAGCGCCTGCGCCGCGTAAAGTTGCTATGCTTGCATTAATCACATTCAGTAGTATTTGCTTTTGGAGTCCCATTAGGCCGCCGGTATAAAAACTGGTAGGACATTGGAGCGCCAGTACTAATCCCATGATTAAAATTGTCTGTTCAATAGTCTGGGGAGACAGTTGCCCTGTTTTAACCCAGTCATGCGCAATTAAAGGAGATAAGACAATAATCACGATTCCGATGAGAATAGCTATGCACCAGTAAATGACTTCCATGGAACGGACCAAATTTCGCATTTCCTGCTGATTTTCCGGCAACACTGAACGGCGCGCCATTTCACGATTCATTGTGCCGCTTAATCCCACGTCTAAAATGCCGGACAATACTAGAAGTGCCGTAAAGATACCGATTAGGCCATATGCTTCAACCCCCAAAAATTTAATATAAAAAGGAATAAACAGCAGTCCCATGAGAACCTGCCATGTATTCCCTAATAAATTTGCGCTGATGTTCTTTTTAATAATAGTCAAGATTTATCGGCTATTAATTCCTTGAACATTATTTCCACAGCATCCGAGACTTTGGCAACGGATAAATTGTCCAGACACTCGCTTCTACCACTGCCGTTACATCCCTTTTTATAACAGGGTGAACAATTCATATCCGTTACAACAATCTTATTTTTCTCCCCCAGCGGCGCCCATTCACGCCAATCGGAGGGCCCGTAAATAGTCAAAGTCGGAGTGCCGACTGCCGCTGCTATTTGCGGAGCCGCGCTGTCCACGCCTATATGCAGCCGGCTCAATTGCAGAAGTGCCGGCATTTCCCTCAGAGTTGTTTTCCCGGCAAAATTAAAGACAGGCGAACAGGCAGTCGAGACAAGCCTTTCAGCGCGTTTGCGCTCTTCCGTCGATCCTACTACTATTGCCGGCATTGTATATTTTTGCCAGATAAATTGAGCCAGTTCACTCCACTTGGCCATGCTCCATTCTTTATAAGCCCAGCGTGAAAAAGGGTTGATAGTTATAAATCTTCGTCTGGCTTTCAATTTTTTCCGCGTCTATTAACTCTACGATTTTATCTTTAATTATTTTAGAAACAACTATTTTGGGAATAGTAGTGGTTTCTTTTATTCCGAATCCCCTGATAATTTTTAGCGATTGTTCAGCCGCTCCGAATACTCTTTCCTTCTGAGGAGGCGGATCAACTAGATGGGTGAAAGCTCTATTGCGCCATGTCCATCCCGGATAATATAATGCGGCTCTCATTCTTGCTCCGCTTAAGAAAGTAATAAAAGTTCCGCGATCATCAGCGCGCAGGTCAAAGAGCAAATCAAATCTTTCCCGCCGCAGCCTGAGCAATAATTGCAGTTGTCTTAATATACTTTCTTTGCCGATCTGGAATACTTTATCGACTGATGAGTCATCCAGGAGTAAATCACCAAAAGGATTTCTGGTTAAAACGGAAAGTTCGGCATGCGGAAATGCGGATTTCAGTGCCTTAAATGTCGGAATCGCCCAGACGACATCACCGATATCGCCTAATTGAATAATTAATATTTTCCTGATGGGAATATTTATTTTATGTTGAGCGGAAATAAACATTTTTTATTTAGTTAAAATTAATTTTGGATTGTAAATAAAGCATTAAATTGTTTTTTATAAAACAGCTTAATTTTCCTGCGGCGTGTATTCCGGAACTATTTCTTTGAGTATTTTCTTAATAGTACGGGAATCATGGCGGGGAGCATTTTTCATTAGTTCATCAATTTTGTTTCTCAGTATTTCTAGCGACCTCTGCAAAACTATCCATGCTTTTCAACTATTTGCGCTTTTCTTTCGACAGATAATTTGTAGTTAATCAAAGATAAAATACTGATATTATGAATAATATACCTGACAGGGGATTTGTTGAGAGCTTTACATAACTAACCATGTTTGCCAATCTTTTTTAATGTTCCCATATCGGAAAAATCATCGTTATTCAAAGCTCTCAATATAATATTCTTCATGCTGTTCTGTTACAATAGTACTTTTTTCATGCAATTTTAATACTGTACCATAATTGACCAACAATTTCTTTGAAAGCAATGGAAGTTTTATAAAGCTCTTCTGCCCGCGGCATATATTTAAGAACAGCGTTTCCCATAGGCGATGAATATAAATAATGAGCAGGTAGCGGCAGCACATTATTAAAATATTTTTTAAATTCCCGTTCACTGCGTTTCATGTGATAAGCCGATGTGACAACTCCCACAGAAATATTTTTATTAATAAACATTTTATTTAATTCGGCGGCATTTTGCCAGGTGTTGATGGATTTATCTTCTATTTTTATTTTTTCTTTGGGCACTCCTAACTTTTCCGCCAATCGCGCCATTACCGCCGCTTCCGAAATTTTGCCGGTTCCCTTTCCCGAGCAGACAAAATATTTAGCTCCATTTTTATTATAAACTTCAACTGCATGAAGAACCCTGGCTGCCGTTATCTCTGTAGAGGAAAGTATTTTTCAAGGCGCTGATGTCTTTCGATCCTCCACCCAGAATACGACGATAACATCGATATTTTTATCTGTAGCAGATGGATTGTTAATATAGTCTTTTTCTAAATAGTAGCAAAGGTAATTGGCTATGGGAAAGATACTTGCTCCGTAGAGTAAAATAATCGATAACAACAAAATCAAAGCGCCGGTTTTTTTCTTGCTTCCCGCCATGCATACGAAAAACGCTATAATTAGTAAAAAAAACACAACAAAAACGGGATCAATAAATCCCTTGAAAATAGTATAAACTTCTTCCATTAGTTCTTATATCTCCTTTGACTTATCTTTTCGGATTTTGGTTTAACTCCAGTCCGTTGCTCACTCTTCTTACAGCTCCGCCCTCTGGATTACAAAAGCGGGCATCCAGGAAACAACCACGGGTATAATACCCTCCGCTGCGCGGGATAATTCGACAGAAACCAGTGACTGTTTGAATGGGCTCATACCCCGCGCAGCAAGCTTCAGTGCACTTTGTTTCTGAAGTTTGGGTCTCATTACAATTTACCAATTCCGATGTGTGACATTTAGGTTATACGCTGCACTTTCGGAATTAGAGTTTCAACAACAAAACTGTTTATATTTATAATATCCCTAGGAAGGGATATTATTTTGAATGTTACCCGGTATATCAACAACACCGGCTTCTTTTTTTAGTTGTCTGATCTGCGCTTCCAGTTTTTCGTATTCCTCTATTTTTCTCTTAAGGAAGTGGTATGTGGCCTTCGTCTTTTCCTCTAAACCATGGGGAGTTAGGGAATAGAGATAAGCGCTTTTGTTTTTGGAATTTTTGAAGTTTTCTGCTTTGATCAGGCCTTTTTCGATCAGAGCTTTAACGAGGAAGTTGATCTTACCCAGGCTCAAGCCTAAGCGCAACGAGAGCGTTCGTTGAGTCATCTCCGGATCAGCATCGATTTCTCGGAGCACACTCAGGGCTTCTTCGGTTTCAAGATCAATTTTTAGATGATTTGGCATTGCAACCTCATCTGTTCACGGTGTGAACACATCGGAAAATACTGAAATTAAGAATGAAAGTCAAGAAAAAAATGGAGAATAAATTAGCAGATATTTAACCATAGCGTATAATGCAACTTTTCAGATGCCAAAAAATTAGCCGGGAATAAACAATTAATTTTTGACGCAGTTTTTCAACCAAACCAAAAGAGAGGACATTGGCCGCGCAACTGAACAACCAATTAACTAAAAGCCGAAGAACTATTATAGCGGCAGCCGAATAAAAATATTTCCGATTGTGCCATTTGCGAAGAAATTGATAACGTGAGCGGTAAAATTCAATTCTTGCTTCGGCACTATGGCCGATGCTTTGTCCCTGTAAGTGATAAATGAAGGCATCCGGCACCTGATAAATACTCCAGCCGGCGCGTTTCAAGGCATAGGCTAGGTCGGTTTCTTCAAAAAAGAAAAAGTAGCGATCGTCAAAAAAACCGGCATTATCTAATGCTTTTTTGCGAATCAGCATGCAAGCGCCTATTGCTGAATCAACTTCCAGGGGTTCCTTGTGTTCATACCTTTTGCTGGGGAAACGCCGAGGGAACAAATATTCAAGAAGTGAAGTGTTGACGGCGAGAGTTAGCAGGGAGGGAAATGCCGCGACGGAGTTTTGCTTGCTCCCATCAGCGTGTAAAAGTTGTCCGCAAACAATTGCCGCCTTTTGATGCTGTTCGCAAAATGTCCACAACTTGTGTACCGCATTAGGGGTAAGTATCACGTCCGTGTTTAAAAGCAGAGCGTATTTGCCCTTCATGACGGCAAATCCCTGATTATTGGCGGCGCCGAAACCCTTGTTTTCCTGGTTAGAAATTTTTATTACTTGAGGATATTTTTCCTCCAAAATAGCGAGCGAACCGTCGGAAGAAGCATTATCAATGACGATAATTTCAAACACAAGATTGCCCATAGTCCGGTAAACGGAATCCAGACAGTTTTGAATAAGTTCTTTAGTATTCCAGTTAACGATGATTACAGAGATATCCGTTTTGGCGGGGTGATCTGTGCTTACGCTGTCATTCATTTATTTTTTCCGCCCCGGTTAGTTCTCGCCAATTCACTCAATTTTGCGTATTTGAAAAATTTATTTATAGAATCGGTGACGGCCAGGATAAGCCCCTGTTTGCCGTCAAGCAGCCCCAACCTTAAAAAATAATTCTGGATAAATGTAAAAAAAGCGCGCGTAAAAGCTGAGAAAATAGACGAACTTTTACCTTCCTTATGAGCTTCATAAGCCCCCATCGTTGAATATTTATCAATTTTCTGAATAATTTTACTTAAAGAACTTTCTGTGAAGTGCTCGATGGGAACATCCAACATACCGACAACGCCCCGAATTTCCACCGCTTCATGAACACTCACCGTGGTCATTCGGCCGGCATTTTTGCGAAATAGACGCACGATTCTGTCCGGCCACCAGCCTGCGTGTTTTATCCAGCGTCCCTGAAAATAATTTTTACGGGGAAAGCTGAATCCTGCTTCGGGCGTTTGCAGATCAGTTACAATTTTTTTTATGATTTCAGCCGTGGGGGGGGGAATGCGTTCATCGGCATCCAGAACCAATATCCAGGGTAATCGGCATTTTTCGACGGCTGATTGTTTTTGCGGGCCAAACCCGCGCCACTCTTCAGAATATATCTCACAACCGAATTCGGCGGCAATTTTCAAGGTCGCGTCAGTGCTTCCCGAATCTATAACGACCACTTGGCTGGCAAAGGAAACACTCTCCATGCATGCCCGAATATTTTCTTCTTCGTTTCTGGTTATGATAGCAACGGAAAGAGGAACTTTTTCCAAAAAATCACCTTCGTTTTAGTGTTACACGTTATTATTGTTCCTTATGGTTGCTTTATGGATACGAATTATATCCGCGTCAACTTCCATCAACCAATCGCGGCTGTTTTCAAGAACTATTTTTTCTACTTCTTCCAGGGTTGGATAGTTATTTTGTCCCGTAAATTCGCGCGCGTCATCAATAAGAATAACATGATCAGAACAAGGATGATCGAGGAGTACTTTTAACTCTTTGGCAATAGGTGTTTTCAAATCACTCTGGGAAGTGACACCGCCGGAATAGTGGGCATCGAGCCAGAATAAACAAGGCTCGGTTATATTGGGAATGACGGATGGTAATACCTGCGCGCTGTCGCCCTGAAGAATTGTAACATGGCGGATTACGAAGAAAATTTGTTTTTCGCCCGCTCGGCTAATGCCGGATCGAATTCAATAGAAATTATTTTAGGAAAAATATTCAGAACTGCATCAATCATTTCACCCATATATGTCCCTGTTTCTATAAAAATTTGCAGTCCGAATTTTGTTGCATAATATTTAATGATGTTTTGTTTTACGACATGCGGCGGCGGGATAGCCCTTCCTGTTAATTGCCAAAGAATAATTTTCTTACGGGCGCTTATTGCTTCCTTTACTTTCTTATGGATCTGATAAAAAATGTTTCTTTTGCCGGTCATATTCCACGCTAATTTTCAAAATTATATAAAATTTACTTGATACTTACCTATATATAACATAAGCATAATTTTATAAACGGTGCAAACTATAATCGTAATTTTGGACTCTTAACTGACATTAAAATAACATAAACTTAAATACAAAAATAATATAAATATTAAACAATTGCTAAAAATAATTCGTAGATTCATGCGGCTATTTATTAGAATATCCGATTATTTTCTATCTATTAGTTAATTATTTTAATTCTCAAAAAAACTGGAAATTCTTTTTCTAATCATTATTACTTCCGCAACTATTTTTTCCATAGGAGCTTTTATTCAATATTGTTTTATCGAAGTGTTTCCTCTTGATGCGAGATTGGGCTATACTTTTGAAGAAATGCATATCGGATGGATGTGTTTTGTTACAATTTTTGCTGCTACACTTTCTTTACAGATTGCCTTTATGCTTAAAGGTAATTTTATTAACAACGCCATGCCCAAAGCATGCCGACGGGTTTCCGGCGGGTGATAAATCCCTGCTTTCTAAAGAAAGCTTCCAGAGCTTCAATATTTTGGTCTTTCTGCCCTCCGCGATGGACTTCCATGGCTATTTGATCGATTCGTCGCAAATAGTCCGGCGGGCAATTATATAAAATATCATACTCCGCACCCTCGCAATCCATTTTCAAAAGGTCGCATTTCTCGATTGCGTTTTCATCCATTATTTCTTTCAAGGTTACGCAGGGAACGTTAAGAGATTCTCCCTTGTTTTCCTTGGAGGCAAACATAGTGGCGCTGGTGGTGAAAGAATCTGTGGTATCAAAGTTTAAGTTAATTTCTCCGGAATGCCCGGCCACTGCCAGAGGAAAACAACTGATTCGACAGGTATCATTCAAATCTCGGTGGTGCTTGAGTTGAGCATAATTAACCGGCACCGGCTCGAAGGAAAACAATTTAGCTTGCGGGAAAACTGAGGCCGCGAAAAGTGTGAAATAACCGGCATTCGCCCCGATATCAATAATCGTGGAATTAGGCGCAATATCACGTTCCATACCGGCCATGTAACACTCATCCATGAATATTTCTTTGAAAGTCTGTAATAGCCTTATAGGCACTTCGACGATTACGCCGTTGCGGGTTTCAAATATAAGTGTCTTTAAATCAGCGAAACCATATTTGTAAGCGAGATAAAGCGGCCAATTTTTGAAAGTTTTAAATAAGCGATAATATCTTTTCATCAAATCATCCTTTTATTGGATTTACTCTATAATATATTCTTTGATTTTACAAGAGACGTCTCAATAAGCATGTGAGATATCTTCTGTTTAGGCATATTTTTATGTAGCTGTAAACGGCGGAAATATGACCAATTGTCAACCCCGCCTTTTGCGGGATTAATTCGACTTACAAGTTTTAGTTCACTTTGTTTCTAAAACTTGAGTCTCATTAATTCCACTAATGCTTCAAACTTCGCTCTGCTTGTTTTCAGCAAGTGTCATTGACCACGGGTATCTACTATACCCTCCGCCTATGGCGGGATCAATTCGCTTACTAATGCTTCAACGCACTTCGCTCTGCTTGTTTTCAGCAAGTCTCATTGATTAAAGCATGATTTTTTCTTCTTTCTGTGGTAGAGCTATCTCCAAAAAAAGTAGCAAAAAAATTTTACTTTATGCGAAATATTGCGGTGGTTATACCTAAATATGGTTTGGTTGGCGGAGCTGAACAATTTGCTTCCGAATTAACTCAAAGGCTTTGTGCCCGTAGCGAGAATAATTTCCATGTTTTTGCCAACCGCTGGCAGACGCCATCAACCGCGGTAAAGTTTCATAGAGTTCCTATTATTTCTTTTCCTAAATTTCTAACCACAATCAGCTTTGCTTATTTTATCCGCCGTCAGTTGCGGGAAAATATTTTTTCTTTGGTGCACAGCCACGAAAGGATTTTTACTGCCGATATATTTACATTGCATGGTATTCCGCATAGGTACTGGATTCATAATGTGCGCCGGAAAAAGATGAGCCTTTATGATGTGGCCACAGCCTGGGTCGAAAAAAAACTTGTCGAGGAAGGCAACTGTAAAAAGTTTATTGCCGTATCTAACCTGACTAAAGAAATTTTTCTAAAAGAATATAAAGTTGATCCCGAAAAGGTGATTGTTATCAATCCGGGGGTGGATTTAAACGACTATGCCGTTAAGGATAAAGAACTTTGCCGCGCGGAAATCAGAAAAGAATATGGATTCAGTCCTGATGAGCCCATTATTTTATTTGCTTCTATGAATTTTGAAATCAAAGGACTTGACGCCGTTATGCTTGCCCTGGCAAGGCTCAAAGTCCGGGGAAAGGATTTCCAGCTGATTGTTGCGGGTAAGGGGAATATAAGAAAGTATTCTCAAATGGCGCGCAAAACACAAATTGCCGATAGAGTTGTTTTTACCGGCACATTGAATAAAGAAAAATTGATACAATTGTATTTAGCCGGCGACATTTATGTTATGCTTTCCAAGTTCGACACTTTCGGCATGGTTGTTCTCGAGGCTATGGCGGCAGGATTGCCCGTAATTATCAGCGGCAATGTCGGCGCCAGAGACCTCGTGCGAGAGGGCGAAAACGGTTTTGTAGTCAACGATACGTCCGATGCTGATTACATTGCCGCAAAGATTGAAGCGCTCCTCGACGAAAACATTCGCCGGGCAATGGCTCAGGCCGCTTATCATACCGCGGAGCAAAATACGTGGGACATGGTTACGGCGAAATATCAAGAAATATACTCAAGCCTTCTTGCCTCCCGCAAAATGGCGCGGTTATCCGGGTGATATTTATGGATGTGTCAGTAATAATAGTTTCTTACAATACTGCCTATTTGATTGCCGATTGTCTCGCTTCGGTGGAAGCTTCTCGTGGTATAGAAAAAGAAATATTTGTCGTGGATAATGCCTCTTCTGATAAAAGTGTCGAACTAATTGCCACGCGTTTTCCCGCTGTAAAGATTATTGCCAATAAGGAGAACAGAGGTTTTGGTCCCGCGAACAATCAGGCGCTCAAAGATTGCCGGGGACGCTATGTAGTCTTTCTTAATCCCGATGCTACAGTTGAACCGGATACTTTGCAAAAAGCGATTTCTTACATGGACGCGACATCAACAAATCGGGCTTGCCGGAGCCACGGATACTGAATCCTGACGGAAGCTTGCAGCCGTCGGTTTCTTACAAATACCCGGGTGAAAAATTTGCGTCAGATGAGCTTATCGGTCTGCAGGGTGATATTGCCTGCGTTTTGGGCGCCTTTATGATCGCCCGCAAATCACTTCTCGATGATTTACATGGATTTGACGAAGATTTTTTTCTTTATGGCGAGGATCAGGATTTATGCTGGCGAATCCGGAAAAAGGTTTTAGTATCGGTTATATAGAAGATGCGAAAGTTTTTCATCTGGGGGGGCAAAGCGAAATGGAAACCACGCCGCGGAACTTTTCGCCAAAAAATTAAAAGCGGAATATCTTTTTTATCAAAAGCATTATACTACTCAAACCATTGCGAGGATTAAAAAAGCACAGAAAATAAAAGCCTATTATAGATTGATTACTTTAGAATTACTTTTGCCTTTTGTCTCGGAATAAAGCAAAACTCAAAAATAAAATGGAATGCTACAAAATAGCCTTGAATATGGCTCGGGTTTAAAGACTGATACCTATGAAGATTTATTTATATTTTTCATTTATAGTTGCTATAATGTCCTGTCCGTGATGATCGTTTAAATCTTGTAGGTTATATTATCATGGCGGATTTGTTCTATAATACATTGAAAGAGAAAAAATTATTTAGTCATGGAAAGATCGAATTTCTTCCTGTATTCTCTGCGGCAGTTCTAGGTGTAGCCCTCTGCACTGCCAAAGACAATTGGCAGGTATATATGTGTGAAAATTGTGGGTTGGGTATGCTTGACCAATGGCCCGACAAAGAGGAGCAAAATAAACTCTATTCCGAGGATTATTTTCAAAGTCATTATGAAGCGAAGATTCCTTTGGATTCAGCAAAAATGAAGCAACGCCTGAAACAGGAAAACCACCGCTTACGTTTTTTTCATAAATTCAAGAGGGGCGGTAAAGTTCTGGATATTGGCTGCGGGCGAGGTTATTTCTTGCTGGCGTGCTGCAAGCAGGGTTACAAAGTGGAAGGGATCGATATATCCGCTGATGCCGCCGATTACGTTAAATCGGAATTGAAAATACCTCTCCATGTTGGAGAACTTGATAGCATTGATCTTCGCAGTAAATCTTTTGACATAATCACTTTATGGCATTGCCTGGAACATACAGCCGATCCCAATACCTATTTGCAAAGCGCCCGCAAATGGCTCAAAGACGATGGCATTTTAGTGGTTGATGTGCCTAATTATGCCGGATATGATGCCCGTAAATATGGGAGTAAATGGCAGCAATGGGATCTGCCTTTCCATTTCTATCACTTTACGCCAAATTCAATTATTGCTTTACTGCAAAAGAACGGTTTTGCGGTTATTCGCAAAAAGAAATATTTTTCCGAATATGTAAAAGAAAAACTGGAAAATGCGGCTATACCCAGTTTTCTTGCCCGCATCTTTGCCCGCTTATATTCAGGCGGCAGCTTTGCCGTGGTGGCGAAAAAAGATTAAGGACATTTTCTTATGCAGGATAAGCGTTATTTAGATGATTTAATGAAACAAAAATTATTCCGCTTTAGCCATTTGTCTATTGACAGTATCGATAACGAACCGGTAGCAAAAGTTTTCTCTTCCGCGGTATTGGAGCAGGAAACTTGCCTATTTGCCAATTCTATTAAAAGTGGTGATGATTACTGTCACTTTCTGCATCGGCGGGTGATCGATTATATGCAAAAGAGGCAACCGCTGCCTATTGTCCGTTTTGCCGATGGTGAATACGCATTTTACAACTCTTAACTTGGACTGTAACGGTCTTTACAGACAGGCTGAATCTGTCGAGGCCATCAAAATGGCTATGCCTCAGCACATCGCCGCCATGAAATATTTGGACAGCTAATGGCTTTTTTGCTCCCCTCATTTTTCCCGGTAACACGCAGATAAACAGCCGGTGGATTTTTTTCTTTTTTACGAAGCAAAAGAAATTCATCCGGTGCTGATTTTCTCGATTTTCTTTATGCAGCAGGATATTAACCTTCAATGGCAGAAAATTATATTCCTTTTTATGTTGTTTATGCCTATTTAACTTCGTCCGAATTTGCCGCTGCTATTAACGATAAAAATATTTGTATTTTGAATTCGGAATATAATAAAGAAAATTGCCGCAGGTGGTTTGCTCGATGCTTCAGTCATCCGCGTATAAGTTTCATCGATATCCCGCCAGAATATATTGCCACGCGCTGGGAAAAAATAAAAAAAGAAATTTTAAATAAAATTTCTCCAGATGCGGATTTGTGCCTTGTTGGTGCCGGCGTTGGGGCTCTTCTTATTTGCGCCGATGTGGCGCAAAAAAATTCTGTTCCTGCTATTGATGCCGGGCATGTTTTGAACATGATGAATGGTCGCGTCGATAAGTCCAATGGCGTACGGCTTTATACTTTAAGAAAAAACCTATGAATGATCCATTGAAAAAATACCGTCGTCAATTCAGAATGTGGAAAGATAAACGCAGGCTGAGGCAGGAAAATGAATTTTATGTACGGATGTTTACTCGACTAGGGATAAGTGTTCCTGATGAACATAATTTAAAACAGGAATTAAAAAAAAGATTTCCTAAGCTTATAGCCAAAGGAAAGGGATCACTGAATATTATCGCTCTTTATCATCACTACAACTGGGAAAATGAAGCACTCAAACCATCTTTGGAAAAGTTCGGTAGTGTTCGTCATTATGATTGGTTTAATGATTTTGACCATCAGCGCAAAGATTGGCGCAAAGCTCTAAAAGATAAAATGAACCGGGCGCTGATAAAGCAAGTGAACAATTGGATGAATGAAAGTAAAGCTGATGTAATCTTTACTTATCTTTCCGGCGAACTGGTTGGGCCGGAGACTCTGCAAACACTCCGCAAACACTCCGTACCGATAGTTAATCTTGCTCTCAATGATAAAGAGCATTTTGTCGGCAAAATAAGAGGAGGAATAGCCTGGGGAGCAAGAGATATTTGCCGCTATTTCGATCTTTGCTGGACGAGCACTGAAGATGCGCTTGTTAAATATTGCGTCGAAGGTGCACTGCCTATATACCTGCCCGAAGGGGCCAATCCGGACATTCATAAACCCTACAATGTCGAAAAAACAATCGACGTATCTTTTATCGGGCAGTGTTATGGTAACCGCGCGGCGGTTATAAGTGAGCTCAGAAAAAAAGGCATTTCCGTTGACGCATACGGCTTGGGTTGGTCCAATGGCCCTCTTTCCACGGAAGATATGGTAAAGATGTATTCCCAAAGTAAAATCAATTTGGGCTTTGGCGCTGTGGCCGGCCACAAAGACACTTTTTGCCTCAAGGGGCGGGACTTTGAAATACCTATGAGCGGAGGTTTATATCTAACGGAAGATCATCCGGAGCTGGAAAATGTTTTTCGGGTGGGAGAAGAGATTTTGACTTATGGCGATATTGATGATCTTGAGCGTAAAATAGAATATTATTTGGCTCATCCCGTCGAGGCAGAAGAAATAAGAAGAAAAGGTCGTAAGCGCGCTTTGCACGACCACACCTGGGAGGTTCGCTTCGATATTATTTTTCGTCTGCTTGGATTACTGGACTAATTTTCCCTTCATTCGGCCTAATAGTTTTTAGCCTAAAAACCTATATAATTACAAACTCCTTTTTGCGGCATCAAACGTGTTTTTCATCAGCATGGCGATAGTCATCGGCCCCACTCCGCCGGGTACCGGTGTAATATAGGATGCTTTAACTGCTACTTCGTCAAAAGCAACATCTCCGGCAAGCTTGCCGTTTTCCAAACGATTTACGCCCACATCAATCACAACGGCGCCTTTCTTGACCATATCTGCTTTAATCATCCGGGTTTTGCCCACGGCAGCGATCAAAACATCGGCGCGCGCGGTAACGGCGGAAAGGTTTTTTGTGCGCGAATGGCAAATCGTAACAGTCGCATTTTGCGCCAAAAGCAAAAGCGCTATTGGTTTACCGACAATATTGCTGCGCCCTACAACTACTGCCTCTTTTCCCGCAAGTTCAATGCCCGTGCGGCTGATTAATTCCATGATGCCCCTCGGTGTACAGGGAACATATAAAGGATTTCCGGCGACAAGCTCACCCATGTTGTAAGGGTGAAAACCGTCAACATCTTTGCGCGGGTCAATGGCGGCAATGATTTTATCGGTATGAATATGTTTGGGCAGAGGAAGCTGTACTAGGATACCATGAATAAGTTTGTCTGCATTTAATTCATTGATAATACCCAGCAGCTTTGTTTCACTTGTATCGGCAGGAAGCTTAAACTCACGGGATAAAAAACCGGCTTCCGCGCAGGCCGTGGCTTTTCTGGCTACATAGACTTCTGATGCAGGGTTTTCTCCAACGAGAATTACGGCAAGCCCCGGCACAACTCCTGTTTTTTCTTTCCAAACCAGAGCCTCCTTGCTTACCGTTTGGCGAATTTCCTGCGCTATCGAGTTTCCATCAATAATTACAGCCATAAATCCTCGTATTTTCAATATTGAAAAAATTTACTTGTTTGACAATAAGTACGGTTTACTGAGGAGAATCTAAATTAATTTATTTTACTTGATATTCCTTAATGACGCTAATCAGTTTTTCCACTTCTTCGGGCGGGAGCTTGCCGTTATAAACATAGCGGCAAATCCTTTCTTTATCCAAAACAACAATATCGGAAGAGTAATTTTTAAGTCCCCATGCTTTTATTATGCTGTAATCCAAATCAAGCAATATAACCGAGCCGGTCGTTTCCTGTTTGCTTTTTATTACCCGTTTAATAATCAGGTTGGGTAATTTACTGGCTTTGAGATTAGTAATGCACAAACTTTTATAATTGTTTTTTCTATCCAGCCCTTCGTCTTTGAGTAATGCTTCTTCAGCGTGTTTATTCCAGGTTTTTTTATCGGGATCGTTATAGAAAATAGAAATGACCCGTCCCTGGAATTCTTGTGAATCGAGCGTATAAACTTTTCCCGAATAATCTTTCAGAGAGAAATCGGGAGCCTTTTCGCCGATTTTCAACTCATCCGCCCAGGCGGCAGAGGCACTCCACAATAAAACAAAAAAAACAACTGAGAAGGCCTTTTTCATTTGATACTCCTTTTAATCGCCCGTAAGCCAACTTGACAGTGTCGAGTTTGGGGCAATTGATATGAACAGGATGTTGGATCTATAAAACCACGGCGGATTATAGGGTAAAACCTTCACGGAGGCAAGTAAAAACCACTTTCCCCCAATGTGGGCAAATATACACCCGGCTTTTATTATCTTGTTGAAAAAAAGCTGTTTTTTGTGTTAAGTAAACACGCAAATTTCACGGAGGTGCGGAGGTTTTGGAGAAAATTAATTTAGCGCTCTTGCTGGAAGGATCTGCCCATAATTACGCCGACCGAACGGTTCTAATTTCTGAGGGGCAAAAAGTTAATTATGGTCAATTAAACAGAAACGTCAATGCGGTCGCACATTTACTAATTCATAAGTTTTGGTCTTCTGATTAAGCGGATTTAATCACATATACACAGTCGATATACACAAATCAAAACGTAAACTTGTAAAGAGTTGTCGAGTAACACTAGGCTTGCTGATTCAGTAGACGGAGTCTTAAGTGATTTCAGCGCACGGTGAAATTTTATCCTTTACAAGATGGTTTTCTGTCTACTCGGAATCTTTTGAGTATTTTTAGAAAGGACAACTTTGGGGGAGATTTTAATTTTGAGTCCTGGAAATCGGGATATTCGGGAATTGCCGTATAATGATGAAGTTTATTCAGAAATCGAATCTTTTTTTCATCGTTAATTTTATCCATTATATAGTCGAGGTGCTTAATTTTGTCTGGTCTTATATTGTACCATTCTATGAACTCGATATATCTTAAGAGCATATCATCTATTAAATCAGGAATATTTACACGAAAACTTACATTATCGTATTTTTTATATACGGGGCGGCTGTGTTCTATTATGTTTTCAAATAGAGCTGGTTTTATCAGAACTTTTTTGTATAATGGCAATTGACCATATATGTCAAACCGAAGGTGTATTTCTCTACCATCCATAAAATCGATGGTAAAATGATTATATTCAGCCTGGCTAATGACCTTTATTTCAAGACCTTTTTTTATGTATTGATTAGCCCATTCAAGAACTTTTCTGGTTATGCTGTCGGGTTCATAACAAAAGATATCAATATCATCTCCCGGTGAATAGGCCGGAAATCCTTCGCTGAGCTTTATAACGCAGTAATATTCTGAATCAATCGACTCGAAAAAAGGTATTAGGTTCAGCATTTTAATCCTGTTCGCAAATGACTACCGTTAATTGCGTCAGACCTTTATGGCACGATATAGCGGCTCTGTGCAAACCATCGGTAATTCGAAACTTATCGTTGTCCAGAGGGCGGACTGCTATATAGTTAGTGCCGTAAGGTTCAGCTAAATATTCGAATTTATCGGCCAGCTTACTGAATTTGTCAAGGCTATAATAAGTTGTAAATTCACTCCTGCAAACTTTTTCCATGTACTCCTGGTAATGGCCATGATTCCCGGCAAGTGCGAGGTATTGCGGTGATTGTTTTATGGGAATATTTTTTATTTTACCGTGATTGCTATGGTCTCCGTTTGCTATATCGTAGACAAGAGAATCCGCAGGCACATTTTTGATTGTAAATTTGCTGCATTTTCTAGCATGAAACGGCAGTTCAAGTATCGGATGTTTCTTTCTGAGTGCCTGTAAGCCCCCGAGTCCCAAATATTGTAAAATCTTATGCGTTTGTAGCTGGTTGTCCGAAGCGTGAATAACATGGTCCTCCGTGCGTTTACCATCAATTCGTTTGTTAAACGTGTTACGTATCTCTTCCTTGAATTGTTTAAGCGTGGTAGATTCAAAATGCCTAAAGATGCCGTTGCCGAAATAATCCTCATCCGGGTTCATATTTTCAAAGAATATAAATAAAACCTCCTTTGGGGTTTTCATCAAATACTTGGTTTTGGGTTTGAGATGACTTAGTGGAGCATAATCATACGAATATACTTTTTTTACTAAACTTCTGATTGATTTGGGATAATGACAAATTATTTTTATAATTTTAAAATCTTTATGAGAACGGATCATCCTGATTATTTCATGTTTGCATTCGAGGCCGTGTCCCCAAATTATAATGTAGTCCAGTCTGCTTGTTTCCGCTTCAAACATACGGGAAAATAACTGTTTTACCTCAGGAGATTCAAACTTAGGCTGGGGCAGTGGTGGTGACCCATTTTCTTCAACTCTCATTTCAGTAGGTCTGATTGTACCTCTTTTTTGACGTCTTTTCTGTGCTAATATCCCAAGAGGCGTAGTGCGTTCAAGAAAGAATTTTATTTTATCAAGGAATTGATCAATTTGTTTTAGCATTGAGCAAAGATATTCCTTCGGGCAGAATTTTCTTGATTGATATCCAATAATATCATCTTTAGCTTCGAAATACCAATCTCTATCTTTATTGTATACAAGTTGTTTAACTTAGTCTATGCCGTAGTATCCGAGCGTATCATTAAAAGACCTTTTGTCATCTATGAAAATTACATGTTCATGTAATCTCTTTAAGTAATGTTGGAAGCCCTTTTCTGCTATGCTGCACAGAGTGAGAAAGTGCCAATGGTTTTCTATTGTCTGTATTTTCTTTCCAGCTTATACCGGTGTTTAAGCATACTAAAAGTCTGAATTGCTCAGCATAGCGCACAGACAGCCGCATCTGTACTGCTGAACCTTTTTATGTTGACTTGAAAAAAATACCATATTTGTTATCGCACCCGATCAATTGAAATTAGCAAGTTTCATGTATATACGTAATTAGCAAACAGGCGCTAAATAATTTATTAGCCGACCAATTTAATAAGGATAGGTCATTGCATATTGACGATAAAAGTATAAAACAAACGGTTTTTTATGTCAATATTGTAAGAGGCAACCACATGCCGAACAGTCAATGTTTCATTGGTACCGTCATCTACGCTGTAAAATCATGGCCGCTGTTGCGTCACTCCCAGCGAGTAAAAATAATGTACGCCAATTATCTCGAAATTATTCTGATTGCCTACCTGAAATTCAGGAAACGCTATATCGATCATTATTATCCTGTTTTGCTGGGAATATTTTCCTCTTTTGTGCGCATGTAAAGTAATTAGGCCTGTTGGCAGTTATAACGAGGAAGAAGGCATATATCAGAAAGAGCGTCTGACTGGCGATAAAAAACTAATTTTTTCCCAGTGCTGGAAAATATTTAGGAAGTTTGATTATCTTGTTGAAAAAAAGCTGTTTTTTGTGTTAAGTAAACACGCAAATTTCACGGAGGTGCGGAGGTTTTGGAAAAAATTAATTTAGCGCTCTTGCTGGAAGAATCTGCCCATAATTACGCCGACCGAACGGTTCTAATTTCTGAGGGGCAAAAAGTTAATTATGGTCAATTAAACAGAAACGTCAATGCGGTCGCACATTTACTAAAACAAACAGGTGTGGGGAAAGGCGATAAAGTTGCCCTGATGCTTCCTAACATTCCTGAATTTTTTTACTGTTATTTTGCCGCGGTAAAACTGGGTGCTGTTGCTGTTCCTTTGAATACTTCTTCTACGCCTTATGAACTGAGCTATCTCCTGGAAAACAGCGAAACTAAAGTTTTAATGACAGTAGAAGCGGCACGAAAAAGGTATGAAGAAATTCAAAATAAGCTCTCCACGTGCCGAAACTTAATTACAATTGATTCTCCCGATGAAAATTCACCTTTTAGACAGGCCTTAAAATCAGGAAATTTTTCCAATCCGGGAGAAGCAATATCTCCTGATGATCCCGCCGCTATAATTTATACATCGGGGCTTACCGGTAAATCATTAGGGGCGGTTCTCACTCATCGCAATCTATACTCTCAGTCTCATTTAACACATACTTATGTTAAAATAACTCATCTGGATGTAGGGCTTTCTCTCATTCCTTTATTTCACTCTTTTGGCTCGACCGTCAACATGATCAATGTTGTTCGTTCAGGCTGCAGCGTGGTCATGATGGATAGATTCACGCTGGATGGCCTTTTTAGCGCCATACAAAAAGAAAAAATTACGTATATATGTGCCGTGCCGCGGCTTTATCTGGGTATGATGTTTCATGAAGGCGCGGCCAATTTCGATGTGCGGTCGCTCAAAGTATGTGTTACCGGCGGTGCGCCGATGCCGCCCGAATTTCTCCCCGTTTTTGAAGAAAAGTTCGGCGCAAAAATTATCGAAGGATACGGCCTTACGGAAGCTTCACCGTGTTGTTCCTTCAACATGCTGGATCGACCGCAGAAGGCCGGCTCCATTGGCAGGGCTCTTTCTGGAACGGAAATTAAAATAGTTGATGAAGATGGCCGCGAACTGCCCCGCGGTGAAGTGGGCGAATTGATCGTAAAAGGTGATAATGTCATGCAGGGCTATTATAAGGACAAAGCGGCAACGGCATCCGTCATTAAGAACGGCTGGCTGTACACCGGCGATTTAGGCAGAATGGATGACGACGATTACATTTTTCTTACCGGACTGAAGAAAAGGATGATTATCACCAGTGGATTTAATGTTTATCCGAAAGAGGTGGAAGATGTTCTAAATATGCATCCCCTGGTGCAGGCAGCGAGGGTTGTGAGCAAAAAAGATTTGATGCGGGGAGAAATTGTAAAAGCGGAAATCGTAAAAAGGGACGGCTCTATTATTGACGAAAAAGAAATCCTTAAATTCTGCCGGATTTATCTTTCTCCTTATAAAGTGCCGCGGGAAGTGGAATTCGTCCGGAAGTTAGATATTTGAATCTCTATAATATTGATAAAAAATGAAGGAGCAAAAATGAAAGAAGTAGTAATTGTAAGCGGTGCCAGAACCGCAGTAGGAGAATTCGGCGGATCGTTAAAAGACGTAAAAACAGTCGATCTCGGAGCACTGGTTATCAAAGAAGCACTGAGGACGAGCGGGATTGAGACCTTCGGTTAATGACTTTTTAAAAAGCTGCCGGCCTGACTGCTTTGGGTAATTTTGAAATGACGGAAATAAACAAAAAATATTATGATTACAATGAATCCTTAAAGCCTGTTTACATAGATGAAGTAATCATGGGCAACGTTTTACAGGCAGGACAGGGACAAAATGTCGCGCGGCAGGCCTGCATTTATGCCGGCATTCCGGAAGAAACCAACGCCTATACCGTGAATAAAGTTTGCGCCTCCGGCATGAAGGCCATTGCTTTGGCGGCGCAGGCCATCCAATCCGGAAACGCCGAAATTATTGTCGCCGGCGGCATGGAAAATATGAGCAACGCTCCTTTTGCGTTGCCCGAGGCCCGCTGGGGATATCGCATGAGCATGCCCTTTCGCCAGATTACCGACTTGATGGTTTACGACGGCCTCTATGAAATATTTCAACGGCTATCACATGGGTTTGACCGCGGAAAATATCGCCGCACTTTATAAAATATCCCGCAGCGAGCAGGACGAATTTTCTTTAAGAAGCCATCAAAGAGCGCGGGCGGCCAATGCCTCAGGCGCGGTAGCCGATGAAATCGTTCCTGTCGTTGTTCCGCAGAAAAAAGGCGAGCCCAAAATATTTAATGTTGATGAACGTCCCATGGATACATCACTGGAAAAGATGAGCAAACTGGCTGCAGTTTTCAAAAAAGACGGCACGGTAACGGCGGGAAACGCTTCCGGCATCAACGACGGCGCCGCAGCGGTTGTAGTTATGAGCGCCGAAAAAGCCAAAGAATTAAAACTCGAAGCCCTGGCCAAAATCAAGGGCTTTGCCAGCGGCGGAGTTGATCCGGCCTATATGGGATTAGGGCCCATTCCGGCAACACGCAAACTTTTCCACAAGCTGAACTTGACCATGAAGGATATTGATCTTATCGAATTAAACGAAGCCTTTGCCGCGCAGGCGCTGGCCTGCATAAAAGAACTGGAAATTGATATCGAATAAGTGCAATCTCAACGGCGGCGGAGTATCCTTAGGCCATCCGATCGGCTGTTCGGGCGCCCGTATTACCTACACACTGGCTATGCAGATGAAAAAGAAAAATTTAAAACGCGGGCTGGCTTCTCTGTGCATCGGCGGCGGTCAGGGAATGTCCATCGTTCTGGAGAGAGCGTAGAACCGAATCGCTGCAATATCTTTGTAAAACGAAGCGCGTTAATGCGAGTTTTTTCCCCTCCCTCGAGAGTTTGCCTGGTGGATGCGGAGAAGTTATTGCGAGCTCACGACAGTGAGCGCGGCAATCTTAAGGAATTCTATTTCGTGACAAGTCTGGAAAAAGTCACTTTGATACGATTGCGATAGCACCACTCCTTGCTTTTTGGGCATTCAAGCAGGAAGGAAGCTACTTTCACCAGGGAGTCAGCTCCCGCCAGGCCGTAAAATGATTGTAAAGCGGAAAGATTATCTAATAGAGGTGAAAGGAGCATACTTTCGGAAGGATCTTGTTTGTGCACCTGAGTAAACCGCTGTCTATACCGGTGGACTCCCGGAGTTCTTCAATTCCGAGAATATATGTAAGCCTTGCAATTGCGAACCGCGTTACCGAGGATTAGTTTTTAAAAGGTGATTTAGGAAGTAATGCTCGATTTTGGCCGGGTTTTTCAAACCGACAAGACGTAAATGCGCCTTTAATACCCGTGGGGTGCTTCTCCTTCCGCCGTCCGGACCGTGCGTGGGATCATTCCAGTCAATGAGGCTCAATTTGTTTCCTTGCAGAATCATATTGTTTGCCGTCCAGTCGTTATGTGTTTCATCCACAATATTTTTCAGCGCTTTCTTGATTTGTTTTCTGGAGGGGTGAGCGCCGTTATACATTAAAAAAGTCATTAAATTAATGCCGTGTTCCCAATCGTTGACCTGTAAATCAAGAGCGTGCGGCGGTCTTTTTGTAATCTTTTTTGCTTCGTAGTTACTGGCAATTGACAGATGGTCCAGGTCTTCTTTTGGAGTCAGCCACTGCTTCCTTTTCAGTTTCTTTTTTTCTGCCTCGAAAAAATATAGGGTGGCCATTTTATCGGAAGTGTGCCGGGGAACCTCCCCTAAGATTTTTGCATTTCGGGAAATCAGGTATTCTTCAATTGCTTTTCTTAACGCGTTTTCCTCCTTGCCGGCGATATCTTCCTGTGGCGGGGTTTCGATAATGATGTTGTCTCCCATCTCTAAAATCGCGTCGGCGCCTTCTTTCCAGCGGGCGCCGAACCAGTGGATGATGTTCAACGCCAGAACGACGCTGAAACTTTCGCATTCACTGAGCTTTCGCAAATCTTCCACAATAACCTCTTTGTTGAGTAAAATTATGTTCTCCAGAGAGGAATTGGCCTTGCAAAGATCAAGCAATTGCCGGCCGACTTTCGGACACGAAGGATTATCCCCTTCGATCATCACGCATACGCAATCGTAATCATGCGCCGCTCTGAAAGAGTAATACCCCTGGCTCGCGCCGATATCCAGCATGGTAAAAGGACGATTATACTGGTTTAAAACCTCCTGAATAATTTTATAGCGCAGCTCCGATTCGGGATGATGGCCGCTGGCTCTTTTGACGACTTTATTGTTGATGATAATATCCTGGTACTGTTCGTGGCCGTATTTCGTGATATCAATAAAATCATAACTCTTTTTAGGAAACAAATTGAAAGCAGACCTTAATTTATAAAGCATCAAAAAAACCGCTCCTCACCATTTTTATATGTAATGTAAAAACATTCAGTTTCACTTGTCTAATCACCTTATTTTTCTGGCGGAAATTATTAACCTGTTTCATCCCATAAGTATCTTCGGGGGAGTTGGATTCATCGAACCGGTAGTTCATTCGGGAATAATTACGCACCGAATTTTTGCAGTTTTCCCGCGTGCGCCAGCGCGACACCCATCAGATATTTCATGGGCATGCGGCCCAGTCCGCCGGTAAGGCAGGCGTTCTCGCCAAAGATTTGGGCCCCGTCCGGGCGGCAGGTTTTTGCCCAGAGCAAAACCGGAACAGGATGAAAGCTATGGCCGGCCGCAGCGGCAGGCGTGGAGTGATCCCCGGTGACCACAAGAACATCGGGGTTTAAAGCGCAAATTTCAGGCATCAGGGCATCCACTTTTTCAATGACCTTGACTTTTTCGGAGAAATTCCCGTCTTCGCCGCGGGAATCGGTTGCTTTGATGTGAACATAGAAAAAATCAAAAGAACGCCAATTGGACGAAAGAGCTTGAATTTCCTCTTCGATTGTCGTTGTCTCCTGCGCCAGAGTCATTCCCAAGAGCCGCGCGATTCCCTTATACATGGGATAGCTGGCCACCGCCAGCGAATTTAATCCAAAGCGGCCGGCCATAGAGGGGAAAGTCCGGTAGCGGGCGTAGCCCCGCAGAAGCATTACGTTTGCCTTTTCTTCCTGGGAAAGCACATCCCTGATTTTATCCGATAGTTCTCCTACGGCGGCCGCCGTATTTTTAGCTTCGGGAATCAATGCCTGCGCGTCGAGAGGCGGCTGGCCGGTTTTTTGAGGATCGGTTTCGCTTATCTGTTCCGAAAATTTCCCACCGCGTAAAACGACCAGCGCCCGGTGTTCCTTTTCTGTTACAAAAAAAACTTCTTTTGCCTTCTGCAAATGAACGTTGGCTTTAAGTTTCATGCATAAAAGCTTGTTTTTTTCCGTATCCAGACGGCCGGCCCTTCTATCGGCAATGTGGCCGAATTTATCCAGGGTGGCAAAATTGGCGCGCATATAGAGATCTTCCGGGGACAGGGGAAAATCAAGGCCCGCCGCGGAAAGCAGGCCGCGGCCGACGTTGTATTTGACGGGATCATAGCCGAAAAGGGCGAAATGAGCCGGCCCGCTGCCGGGAGTTATACCGTAGCCGACGGGATCAAGAAGACCGCAGGCGCCTTCTCTCGCCAGGCGATCCAGATTGGGCGTGGCCGCGCTCTCCAGTTCCGTTTTTGTGCCGCCTTCCTGCGGCAGGCCGCCCAACCCGTCCATAATCAGAAAAATTATTTTTTTGTCGTTTTTGATTACTAACTGATCGATTAATTCTAAGTCCATACAAACACCTCAAACAGAAACATCAATATTGTTTTTCATCAAATATTAGGGTTCAGCGCCCGATAAAATTCGGTTTTCTTTTTTCCAAAAACGCCTTCATGCCTTCCTTTTGATCTTCGGTGCCAAAGCATTGCGCGATACACCCTATTTCCAGGAGGTTCGCGTTGTCCAGCGACATATCGAAGCCGTAATTAATGGCATTTTTAGCCATCTTTAAAGCAAATGCAGGAAGCTTAGCCAGCTTTTTGGCGAATATTTTAGCCTCTTCCATAAGCTTATCCGCGGGAAGAACTTTGTTGACCAGGCCGATTTCATAGGCTCTCCGGGCGTTTATCTGCACGCCGCCCAGAATCATTTCCTTGGCCATTCCCATTCCGATTAGCCTGGGCAGACGCTGGGTGCCTCCCCAGCCGGGAATAACGCCGATTAAAATTTCCGGCTGGCCGAAAACGGCGTTTTCCGAAGCAAATCTAATATCGCACGCCAGCGCTATTTCCGTGCCGCCGCCCAGAGCAAAACCGTTGACGGCGGCAATGGAAGGTTTGGGCATAGTCTCGATCATCCGCAAAGTACGATGCCCCCATTCCATTAATTGCAGAATTTCCACCGATGTGGAATTTTGCATCTGCGAAATATCCGCTCCGGCCACGAAAGCCTTGTCTCCGGCTCCCGTAAAAATTAAAGCCTTTACGCCGGCATCTCCGGCGCAGATTGTTACCGCGTCATAAATTTCCGCCACCACTTCGGAATTCATGGCATTTAAAACTTTAGGCCGGTTGAAGGTGATTGTTGCGATTTCTTCTTCCCGGGTTAAAAGAATATTTTTGTATTCCATTTGTTGCCCTTTCTTACTTTTTTAAGTCTTCAGTCTAACAACCTTCGGTCTAAGCATCAAATCAAACTAAACCAAATTTGAAAAAATTTCCATAAAAAAAGCCTGCTCTTTACTCAGAACAGGCTTTTTTAAAATTGTTAATGACTATTTAATTAACTATTAATTTACTAATGGAAAAAGGCTGTTTACGTCACGCAAACATCAGCGGGAGCTTTGGTTTCTTCCAGACCCATTGCCTTTAAGACGATTTCAGCAATATCCAGAGAAACCATTTTTTCCGCCAATTGCCGGTCTTTAATGCCGTCGGAGAGCATGGTCAGACAGAAAGGACAGGCAACAGCCACCGTACCGGCCTTTGTTGCCGCGGCCTGATCGGTCCGCATGTTGTTGATGCGATCTCCGATATCTTCTTCCATCCACATCCGGGCACCGCCGGCGCCGCAGCAGAAGCTTTTGTCGAGATTGCGTTCCATTTCGGCAAGCTTTATGCCGGGGATAGCCTTCAAAATCCGGCGCGGCTGCACTGTAAATGTCGTTATAACGGCCGAGGAAACAGGAATCATGATAAGTAAACAATCCCGTCAGCGGTTTGGTGAGCGTAATTTTCCCCTTGGCGATCAAATCGGCGATGATTTCGGTGTGATGGTAAACTTCATAATTTCCGCCGAAGTTAGGATAATCTTTTTTCAGGGCATTATAGCCGTGCGGGCAGGTCGTAATAATTTTTTTCACGCCGTAGCCGTTCATTGTCGCGATGTTGGCCTGCGCCTGCGTCTGAAAGAGGTATTCATTGCCGCCGCGCATGGCCGAATCGCCGCAGCATCCTTCTTCGTTGCCTAAAATGCCGAAGCTGACGCCCGCCGCCTGCAAAATTTTGGCAAAGGCGACGGAGACTTTTTTGCCGCGGTCGTCGAAGGAGCCGGAACAGCCGACGTAAAAGAGATATTCCACGTTGGGATTTTCCGCCAGAGTTTTTACGCCCAGCTCTTTGGCCCAATCAGCGCGTAAATGGGCGCCTATGCCCCAGGGATTGGAATTGTTTTCCATATTGCGGTAAGTCAACTGCAGTTCCGGAGCAAAATCGGCTTCCGTCAGCACCTTGTATTGCCGCATGTTGACAATCTTCGGCACATGTTCGATGGAGGCTGAACAGTGTTCCATGCAATACATACAGTTGGTGCAGGCCCACAATTCATGCAGATCAATAACTTCGCCGACCAGGGCTTTTTCCGGCGCGGCGCTTCTGGCGCCGTCTTCCGCCGCTTCCGCGGCCGCTTTGGCCTTGATCGCCGCGGGAGCTTTTTCCAGCCAATACGTTTTAATATCCTGAATCACCTTTTTGGGTGACAGAGGCTTGCCGGAAAGATAAGCCGGGCATCCGTCCTGACAGCGTCCGCAGCGCGTGCAGGCGTCCGAATCGAAAATTTGTTTCCAGGTAAAATCTTCCAGTTTGCCGGCGCCGAAAGATTCCGCGTTTTCAAAATCGCGAATCGGCTCCAGATATCCCGTGGGCTTCAAAGAGAGAAGGAAGTGATTGACCGGAGTGGTAATTATGTGCAAAAGCCTGGAGTAAGGGAATGTAAGCGATGAAACCCAGTGCTATAAAGGTATGCGTCCACCAGCTTATCTTGTGCAGCATTTTGGCGGTCTCCATATCCAGACCGGTGAATGTGCGGGAAAGATACCAGCCGACAAACGACCAGACTTCCCATGACGGGCTTGGTCACGTAAATGCGCAAAGCCTCAATGATGAATCCGGTCACGATGATGCCGGCAATCAGTAAAAGGGCGATGGCGTCATCGGCGGTGTTATCGGATTTTTCCTTATAAGCCAGACGCTCCGGCTCTGATTATATACCGGCGCAACATCGCCAGGAGCACTCCGATCAGCACCAGCAGGCCGAATAAATCCATCAGCAAAGGAAAAGCCGAGATAAAAGTTGCCGCGCAAAAACGACCAGTTAAATAACGGTTCCGTGATGTGGAATTCACCGGCGTCGAAAACGGCTCCGAACAATCAAAACAAAAAACCCAAAAAAGATTAAGCCGTGCATAATTCCCGGATAAGCGTCTTTCCATGTCTTGACCTGCAAAAAGCCGTTGACGAAGAGGGATTTTATTCTGGCCGGAAGTTTATCCCAGCGGATTTCCTCCTTGCCCATCGCTTTCCACAGCTTCCAGCGGCGGTAAACTCCGTAAGCAAATATGGCCAGCGCCACGGCGGTTAAAAGCAAAAAGTATCGGCTCAAAACTGTTGAGCGTTCCAGAATACTTCACGACCTTCGTTTCCTACTCGAAAATGTTGTTGTATGTTCCATTGATCCTCCGAAATATTGAGGGGTGATTGATTAAATAAGTAATAATTGACTGTAATTATTTTCCGGCATTGAGACTGAAGACTGAAGATGTCTTACATACCTTCAACCTTCAGCCTTCAGTCTATCAGCCTGATTAATTAAGCCTACCAGCTTTTTGCAGGCGCGGTTAATTCGGGAACAACTTTGAAAAGATCATCCACGACACCGTAGTCAGCCTTGGTAAAAATGGGGGCTTCCGCATCCTTGTTGATGGCTACGATGTACTTGGATGAACTCATGCCCGCCAGATGCTGAATCGCACCGGAAATTCCGCAGGCGATGTACAGATTGGGAGAAACGACTTTTCCCGTTTGTCCCACCTGATCTTTCTGCGGGCGCCAGCCGGCATCAACCGCGGCGCGCGATGCGCCGACACTGCCTTTCAGCACGTCAGCCAGTTCTTCCAGAATCTGGAATCCTTCCGGACCTTTCATGCCGCGTCCGCCGGAAACGATAACATTGGCTTCGGTTAAGTCCACCTTGCCGCTGGTGTCTTTCTGCACTTCCAGAATCTTGCTCTTAATTGAGCCGCGTCAATGGCGGGATCAATTTCGTAACCGCCGCCGCTTTGGCGTTTTCCACCAGTCGCGAAAACATTGGGACGAAGCGATGCCATCTGCGGCGTGGCATTGGTAACAACTTCGCCGAAGCATTTGCCGGCATACATCGGCCTGATGGCCAGACCAGTTTGCCGTCGGCAATTTTTACATCCGTGCAATCCGTGGCCAGACCGGTCGGCCAGTTTTGCGGCCAGGCGGGCCGATAAGATCCTTGCCCTGAACGGATGCGCCCAAAAGCACGATTGCCGGATCGTTTTCTTTAATTATTTTTGCTGCCGCCGCGGCATGGGCCTCGGTGATATATGGTTCCAATGCCGGCGTTGTCTCCGACATAAACTTTATCCACGCCGTATTTTCCCAATTGCGCGGCCAAGCCTTCTATACCTGAACCAAGCAGAACAGCGCTTACTTCATCTCCCAGTCTGATCGGCCAGTTTTCTGGCCGCGGAAGCAAGCTCAAAGCTTATTTTACGCAGAGCGCCGTCTCTTTGTTCTGCAATTATCCATACTCCTTTTGCCATTTTATCAATCCTCCGCTTTTAAATTAAATAACTTTTGCTTCTTCCCTGAGCAACCGGGCTACTTCCGCCGCCTTTTGCGCCGGATCATCTCCGCAGATAATTTTTCCGGGAGGTCTGGCCGGAGGCGGAATGGTTTTGGCCACTTTGGCTTTTGCGTTCGGTGGCAATTCCCAGCGCCGCCGCATTTTTCACGTCCACGGGTTTCTTCTTCGCTTTCATGATACCGGGAAGCGAGGCGTAGCGCGGTTCGTTGAGCCCTTTTTGCGCCGTAACCACGCAGGGCAGAGCTGTTTCGATCGAGAGCTGTGCTCCTTCAATCGGCCGGATAACCTTTACGGAAGTTCCGGCATAATCCAGTTTCGTGACCAGCGTCAACTGGGGGATTCCCAGAAGTTCGGCCAGCATCGCGCCGACCTGGCCGGAATCATCGTCAATGGCGCGCTGTCCGCAAAAGATGATGTCATAAGGCATTCCTTTAATGACGGCGGCCAGAGCCGAAGCCGTAACGAACGCATCGGCGTTATCCAGAGCCGGATCGGAGACGTGCACGCCCTTATCCGCGCCCATGGCCAGTGCCGTTCTTAGAGTTTCCATTGCCCGTGCCGGCCCCACGGAAACAATCGTTACTTCCCCGCCGTTTTTTTCTTTCAGCCGCAGGGCTTCTTCCACGCCGTACTCGTCATAAGGATTCATGACCCATTTGATCTGGCCGTCTTCGATGCCCGATCCGTCGGCTTTCACTTTTATCTGCGCTTCCGTATCCGGCACCTGTTTTACGCATGCAATAATGTTCACAGCTTTAAACCTCCTTGTCCTGCGCTAAAGCTTTTTCAGCAAAACGCGCATTCTTATTTTTTATAAAAAGACTTTATAAAAAAGCCCGATTTTCCTTCCCTGAGGGAAAATCGGGCTTTTCAGTTTACACCCTGTTTTTCACGATATCGTCAACGACCGTGGGATCGGCCAGAGTGCTGGTGTCACCCAGTTCGTTGAGCAGATTGGCGGCGACCTTTTTCAAAATTCTTCTCATGATCTTGCCGCTGCGTGTTTTGGGCAGCATATCCGCCCATTGAATCTTATCGGGAGTGGCAATAGGCCCGATAACCGTGCGCACATGCGCGATCAGTTCCTTCTTCAATTCATCCGATTTCTGCGACGCCGGTTTTCAGGGTAACGTAGGCGTAAATTCCCTGTCCCTTGATGTCATGGGGGATAACCGACAACCGCCGCTTCGGCGACCGACTTATGGGCGACCAGCGCGCTTTCCACTTCCGCCGTTCCCATGCGGTGGCCGGAAACATTGATAACGTCGTCAATGCGGCCGGTAATCTGATAATAGCCGTCTTTGTCGCGGCGGGCGCCGTCACCGGCCACGTAGTATCCGGGGAACTGTTCAAAGTAAGTTTCCTGGAATCTCTTGGGATCTCCATAGACGCCCCGCATAATGCCGGGCCAGGGTTTCTTGATGCACAAGGCGCCGCTGGCGACCGTTTCTGTGAATTCCTTGCCTTCATCATCCAGCAAGGACAGGCTCTACGCCCATGAAAGGCAGTGTGGCCATGCCGGGTTTGATGTCGATCGCGCCGGGCAGAGGCGTAATTAAAATTCCGCCGGTTTCCGTCTGCCACCAGGTATCCACGATGGGGCATTCGCCGCGTCCGATAACATTGTAATACCAGTTCCATGCTTCCGGGTTAATCGGCTCGCCGACGGTGCCCAGAATTCGGATCGAAGAGATATTCGCTTTTTTGACCCACTCATTGCCTTCTTTGGCGATGGCGCGGATGGCCGTGGGAGCGGTATAGAAAATGGTGACCTTGTATTTTTCCACAACCTGCCAGAAACGGCTGAAGGTCGGATAATTGGGAACGCCTTCGAACATAAGCGAGGTTGCGCCGTTGCACAGCGGGCCGTAAACGATGTAGCTGTGTCCGGTTACCCAGCCGATATCGGCGGTGCACCAGAAAATATCTTCTTCATGGTAATCGAAAATCATTTTGTGCGTATAGGCGACATAAGACCAGATAGCCGCCGGTGGTGTGCATAACGCCTTTGGGTTTTCCGGTGGAGCCGGAAGTATAAAGAATGAAGAGCGGATCTTCCGCGTCCATCCATTCGGGTTCGCATTTGGCGTCCACTTTGGCCATTTCTTCATGCCACCACTTATCGCGGCCGGCAGTCCAATCGCATTTGATTTTATCGCCGACACGGTTGACGACGATGACTGTTTTCACCGAGGGGCATGATTTCAGGGCTTCATCGGCGCTCGCTTTTTGCGGGACGGCTTTGTTGCCGCGGAAAGTGCCGTCGCAGACGGCCAGTAACTTCGCGCCGGAATCCTGAATTCTGTCTTTGAGCGCATCGGAGCTGAATCCGCCGAAAACGATGCTGTGAATGGCGCCGATTCGGGTGCAGGCGAGCATCGCTATGGCCAGTTCCGGAACCATCGGCATGTAAAGGCATACCCTGTCGCCTTTTTTAATGCCGTTGGCTTTGAGGACGTTGGCAAATTTGCAGACTTCCTCATGAAGTTGTTTATAAGTAAATGATTTTTGTTCGCCGGGCTCATTGCCTTCCCACTGAATGGCAATTTTGTTGCCGCGGGTTTTCAAATGTTTATCCAGGCAGTTGTAAGAAACATTGAGTTTTCCGCCTTGAAAAAATTTAACGTAGATGGGGCCTTTTTTGACGTTGAAGTTGTAGTCTTCCACTTTATCCCATTTTTTGAACCATTCGACATATTCGCTCGGCAATTTCGCCCCAAAAAGCTTCCGAATTCTCAATCGATTTTTTCCACAGTTTGTCATAAGCCGCTCTACCGCTGATAAATGCCGTCTTTTTTATCTTTTGCCGGCACCGGATAGACTTCCTTTAACTGAACCTTTTCTGCATCAGCCATAATACTCTTCTACCTCCCTTTTTAATTTTATGATTTCAAACGTTTATAAGCTACGTTTTAATATAGACAATCCGTGCTTTTATCCGGCCGTGTGTCTTGTGAACAGGAGTCATAATTTGACCGCAAGTCACAATCTCCTTTGCGACCTCACCTACCTTAATATCGGCGTCCTGTCAAGAAATATTTAAAATCCCGCCTGCCGCATTCATTTTCCAATATAATCAGCTATTTGACGATTGTAAAAACTGCATCTAATTTCATCTTCGTGAAAACGGAAATCCCTGTTGTCGGGTGCGCCGGGTAAACTGTTAATTTAAATTCCCGGAAGATACATCTTCCGGGAATTTTTATGTGTCTTTTGACTAATCCGGATGAAATGTGGTAAATTAATTTCAATTAACAGCTTCATTCTCTAACAATCTTATTAAAAACTAACTTGATTTTTTTTTGTCATACCGGTCATCAATGTCCGGAATGCTGCCTGCCGCAAAACATGGCATGGTTGTTGCTGCATCTATTGAGCAAAACGGCATATAGAGGTCTAAATTTTTCTCAAAAAAATCTTGACAAGCTTTTTAGCCTCTGTTAGTTTCGCACAATATATCCTGCGGAAGATATGCTTTAGCCCGTAAAAAGGCCGCGGGATATGTGGCAGTAATGAAGTGGCCTTTGAAAAGTGCCCGTTTTTTAAAGGCGGAAGTTTTTTTACTCTTGTATAACAAGGAGGAAAAAATGAAGAGATTTTGGTTAGTTTTGCTGTCGCTGGGGCTGGTTATGGCCTTCAGCGCATCGGCCTTCGCGGTCGATGTAAAGTTCAGCGGTTCGTTTTATGCGGCCGGAATGTATCTGGATAAAACCAATTTACAGAAAGCTGTCTGACCGTACGGGCATCCGAGCACCGCTTTCTATTTCCAGAGACTGCGCCTGCAGACCGATTTTATCGTTTCTCCGGGTCTGAAGCTGGTTACCCGTTTTGACGCTATGGAAAGAGCTTGGGGCGCCGCGAGAACAGCCGGTGAGCACTACTGACTCGGTTCTATGGAGCCCGGTGTTTTGCCACTTCCGCAGGCACCACGGCGGAAAATGAAAACATCGCCTTCGATTTGGCCTATGTTGAATATGCTTCGCCGATCGGTTTGTTCTCCGCCGGTTATCAGTTAGACAACATCTGGGGAACAATTTTCAACGATAACGGCAGGAACGGTTATACCTGCGGTAAAATCGGCTATCTGCTCCCCGTCGGCCCGTTCTATTTCGCGCTCGGCATTTACAAAGAGGGCGAATTGAGCAGCACGGCGAAAGCAGCTACCAATTACGTTGACCGTGATTCCGACAAATACATCGCGGCTGTTATTTACAACTTCAAGAGCGGTTCTGTTGCGGGTGACGTCGGCTTGATCTACACCTACTCGCGCGTGGCGAGCTACAAACAGTATATCCATATACTGCTCCTTACGGTACGATGATCTACGTCAACACTTTACAGCCCTATGCCAAAGCCAAGATCGGTCCCGTCGCGATTGAGGCGGAATTCGATTACTACTGGGGCAAATATCTGTACTGCGTAGAAGCTGGGAACAGAGATGGTATTACTGGTTTGATACGTAGAATGGAAAACTTCGGCCTGTATATTGATGCTACTGGCCGATTTCGGCATCGTTCTATGTCGGCGGCACCTTTGCCTAGATCTCCGGTGATGATCCCGGAACCACGGATAAAAAAGAAGGCGGCGTCAACAGCGGCGGTATCGATTGGAATCCCTGCTTGATTATGTGGAATTTCGATCGCACTTACTGGGCAGGCTCACTTGGCGCAGGTGCTGCTGGTGTAGCTGGCAACGACTAACAGCGCTATGTCCAATGCCGTTCTTCTATCAGGTACGCGGCGGCGTTCGTCCGATTGCGGATCTGGATATTAGGCCTCTCCGTTTCTTACGCTTATGCCGACCAGAAACCACCCGCAGCCTGGCTCAACAAGACCTACGGCTGGGAAGTTGATGTTACCGCGTACTTACAAAATCACCAATAACCTCTCCTATATGCTGGGCGTTGGTTATCTCTTCACCGGTGATTATTTCAAAGGTACCGCATCAACGAATGAAGTTCGCGATGATTACCTGATCATCAACAAACTGACTCTTACCTTCTAAGAGTACAGTTATTTAGTTGTTAGTTTAAATCCCCGGAAGGGCGGGCAACTTCCGGGGATTTTTTTTGTTCGTCATTCCGGTCATTGATGACCTTCAGGTTACGAAGGCCGGAATCCAGTCATAAAAGGATGCCATTTCTTCTACTTACCAAAATATATACGTCTGGTTGTTTAATTATTGATTTTTTTTCTCTAGATTCCGGCCTTTGAGACTGTGTCGCAATTACCATTTTTGTCATTCCGTGCAAGCGAAGCGCGACACGGAATCCAGTATTTTCAATAAGTTCTGGATGCCGGCTTTCGCCGGCATGACGTTGTTGATAGCACTTTCTGCTATTATGACACAGCCTCTTCGTCGGCATGACGCAAGGCCTGCAAAAACCGGGCATGTTTGCTGCTGTATCCATTGAATAAAAACCGTATAATTTTGGTTACAATTTTTTTAAAAAAATCTTGACAAGCTTTTTTGCCGGTGCTACGTACTTTTTTAATAAGATATGGTGATAATCTGCGGCGAAAGTGTATTTAAAAAAACTCTTTCGCCTGGAAGATATGCAGAATCAGAGGTGGCCTTTAAAAGAAACGCCCGTTTTTTATTTAAAGGCTAAGTTTTTTAAATCTTGTGGAAGAAAGGAGGCAGTATGAAGAGATTTTGGTTAATTTTGTTGTCACTGGGGCTGGTTATGGCCTTCAGTGTACCGGCCTGGGCCCTGGATGTAAAATTCAGCGGCTCATATTATGCGGCCGGTATGTATCTGGATAAGACTGATCTAGAGAAATCTGATGCAAGTACAGCGCATAATAACAGCACCGCTTTCTATTTTCAGCGGCTGCGCGTGCAGACCGACTTTATCGTTTCTCCCGGCCTGAAGCTGATCACCCGCTTTGACGCAATGGAGAGAGCCTGGGGCGCGCCCCGATCATACCCCGACGGCAGTTTCCCCTTGTTTGGAGATTCAGCAGGCACGGAAGCGGAAAATGAAAACATCGCTTTCGATTGGGCCTACATAGAGTATGCCTCTCCCATCGGTGTGTTTACCGTCGGTTATCAGCCGGACGGCGGCTGGGGAACGGTATTCGCGGATAATCAGGAAAATGGACTCTCCGTAGGTAAAATCGGCTGGGCAATAACTTCGGGCGGCTTTACCGGCAGAATTCAAGTCGCCAAGATTCTGGAGCTGAGCAAGACGGCTAAATTCAGCTCGACTCCGTGGAGCAATCTGACCGATACCGATATCGACAAATATTCGGCCGACGTCAAGTATGCCTGGAATGGCGGTGAAGCAGGACTCCGGGGCTTCTGGTGGCGCAGTGCGGCCTTAAGAATCGTTGACATTATGACGAATGTTTACGGCGTCATTCCCTATGCCAAGGCCAAGATCGGTCCGGTTACTATTCAGGCGGAACTGGATTACTACTGGGGCGACGCGATCAAATGGGAAGTCGTCGGACCAACCAATGTAAAACTGGAAAATCTCGGTTTCTTTCTTGATGCCGTGGCCGATTTCAAAATGTTTTACGCCGGCGGCACCTTTGCCTACATATCCGGCGATGATGACAATACCACCGATAAACTGGAAGGCGGTTTTCTGACTGGCGGCGTGGATTGGAATCCCTGTCTGATTCTGTGGAATTTTGAGCGCACTAAATGGGCTGGCAACCTTTACGGGGTGATTGATAGCGCTGACAGTCCCATGTCCAACGTCTGGTTCTTCCAGGTCAGAGGCGGCGTGCGGCCAATCGCGGCGCTGGATATTATGGCCTCCGTTTCCTACGCTCTTGCCGATCAGAAATTCTCATTGTTTGGCGGCCCCCATGATGAAAACGCATACGGCACAGAGGTTGACCTCACCGCTACTTACAAAATCACCAATAACCTGAGCTACATGGTTGGTGTAGGATATCTCTTTACCGGGGCTTACTACAAAGGCGCTGTTGGCTATTCTTACGGCGAAGTCAGAGACGACTATCTGCTCATCAACAAGCTGACGTTGACCTTCTAAAAGAGACTGCTGTTGAAGTGTTAATTTAAATCCCCGGAAGATATTATCTTCCGGGGATTTTTTTATGTGTAATGTGGCGTAAAAATGAGGCCTGTTTATTGAGGCATCCTTCTCAGCAAAAAGGCATTAATATAGTTATAATTTTTTTTAAAAGTATTGTCTTGACAATCGTTTTTGGCGGTGCTAGCTATTGCCATAATAAGCTAAAGTAATAATATTCGGCGAAAGTGTATTTAAAAAAACTCTTTCGCCTGGAAGATATGCGGAATCAGAGGTAGCCTTTAAAAGAAACGCCCGTTTTTTATTTAAAGGCTGAGTTTTTTAATCTCGCGGAATATTAAATAAAGGAGGAAGCATGAAGAGATTTTGGTTAATTTTGTTGTCACTGGGGCTGGTTATGGCCTTCAGTGTATCGGCCTTCGCGGTCGATGTAAAGTTCAGCGGCGATTTTTACGCCGCCGGAGTGTATGTAAATAAAACCAAGGTAAGGGAGGCTTTTTTAACTTCTAATCCCAGCACAGCCTTCTATTTCCAGCGGCTGCGCTTGGAGAGCGACTTTATCGTATCTCCGGGCCTGAAGCTGATCACCCGCTTCGATGCTATGGAAAGAGCCTGGGGCGCGCCCAGATCATATCCCGATAGCGGTATTTTGATGGGAGATTCAGCAGGCACAGAGGCGGAAAATGAAAACATCGCTTTCGATTGGGCCTACATTCAGTATGCCTCCCCGGTTGGCATCTTTAATGTTGGTTATCAGAACGATGGCACGTGGGGAACAGTTTTTGGAGATAGTTCGATCCCTCAAGGAAAAATAGGCTGGTCAATCCAGCAGGGGGGATGGACGGTTTTGGCGGAAATCGTCAAAATGTATGAAGGCAGCAAGACAGCAAAACTATCTACCAACCTCGTGGATAATGATGTCGATAGGTATCAAGCTGGTGTCATTTATTCCTGGAAGGGCGGTCAGGCCGGTTTTGCCGCCGCGTATTACCGCTATGCCTACGAAAAATATAGTGACTGGTACTTCGACTATCCAACTCTGGTAACAGGTTTCCTCTTGATGCCCTATGCCATTGTCCAGATTGGACCGGTTAAAGTTCAGGCGGAATTAAATTATGCAGTTGGCGATGCAAAAATGGAAGACGGCGTTACCGGTCAGGATGTAAAACTCGAAAGCATCGGTTTCTATCTGGATGCCGTTGCCGATTTCAAAATGTTTTATGCCGGCGGCACCTTTGCCTACGTTTCCGGCGATGATCCCGCAACTTCGGACAAATGGGAAGGCGGTTTACCGTTTGCTTTCGGCGGCCTGAACGGCGGAATCGACTGGAATCCCTGCCTGATTATGTTCAACTATGACGTGATCAGCAAATGGGTGGGTCAGCTTCAGGGCTGGAGCGGCTCCAGAGTCGGCGGCCCGATGACCAATGCCTGGTTCGGACAACTCAGAGCCGGGGTGAGACCTGTTTCCAAGCTGGATATCATGGCTTCACTTTCTTACGCGCAAGCCGACAAGAAACCTGATCCCTGGGGCTGGGGTACAACCTATCTCAACAACAAATACGGCTGGGAAGTTGATGTTACCGGTACCTACAAAATCACCAATAACCTCTCCTATATGCTGGGCGTAGGTTATCTCTTCACCGGTGATTACTATAAAGGTTACGATTGGGGCACAAGAATGAATGTTCTAGATGACTATCTGGTCATCAACAAACTGACTCTTACTTTCTAAGAGCAAGAGTGCTGTTGTTTAACTGTTAATTTAAATCCCCGGAAGATGCATCTTCCGGGGATTTTTAGTGAGTCCCAAGTTTCAGAAGCGAAGCGCGATGAAACTTGTTGGACGAACTACCCCGCGTAAGCTGTGGGTAATGAGACTCGCTGAAAACAAACGAAGTGAAGTATGAAAGCGTTAGTTGTAATGAGACTAAAACTTCAAAAGCAAAGCGCATTGAAGTTTTTTAGCCGAATTATCCAATAGCCAGAGGCTATTGGGGCTAGCCCGCGTAAGCAGGAATCAAGAGACCCAAGCTTCTTTTATCTCCATCCTTCTATCTTCAGTATTTATTCTTAACTTTTTGCTGTTTTGACTAATCCGGATCAAATGTGGTAATTAAAAAAACCAGACTGATCCCCTATTGTAGGGTCTGTTCCCCCGGCATTCGCCGGACAGGCGCCAGCGGGGGACAGGCACTGGCCAATTGAAAAGGAAAAACTGCTATCAATAAAATATTCGGAAATACGGCAGGACTGGGCGCCGCCCAGATTAAAGCAAATAGAGCGCCTCTATCGCAAGGGCATTCCGCCGGAAAATATCATCAGTCCGGAGCTGGCCTGGCAGCTGTCCTTTCTTTCCCGCGAAATTAACCGCCAAATCGGCCTGCTCATCAGCCGCAAAGGCGAAATCAATACGGTAATCGTCGGCGATCACAAAAGCATTTTAATCCCCGCTCTGGAAGGTTTCCGCTCGTCATCGGTACGGTTCAAAGGCTTGCGCCTGATTCATACTCATTTAAACAGGCGAAGAGTCTCTCCGCAGAGGATTTAACCGATTTATCGCACCTGCGGCTGGATCATGATCGGCGCGCTGGAAGTCCGCCCGGACGGCTCCGCGGGAGCGCTCCATTGGGCGCATCTGATTCCGGAAAATCCGGCGGGAGACTACTGGCTAATAATGAATCCCGAAGAGCCGCACCGGCTCAAAATTAATTTTCTTTCCTTTATTGCGGCACTGGAAGATGAGTTTGCCAAAAAACAAAAATCTCGCAAGATGGAAGCGGCGGATAAAGCCATTCTCTTGCGCGTGGAAAAAAATCCGCTGTCCGACGCGGAAGCATCGCTTGACGAACTAGCACAACTGGCGCGCACCTGCGGCGTGGAAGTTTTTGACTCGCATGTGCAATACCGTCCGCAGCCTGATCCGAAATATCATGGTGGGCAGGGGAAAGCTTTCCGCCATCGACCTGCGCGCCACGCAAATCGGCGCCAATATGCTCATTTTCGACCACGAACTGACGGCGGCGCAGGTGCGCTCCATCAATGATTTCACCGGACTGAAAATTCTCGACCGCACTCAGGTTATCCTGGATATTTTTGCGAGGCGCGCTCACAGCCGCGAAGGAAAAATTCAGGTGGAACTGGCGCAGCTCAAATACATGCTGCCGCGGCTTTCGCATCTCGACTACTTCATTTTCGCGACTGGCCGGCGGCATCGGCGGCAGTCGGTCCCGGCGAGACAAAATTGGAAATTGACCGCCGCCGCATCCGCGAGCGCATAGACCGTCTGGAAAAAGATTTAAAAGCAATAACAACTTCACGGCATCAGCGCCGCGGCAAAAGACAAAAATCAGACCTGCCCATCATTTCCATCGTCGGCTATACCAATGCCGGCAAATCCACACTGCTCAACACTCTCACCAAAAGCTCCGTTTTGGTTGAGGATAAACTTTTTGCCACGCTGGATACAAAAAGCGCCCGGCTTCGTTTTCCCCGGGATACCGAAGCGATTATCACCGATACGGTGGGCTTTATCCGCAATTTGCCGCAAGAATTGTTTGCGGCATTCCGGGCGACGCTCGATGAGCTTAATGAAGCCGATATTCTTTTGCATGTGATTGACATCAGCAATAATCAGTTTGAAGAACAGATTTCGGCGGTGGAAAAAATCCTGGAAGAATTGGAATATTCAGGACAAACCGGCGATAAGAGTATTGAATAAAGCCGACCGCATTGCCGATAAAGATTTGCTGCAAAATCTTTGCCGCCGCTTTAATGCCGTTGCCGTTTCCGCTCTGGATAAAACGACTCTTTTCGGATTGCTTACAAAAATTGAGTCATTATTGGAAGATAAACACTTTTCCGCGCCTGGATTTTATGCTAAGAAATAACGCTGTCAAAAAATATCTGTTTTCCGGGAGGCGACAAATGAAACTTCTGCGTATTGCCGTTATTTTTACCATTGTACTTTTTTTCACAAATTTATCCGCGGCGGAAAAACTAATTACCATAGTGCACACCAACGATCTGCACTCGCATCTGCAGGGTTTTTCCCCGGAAATAGACTATCGTCCTTATGATGCCGGCGACGATAAAACCCTCGGCGGCTGGTCGCGCATCGCCGCCGTAATTAAAAACACAAAAAGAGAAAGAAAAAATCCCGTCCTCGTTCTGGATTCCGGCGATTATACGATGGGTTCTCTTTTTCATATGCTCGCGCGGGAAGAAGCTTTCGAATTGCACCTGCTTAAGGCCATGGGCTATGATGCCGTCACGCTGGGCAACCATGAATTTGACTTGAAACCGGCGGGACTGGCGCGGATTTTAAAGGCCGCCAAAACCGGCGGAGGAATGCCCCCCATCGTTTTTGCCAGCGCGATTTTTGATAAAAAAAATCCCGCCGACGATAGTTTGCAGGAGGCTTTTCGGGAAGTTGGGGTAAAAGATTATACCGTTTTGACCCGCGGCGGACTCAAGATCGGAATTTTCGGCATTATGGGCAAGGATGCCGCGGCGGTGGCTCCTTTTGCGAAGCCTCTGACTTTTCGCGATCCCATCGAAGTTTCCCGCAGGATTGTCGACATACTGCGCAAAAAGGAAAAAGTGGATATTGTTATTTGCCTTTCCCACAGCGGTCTTAATGTGGATACCGATAAATCCGAAGATGAAATTCTCGCCCGCAAAGTCAAGGGAATCGATGTAATTGTCAGCGGACACACGCACGCCCTGCACCAAACTCCGGTTAAAGTAGGCGATACCATCATTGTTCATGCCTGGGTTTACGGAAAACATGTGGGCATTCTGGATATCGCCTGCGGTAAAAAAAATGTCACGCTTAAAAATTATAAAACGATTGCCGTGAACAGCTCCATCGTGGGCGAGGCAGCGATTCAAAATATGATTGAAGGATTCAAACAAAAAATTAATTCGCAATTTCTCGGCGGCTTCGGTTTGAGCTATGACAAAGTCATCGCCCATACCAACTGGGATTTGGAAACCGGCGCGTATGAATCGCCGCTGGGCAACATGATTGCCGATTCCATTCGCTGGTATGTAAACAAAATTGATTCGGCAAGGCCATGTTGACGTTGCCGTGGAATCCAACGGAGTTATCCGCGATAATTTGCTTGCGGGCAAGACCGGCAGGATAACGGTCGGCGATTTATTCCGCACTATACCGCTGGGTATCGGTATGGATAAAGATTCCACTATGGGCTATCCGCTGATTAGTTTTTACCTCTACGGATATGAAATCAAAAGGGCTCTGGAAATTTTAACCAGCGTTTACCCGAGCAAGGGATACGATTATTTTCTGCAAATATCCGGTCTGCGCTTTACTTACAATCCGCACCGCGTAATTTTTGACAGGGTGACGGATATCGAAATGGGCGGCGAGGAAGAAGGATATAAAAAGCTTGACTACAGTCAAGCCAATCACCGGCTTTACCGGGTGGCGGCCAATATTTACAACGCCACCTTTTTAAAAGTAATCGGGAATTATACTTATCATTTCCTCGATATCGTTCCAAAAGATAAAAAAGGAAGACCCGTAAAAAATCTGTCGGACGTGAGGGTGGACGCGGATAAATCCAGACGCGGCATACAGGAGCTAAAAGAATGGCAGGGCGTGATCGAATATGTCCGGTCGTTCCCGGACGCAAACGGCGACGGTATTCCCGATTTACCGGAAAAATACAAAACCAAACTTGGACGTATTGTAAGCGAACCCAGCTGGCATCCGGGTACTCTCATCGCGGGCGCAACTTTGCCCACGATTTTAGCGCTCTTGATTATCGGGCTGTTATTTTTGGCTATAATTTATTTTACCGTCAGAATTATTAACAAGAGAAGAGCAAAAAATAAACATAACAGCTGGAAAATTAAATATTGACAACGTGGTTGATTTATTCTAGCAATTAATCAGACTCAAATATTACAAATGTAGTGCAGTAATATTTGCTAGTCGAATTAATGAAACTCGCTGAAAACAAACAGAGTAAAGTTTGAAGCGTTAGTTGAATTAATCCCGATAGCGAAGCGTATCGGGATATGGCAATTAGATAATTTCAAAGAGTCGTTTGTTTGATATCCTGGAGTGTTAGAAATATTTTCAAGGCCGTGGATAAGAAACCATGGCCTTTTTATTCGGGTGCGGACGGGGGAGTTATTTAGTTTATAGAGCGACGGCAAGTTTTCCGACTTCAGCCTTTAGCCTAATTAGAGGATTCATTCATGAACAAAGAGTATATTGAAATCCGCTGGCATGGACGGGGCGGTCAGGGCGCAATAACGGCGGCAAAGATTGTTGCCGGAGCCGCCTTCGTCTCCGGTTATCCGGGAGTTGTCATGGCTCCAACCTTTGGCACGGAACGCAGGGGCGCACCGGTCATGACATCCCTGAAGATATCCAGGAGAAAAAATATATGATTTATCACCCATCGAAACACCGGACATCATTGTCGTCCTTGACCACCTGCTGCTTGCCGAGGCGGATGTAACACAGCGGCCTCAAACCCGGCGGGATCATCGTTTTGAACACACCAAAGGCTTTTGAATCCTACAACTTTAAAGATTACAGGCTGGCAACCGCAGACATTACGGCCATATCTGTTGAGGCAGGTCTTCCTCACGGCATGGTAAATACAGGGATCATCGGATCGCTGGAAAAAGCCACAAACCTCCTGGGAATGGATATCCTGATAAAAGGCATTGAAGAGGAATTCAGCACAAGAAAGCCCGAAAAGAACTCATTGGCGGCAAAGATTGCCTTTGAAAGAACTGTGACGGGAGGTTGAAAATGGGCACCAGAAATTACAGAAGAAAAACTTCTCACAGCGAACACGGGCCGGGTGACGGCGGAAGGACCGGTTCATGGAGGGTGGAAAGGCCGGTTTTGGATCAAAGCCTCTGCATCCCCTGCAAAAGGAATAAAGAAGCCTGCTTCATCTGCTGGCTGTTCTGTCCGGATATTGTCATTTCCAGAACGATACCGCCTAAGATCGATCTGGAATACTGCAAGGGGTGCGGCATCTGCGCTGAAGAATGCCCGACCAAGGCCATAACCATGGTGGACGAGGCGCAATTTTCAGAAGAAGACAAGGACAAGGAGTAGACGCCATGCATATTATAGAAAACGGAAACGTTGCAGCAGCTCTGGGCGTCAAGCTTTGCCGTGCCAATGTCATAGCAGCCTATCCCATCACACCGCAGACCCCTCTTACAGAAAAACTTTCCGAGTATGTTGAAGCAGGTGAAATGAAGGCCGAGTACATCCATGTCGAGAGCGAACATTCCGCCCTTGCCGTATGCATTGCTGCATCATCGGCCGGCGCCAGGTCTTTTACCGCAACAAGCGCCAACGGGCTTCTTTACATGCATGAACAGGTCCAGTGGGCAGCAGGTGCCAGGCTTCCCATTGTTATGTGTGTTGTCAACCGGGCGGTCGGCGCCCCATGGAATGTCTGGAATGACCAGCAGGACTCGATTTCACAGCGCGATACCGGCTGGATACAGATGTATTGCTGCTGACCACCAGCAGATAATTGATTCGGTCATCAAAGCATACTGGCTGGCGGAGAAGGTGAGCATTCCGATTATGGTCTGCTATGACGGGTATATCCTTTCTCACACGTACATGCCGTTTGATGTGCCCGAGCAGGAAAAGGTCGATGCGTTTCTGCCGCCATTTCAGGCCGGACTATGCACTTAACCCTGAGGAACCCGCCAATCTCAATACCGTGACCTTACCTGACGTACGTATGGATGTCAGAGGTGAGCTTGCCCACGGATATATGGAGATTCAGATATCTGCTTCAGGAAGAAATGCGGACAACGCTTACAGTCGCAGCTGAAGCGGAAAAAAGGTTTGCCGATATATTTGGCCGGGGCGGCGATCCGTATATAGAGCCTTATCTTTGCGATGATGCGGAATATGTTGCCGTAGGCTTGGGATCACTGACCTACCAGCTGCGGGTTTCCGTTGATAGCCTTGAGAAAAGAGGGCATCAAGGTGGGCGTCATGGGCGTTCGCTTTTACAGGCCTTTCCCGGACGAGGCGATGGCCAATGCACTGAAAGGGAAAAAAGGCGTTATCGTCTTTGAAAAGGCATTGAGCTACGGTTATGAAGGTGCGCTGGTATCGGATTTAAAGTCCGCACTTTATGAACATCTTGCCGGTACAGGCGCCTTGCCGGTGGTCCAGAATTTTATTGCGGGAATCGGCGGCCGCGACATCCGGACAGATGATTTGACACAAACCCTCCGGGCGGCGACAAAAAGCAGGGTTTCGAAAGAGCCCGTATGGATAGGGCTTAAAACTATAGGAGAAGCACATGCAGGCCAAGACAACAATTTTAAGCTTACCGACAGAGGAATTTGTCCATCCGGGAACAAGGGCGTGCACCGGCTGCGGCCTGGCCATCGCCTACAGGGTGGGTCTCAAGGCCCTGGGGAAAGACACCATCCTTGTTGTGCCGCCCAGCTGTCTTACCGTATTGCAGGGGCTTTTTCCGATTGCCTCGACCAAACTTCCCTGCCTGAATGTGACGTTTGCATCAACAGCAGCCGCAGCCACCGGAATTCTGGCAACCCTGAAGACACAGGGAAAGGATAATATCAAAGTGGCCGCATGGGCAGGCGACGGCGGGACAAGCGACATCGGCTTGCAGGCTTTATCGGGCGCCGCAGAACGCGGCGATAACTTCATCTACCTCTGCTACGACAACGAAGGGTACATGAACACCGGTGTTCAGCGCTCGGGCACTACCCCTATCGGCGCTATGACCGCAAACACGCCGTTCAAGGGAAAGCTGCAGCAAAAAAAGGATGTGCCGGCAATCATGGCGGCGCATAACTTAAGCTATGTTGCCGCCTGTTCCGCTGCCTACCCGCTGGACCTTTTTGACAAGATCAGAAAGTGCATGGATATGCCGGGCACCAAGTACTTCCATATCCATATTCCCTGCCCGCCGGGCTGGGGATATGACCCGCGATACGGGATAAAGATCGGCAGGCTTGCCGTGGAAACCGGATATTATGACCTCTACGAAATAGTTAACGGTGAGTTCAAACTGACTGCAGCATCCGAAAAGCTTGTGGAAAAACGCAAGCTGATACCGGTCCGTGAATACTTCCGCTCGCAGTCACGGTTCAAGATTCTTACCGATGCGCAGATCGCAGATATCCAGAATCAGATAGATGCGAAGTGGGCAGGTTATTATAAAAAAGACGAGTGATACCATTCCGCTTTCTTTGGCTAACTTTGTTGGCAGCGTCGACGGCTTCCTCAGCGTATTAGTAATACGCCTGCGTCGCTTCTCATCACGTCATTGCGACGTGCATCAGCATCCAAGTGCTGTTTTCAGGGTATCCATATTCAGGTTGCCGCCGGACATGATCATAACCACTTTCTTGCCGGAAAGTCGGTCTTTTATTTTGTAAGCGGCCATCAAAGAAACGGCGCCTGCGCCCTCGGCCAGATTATGTGTGATTGTCAGCGCCATTCTAATCCCTTCCAGTATCTCGTCTTCGGTCAAGAGCACTACATCATTGATGGTGTCCTTGAGAATGACATACGGCAGATGGAATACGCTTCTCGCGGCAAGGCCGTCGGCAACCGTATGGGCATCATCGAGAATTACAATTTCTCCCTTTTTCCAGGAATTATAGAAAGAGGGGGCATTCTGAGCCTCTACGCCAATTATCTCGATTGCGGGCTTTAATGCACGCATGGTTTTTACAAGCGACGCGCAGCCGGCACCGCCGCCGATAGGACAAATGATTGTATCTACTTCCGGCAGGTCCTCAAATATCTCCAGTCCCATGGTGGCAAGGCCGTTCAGGATTTCCGGTTCGTTGCCCTGCTGGACATAGTAATAACCGGCACTGTCCACAAGTTCTTCGCAGTAGGATTGTGCGTCATAGAAGTCTTCTCCGTGGACAATAAGTTCCGCGCCGTAGCTTTCTATTGTCCTGTTGATTTCAGGATTGTTGTTTTCCGGCACGACAACCGTGCAGGGCACATGGAACCATTGTCCCGCCCAGGCCATAGCCAGGCCGTGGTTGCCTCTGGTCGCAACGAGGATACCGGCTTCCAGCTCTTCCCTGGACATGTGATGAAAGAAATTAAGCGCTCCTCTTATCTTGAATGATCCGGTCGGATTGTGGTTTTCATGCTTGATGAACGCCTGACAGCCGATTAGCCTGGAAAGTTCTGAATAGCATATCAGGTTTGTTCTGTTCAGGTACCTGTAAATAACTGATCTCGCCATGAAAGCCTTTGTCAGGTTGACCTGCTCGCTTGCCGCCTCGTATTTTTTCAGCATAAAAATCCTCCTTGATAATTAGAGCCTTTAGCCTTCAGTCTTTAGTCTATATATCTTATAATCATTTCGGCATATCTGGCAGCCGCGCCCATATTGGCGGCCACAACAGCTTTGCCTCTGGCGCCTCGCTTTTCCAGTTCTTCGGGATGTTCCAGCACGTGCAGAATGTTTTGAAGCAATTCCTCCGCACTTCGTATTGTTACGCCGCAACCCGCTTCTTCCAGCAGGGCTTTTTCTTCGCTGAAATCGTCCATCGAAGGGCCGTAAAAAATTACTTTTCCCCAGGCGGCAGCCTCTAAAATATTTTGGCCTCCTTTGGCAACAAGGCTTCCGCCGCAATAAACAATAGTTGCCAGGGAATAAATCTTGAAAAGCTCGCCGATAACATCAACAACAATAATAGTTTCACTCTTGCGTATTTTGTCCGTTATTCATGTCGGTAAGCGTAATGACGTTCGGAAACCCGGATTTCTGCAGAAGTTCCAGAATAGCGCAGGTTCTTTCAATATGCCGCGGAACGATAATTAGTTTAAATTCGGGATAGCGATTTAAAAGCTTCTTATAAACATCAATGATAATTTCTTCTTCGCCCGGATGGGTAGCTGCCCGCGACAAAAAATCTTTCATTCTCCCGCACATTAAATCGGCGGGCAATTTCTTTCTGCAGGGCGGGTGAGGCCATGGCTGCCAACGCATCATACTTGGCGTTTCCCATTACTTGAATCTTATCTTCAGGCCATGCCGATATTTGTAAAACGCGCCGCGTCAATCTCGGTAATCATACCGGCGACGGATAAATCATTAAGAATTTTTTTCCAAAAAAAACTGGTCAGGCGATATTTACCGTAAGAGCGCAAAGAAATCCGTCCATTAACCATCAAGGTCTTTATCCTTTTTGCTTTACAGGCTTTTAGAAAATTAGGCCAGAGTTCCGTTTCCACCATAACAAAAATATTAGGATTGACCATGTTTTATGACTTTTGCGCACAATCTGCGGAATATCCAGAGGAAAATAAATGAATGCGGCAGCGCCCTGGATAAGACGGCGCGCCATTTCCTGACCGGTTTCCGTAGAAGTGGAAAAAATAATTTCTACATCCGGCCTTTTCATTTTTAAAGAAGCGACAATCGGCGCGGCGGCGGTTACTTCGCCGACTGAAACCGCATGTATCCATACACGCGGCCCGTCTTTCAAATTGGCCAGTATTGTTGCCTGCCTTCCGCCCAGTTTCGGGATTAAACTTTTGCGATATTTACCGGTAAAAATTATTTTCAGTAAATAATAGGGTAAAACAATTATGGCGGCAACCATCAATACGGCATTATATACGATGTACATACTTACATCTTTAGATTTTTCCGCATTTGTGTCAAGCTTTTCCTTATGCATAGGAGTGTAGGTTAAAGACTGTCAGGCTAATACCCCTTCTTCAGCCTTCTTTAGATTGACAGAGAAGAAACTTTGGTATAATTGAACAAATGCATAAAGGAGAAAAAATTCGATGGTACTGATTGCCCCTTCAATTCTATCCGCAGACGGCGGAAGACTGAGCGAGGAAATTGCCGCCGTGGAAAAAGCCGGCGCCGATTGGATTCATGTTGACGTGATGGATGGGCACTTTGTTCCCAATATCACCATGGGTCCGGGGATAATATCGGCCCTGAGAAAAACAACAAAACTACCTTTTGATGTGCACCTGATGATTGAAAATCCTGAAAACTATATTGAATCTTTTGCGAAAGCGGGCGCCGATATTATTACTATTCACGTTGAAGCCGTCGATAATCTTCTCCGGATGATTGACCTGATAAAAAATTGCGGCAAAAAAGCCGGAGTATCGCTGAATCCGGATACACCGCTGAAGCGTATCGAAAATATTGTTTCTGAGATTGAGCTTTTGCTGGTTATGGCTGTTAATCCGGGTTTCGGCGGACAGAAGTTTATGGAAAATACTTTGCCTAAAATTACTAAGGCCTGCCAGATGTTGAAAGGCCTGCCCAATAAACCTTTACTGGAAGTTGACGGAGGAGTTAATTTACAAAACATTAAAAGCATTGTTGAGGCGGGCGCGCAGGTGATAGTCGCCGGCGCCTCTATCTTTGGCAGTGGTGATTATTATAAAACAATTGCCGCTTTGAAAGCTGTCGCCAATGATTAGTTATCTCTTTTGCTTTTAAGCAAACTCTAACACCAGCAGTAGTGCAATAAAGGCATTTTCTATTCTATTTCCGATAAAACATCGGAAAGGCAGAAAAAATATTTGCAACGCAAAACGGTAAACTTGTCCAGCTTTGTATGTAAATTATATCATCCAATAAGCATGCCCTGGATAGGATTTTCCATTATGGGAATCAGTTGTTGCGTTAATTCTAGGGGTGATTTAATTATTATGAGTGTCTGATACTAAATCTTAGAAATATTTTTTTATAATCTTCCACAATAGATGTTTTTTTTTGATATTATTATATTTTGAGCCCTGTTATCCACAAAGACCCACTCCAGGATCGAATTAAAGGCATTCGTTCAGCAATAAATTGCACCCCCTTAGCGAAGGGTATTAAACTTTGTGGTACTGATGGATGCAAAAAATCACGGTATTTAAGTAAAAGAACTTTAAAGCCGGCCTCCTGGAATAATGAAACTAGTTCCTTAGGCTTAAATGCCATTTCTGTTGGGCTTACCCCTAATCTTTTTCTTTTTTCCATATCATCGGTGAAAAGCACATATTTATTAATTGGATTCAACAAATTCGGTTCTGAAAAGGCAAAGCAAGCTCCGTGTTTGAGTTTTTTTCTTAGCTCAAATAGAGCCAGGGGGAGATTCAGATGATGCAAAACAGAGATGCCGCACAAAACATCATAATAGTTATCAGGTAATTCTTTAGGTTTCTCCAAATCTGCCTGAATGAAATTAACTTGCGAAGGGCATTTGCTCTTTGCCACTTCAAGCAATTCTGCAGAAATATCGACTGCCGTAATGTTTGCACCCGTTTTTGCAAAATGGCGTGTAAAAATTCCAGTGCCGCATCCACACTCCAGAACATTTAAGCCGGAGCGAAGATTACAATTTTTAATAAACCACTGGATACGAGCCTTTACGCGCTCACGGCCGGCCGGCGAATTCCATCCCCAGACATCTTCTGCCCCTGCTTTAATTAATTCTTTTGCATGGTTTTTTTCCAGATTTGAATTTCCACCACGGTGCATTATTTTTCCCCTTTTAGTCAATCTTTTCTAATACGATTTTTGAAAACATAGCACAATGATCCATCCAGCGCGCAAGCAAGCTCTCCAGGAAACGCCAAATTCTGAAAGTCCATCCTGGTTGTAAGCTGATTAGCGATACACCGCCTGATAAGAGATATAGTAAAGGCATCATTGGTTCAATGCTGCGGATATGCAATTGGGGGAATTCGCTTTCGAATTGTTTTCTGTCGCGGTGAAACACAATCCAGGGCAAGGCTCCATTGGCTCCGGAGAGTGGGCCTTCACTTTCAAACTCCCACTGCTGCGCATCCGGTTGAAATGGTTCATGATGAAATTTGGAATAGACAAAGTCTGACCATGATGTCACCCAAGGCTCCACCATAACTACGACACCTCCGGGACAAAGACAGCGTGCTGCTTCGGCCAGAAATAGTCGGGGTTTTGGCAAATGATGAAACACGTCTGTCATTACAATTGCTTTGATTGATCCATCCGCAAATGGTAAAAAGCCGGCATCAAGTACACAATCGATATCGTACAGATAAAAATATTCCGATGTAATAACCCCAGGTAAAAAATTTTTTAAAAACCCTGCCCCTGATCCTATCTCCACAACGGTACCGTTTCCTTCAGATATGGAATTGATCAAAGACTTATACCACTCGTCATAGACGCGGTGAAGAAAGTTTTTCTCCTGAATGATCCGCCGTCTTAGGTGTGTAGTTTCGGGATTATCAAGGTTAAAGCCTTTCATTAGAGGGTGGGTAAGCCATGCCTTCATCATAATACCCCTTACACAAATTTGATTCTTAATGCTGCAAAGCAGACCGTTCGAAGAAGAAGCCAGCCATGTTTCCTTCGGCTGATATTGGCCGTTCCATGGGTACGCTCCCGATAGCGGATGGGAACTTCAACAATTTTCAAATTCAATTTGACGGCGCTAAATAAAAGATCAAAATCACCAAAAGGATCGAAATCACCGAAGTATGAACGATTTGCCGCAATTCTTTCATAGTCTGCCTTCCAGAGAACCTTTGTCCCGCATAAGGTGTCTTTGATCGGCCGTCCCAATAACCAGGAAAAAGCTAAGAGGATATCACCGCTCGCATGTTTGAAACCTAAACAGATAGCGTCACCTTTACCTTTATCTTCTTGGCGCAAAAGCTGAGATGGCCGGTGAGGATTAGCATTAATGGCTGTTTCGATTGTTGCATACGTATTGTCTGTCGAATGGCCTTCCACAAATATTAACTCCGTGCCGCCTCCCATTTCGGGTACAGAGGCGAATATCTTCGCAATATTCCCGGCTTCATTTCGAGCGGGAATGATAACCGAAACTATGAAACATCCCGTTATTGCTTTTTATCTCTAACCGCGTATTTTAGGTGAAGTTATTTGTGTTAAAAGCCCCTTGTGATTAATGTCTTCGCTTCTGTTCGATTTCCATAGTAAGCCGTAATGCCCGGCGAGCTTCCTCGTAATTGGGATTAAGATAAATTGCCTGGCGAAAATATTCGATAGCTTCATTTAATTTACCGGTATTGGCGAGAGCTATTCCCAAACTTAAATAGATTCCAGGATCGTCGGGATCTATTCGCAATGCCTGCCGGAAATGATATAAAGCCTCATTGTGCTTAAGCTGTTTTCCTAAAATTACACCTAAATTAATGTGCGCACTAGAATTATCCGAATTGGTGCGCAGAGCCTCACGGTAATGTGCAATCGCTTCTTCTAACTTCCCCTGCTTCTCAAAGGCAAGGGCTAAATTATAGTGAGCGTCGCTATAATCGGGAATAATCTTAATTGCAGCAATATAGTGGACAATAGCTTCGTCAATTCTTCCTTCATCGGCTAAAGCTACACCAAAGCTTGCGTGCGCCAGAAAATTATTATTTGTTACCTTTAAAGCATGATTAAATAGTTCGATACTGTTTTTCCAATAACCGCACTGCTGCCAGGTTAAAAATGTTAAAGCGGCAAGAATAACCGTTCCAGGAATTATAATTATTTTACGCATTTTTTCCCTGGGCAATAAATAAACGATACCCCAGACCAGCATGATGGCGATACCGATGGAAGGCAGGTAAGTATAGCGGTCAGCCATGGCCTGCGAACCTGCCTGTAACAATCCAATTACGGGAAACAAAGTAACCAAATACCAAAGCCAGCCTATAAAAAAGAAAGGAGCTTTCTTTATGCTGTAAATAGCAGCGATGCTGATCCCCAATAATAACAAAGAAGCGCCCAAGACTTGCCATAACGGCAATGAAAATTCATAAGGGTAAATTACCGCCAGATTAAACGGCCAGAAAGTTTTACCAAGATAAGAAATATAAGATACAATGGCATTTATTATTCGATTAGAAAACGAAACTTGTTGTAGGGAAGCTATCCCGCCAGCGGTTTGTTGCTGCCAAATAAGCGCAATACTCAAAATCATTGCTAAAAAAAAGAACGGTACTTTCTCCCACAACAGATTACCGATTAATTGATGGCCGCTTCTGATAGGTTTGACTGTCTTTTTCTCCATCAAAGATTCGGCTTTGCGCTGTTTACTTTTTTTCTTACCAGCTCTTTTATTAGCTAATGCTGGAACATTCACTGGAGTTGAAGCTTTCTGCCATCTCTCTAACGGCCAGTAATCAAGCAAAAGCATAATAAAAGGCAGGGTAACCAGCATGGGCTTGGCCATCAAGCTCAAAGCAAACAATATTAAGCAAAGAAAATACTGAGAGACCTTTGAACTCTTCGACATAATAGGCATATGCATAAAGACTCGCCATCCCGAAAAACACGCTCAAAACATCTTTGCGCTCTGATGCCCAGGCCACCGATTCCACCCGCAGGGGATGCAGGGCGAAAAGTGCGGCAACGAAAGCACTAGGCCAGAGTGCGCCGGTAGTTTTACTTAAAAAAAGAAAAAGGAGTATAGCGCTGCCAATATGCCATAATAAACTTACCAGATGATGACCGGAAGCATTTGCTCCGAATAAGCTCCAATCCAGCATATGCGAAAGCCAGGTAAGGGGATGCCAATAGCTAAAGTATGTAGTGGTAAATGCCCATTGAATACTTTTTGCGTTAATGCCTTCTTTAATGTGATTATTTTCAGTAATGTATTTATTGTCGTCATAAATTAATAAAATCATTGCCTATAATCCGGCCGAAAGCGATGAGGGAAAAAACAATTAATAATATGACAATTAAATATTTATATTTTTTATTCATCAGTTGAGCCATCCGTTAAAAAATAAAATTCATTGATATTTATCTCTTCTTTTCTTTTTCCAGGGATAAGGCCAGTTTCAAAGCCCGGCGGGCTTCTTCGTAATTGGGATTAAGATAAATTGCCTGACGAAAATGTTCAATAGCTTCATTTAAATCGCCTTTATTGCCCAGAGCTACGCCTAAATTGAAATGGACACCGGGGTTTTGGGGTTCAAGCAGCAAAGCTCTGCGGTAATAGAGGATTGCCTCGTCATGTTTCTGCTGCCTTTCTAAATTAACGCCAAGATTATTAAGAGACGCGAAAGAAGAAGGCTTAATTCGTACAGCTTCGCGGAAATGCTCAATGGCCTGGTCAATCTTGCCCTGTTTCACAAAGACATCGGCTAAATTATAATGGGCGTTGTCATGGTCACGATTAATCTTGACTGCTTCCAGGTAATGGCTTATGGCCTGGTCGATTTGCCCCTGCTTTAAAAGCAAATTGGCTAAATTATAATGGGCATCAGCGTAATCAGGATTGATTTTAATTGCCTCAAGATAATGGACAATGGCTTCTTCGTTTTTCCCTTGGGCAGCCAGAGCAATACCCAGATTGGAATGGGCTGCATCTTGATCGGGATTAATCTTGATTGCAGTCAAATAATGGGCGATGGCTTCCTCCGTTTTTCCCTTCGGCGGCCAGAGCAACTCCCAGATTGCAGTGGGCACTATCATGATAGGGATTAATCGCAATTGCTTGACTGAAATGAACAATTGCCTCCCCGGTCTTCCCTTGTTTGATAAGAGCATTGGCTAAATTATAATGAGCCAGGTCGTTATTCTTAGTTATCTGCAAGGCGTGGTTATAGAGGGAGATGCTGCTTTTCCAGTAGCCGCACTGTTGCCAGGTCAAAAATGTCAAAACGGAAAGAACAATAACTGCAGCAGGAATTAAAATTATTTTACGCAGTTTTTCCTGGGGCAATAAATAAACAATACCCCAGATGAGCATAATGCCGATGCCGATGGAAGGCAGATAAGTATAGCGGTCGGCCATGGCTTGCTTGCCGACCTGCACCAAACCGATTACGGGAATAAGAGTTCCCAAGTACCAAAACCAGCCCACGAACAAAAAAGGTAATTTTTTAACCGTATAAATAACAGTAATAGTAATTGCGATCAAGATTAAGAGTGCGCCTGCGATAGGCAACTGCAAAAAGGGATCTTCATAGGGGTAAAACATGGCCAGATCAACCGGCCAAAAAATCTTCCCTAAATAAGAAACATAAGAGATGATAGCGTTGACGACACGTGCAGGAAAGGACAGCTGTTCCATGGAAGCAATTGCGCCACCTTTGTTTTGAGCCCAGATAGTCACAATGCTCGAAACGATTGTTAAAAAAATAAAAGGCGCCTTTTCCCATAAAAGAGAACGGATTATTGAAGAGCGGCTCGCCGGCGGCGTGGATATCTTTTTCTCTTTAGTGGAATCGGCTTTACGCTGTTTAGGTTTCTTCTTTTCTGATCTTTCACTAGTCAGCTGCCGGTACGTTGGGGAGAGCGAGAGCCTTCTGCCATCTTCCCAGCGGCCAGTAATCAAGTAAAAGCATAATAAAAGGCAGGGTAACCAGCATGGGTTTGGCCATTAGTCCCAGAGCAAATAATGTTAAACAAAGAAAATATCTGGCAAGTTTTTGCTCTGCAACGTAGAGGGCATAGACGTAGAGAGTCGCCATACCGAAAAACATGCTCAAAACATCTTTGCGTTCGGCCGCCCAGGCAACCGATTCCACCCGCAGGGGATGCAGGGCGAAAAGAGCGGCGACAAAAGCCGAAGGCCAGAGGGACTTTGTCGTTTTTTCTAAAAAGAAGAATAAAAAGAGGACACTGCCGATATGCAACAGTAAATTAATAAGATGATGACCGGAAGCGTTTGCTCCGAATAAGCTCCAGTCCAGAGCATGAGAAAGTAGCGTCAGCGGATGCCAGTTACTGGAGACAACAGCGCTAAATGCCCATTTGATCGTTTCCGGATTAAGGCCTGTTTGAATATGATTGTTTTCAGTGATATAAACGTTATCGTCGAAATTAATAAAATCATTGCCCATAATACGGCCAAAGGCAATAAAAGAAGCAAGAATTAAAAAAACTGTAATTATATATATGTATTTTTTATTCATCTATATTAAACATTCACATAAAAAATAATAAAAAAGAATTCACTAGTGTATTTATAAAAAAATTGTAAGTCAACTTCAAAACATGCCGCTATTAAAGAAATTGGTGATGGCAATTAACGACTTTGTCGCTGTTGTATTTCCAATGCCCGTCGCAGTGCCAGCCGGGCATGGTTCATAATTGGGATCCAGATAAATTGCCGTACGGAAAGATTCAATGGCTTCTTTCAATTCGCCTTTTCTGCCCAGCGCTATTCCTAAATTAAAATGAACACCCGGATTGTTAGGATCAACCTGCAGTGCCTGCCGGTAATGATAAATAGCCTCGTCATGCTTGAGCTGCGCTTCGAGATAAACCCCTATATTATTATGAGCCTTGGAATAATAAGGGTTGATGCGCAGTGCTTCCCGATAATGCGCAATCGCTTCTTCATCCGCTCCCTGCTTCTTTAAGGCGTTGGCGAAATTATAATGAGTTGTGTCGTCATTGGGCTTTACCTGTAAAGCTAAGCGATAATGAGAAACGGCTTCATCAATTTTTCCTTCGGCAGCCAGGGCAATGCCCAGATTGGTATGCGCCAGATAATTATTTTTGGTTACCTCCAGAGCATGGTTAAAAAGGGAGATGCTGTTTTTCCAGTAGCCGCATTGCTGCCAGGTCAAAAATGTCAAAACGGAAAGAACAATAACTGCAGCAGGAATTAAAATTATTTTACGCAGTTTTTCCTTGGGCAATAAATAAACAATACCCCAGGCCAGCATAATGGCGATGCCGATGGAAGGCAGATAAGTATAGCGGTCGGCCATGGCCTGCCTGCCGACCTGCACCAAACCGATTACGGGAATAAGAGTTCCCAAATACCAAAACCAGCCGACAAAAAGAAAAGGAGCTTTCTTGATGAAGTAAATAACAGCAGCGCTGATTCCCAGTAAAAGTAATATGGCACTCAAAAACCTGCCACATTGGAAATGAATATTCATAAGGATAAAATACCGCCAGATCAACCGGCCAGAAAATTTTACCATAGATAGGAAACATAAGAAATAGATCGCGTTTAAAACACGTTCAAAAAAAGGCAATTTATCCAGAGAAGCAATCGCGCCGCCCTTGTTTTGCGCCCAGATAGTCACAATAGCTCGAAACGATTGTTAAAAAAATAAAAGGAATCTTTTCCCATAAAAGAGAACTGATTAATTGAAGGCGGCTTTTGACAGGCGTGGATATCTTCTTTTCTCCAGTGAGCATCGGCTTTACTCTTTTTACTTTTCTTCTTTTGCTGATCTTGGCAATAACAGCTGTCGTATCGCTTGGCGGAGATTGAGAGCCTTTTGCCATCTTCCCAGCGGCCAGTAATCAAGTAAAAGCATGACAAAAGGCAGGGTAACCAGCATGGGTTTGGACATCAGGCTCAAAGCAAATAATGATTAAACAAAGAAAATATTTGGAAAGTTTTATGCTCTTCAACATAAAAGGCATAGGCGTAAAGAGTGGCCATACCGAAAAACATGCTTAAAACATCTTTGCGTTCCGCCGCCCAGGCAACGGATTCCACCCGCAGGGGATGCAGGGCGAAAAGAGCCGCGACAAAAGCCGAAGGCCAGAGAGCTTTTGTTGTTTTGTTTAAAAAGAAAAACAAAAAGAGAACAGCGCCGATATGCAGAAGCAGGCTGACTAAGATGATGACCGGAAGCGTTTGCTCCGAATAAGCTCCAGTCCAGAGCATGAGAAAGCCAAGTCAGCGGATGCCAGTTACTGGAGACAACAGCGCTAAATGCCCATTTGATACGTTTCGGTATTAATGCCGGATTTAATATGATTATTTTCAGTGATATAAACATTATCATCAAAATTAATAAAATCATTGCCCAAAATACGGCCAAAAGCAATGAAAGAAGCAACGATTAAAAAAATGATAATTAGATATTTATATTTTTTATTCATGAGCGGGAAATAGGGGAGAATGTTATTAAGTTTATTTTAGCCAGGCGAAACGGCAAGCTGTTTTCAAACAGCCCAAACCGTATTTTACACTGCGGGTAAAATTAATGGAAGATGCTTCCGCAAAATAACTTGTCGGACAGCTCACTTCGGCCACGGTATAGCCAAACCAGATAATTTGAGCAAGCATTTGATTGTCAAAAACAAAATCATCGGAATTATTTTGCAGCGGCAGTTTCAGTAAAAGCTCGCGGGAAAAGGCGCGGTATCCGGTATGATATTCGGAGAGTTTCGCTCCGATTAAAATATTTTCCGCTAAGAGTCAAAAAACGGTTGGCAATATATTTCCAGAACGGCATGCCGCCTTTCAGGGCATAGCCGCCCAGGATGCGGGAACCAAGCACGCAATGATAAAGACCGCTTGCGATTAATGAGGCCATCGCCGGAATCAGCTTCGGCGTGTATTGATAATCGGGATGCACCATAATTACAATATCCGCGCCTTCTTCCAGCGCCAGCCGGTAACAGGTTTTCTGGTTGCCGCCATAGCCGCAGATTTTTTTCATGCACAAAAAGTTTTGTCTGGGGAAGTCCTGCCGCGATTTTCGCGGTATTGTCGGAACTGGCATCATCGACAAAAACAACCAAATCCACAATGCCCTGAGCCATAACCTCTTCGTATGTTTTGAGGAGGGTTTTTTCGGCGTTATAAGCCGGCATGACGACGACTACTTTTTTATTCTGAAACATATTTATTCTAAATCCGCTTGTTAAGAAAAATGAGTATTAAGTTTTTGCTGCTGTAATTTCGCTTCCGCAACAATTCTTTCCATAAGTTCGGCCACCGTCGGTTCATCGTGAATCAGACCGGTAACCTGTCCCACGGGAAGCACGCCCTTTTTCGTATCGCCGTCTTCCGTGGCGAGCTTTATCGCGTTAAAGCCGTTAGCCATAAAAGCCAGTTGCCGGGCATTTTTCCAGCCGGAAAGTAACACTCCCAGAAACAACTTGCTAAAGGGCAAACCCAATTGCTTGGCAATCTCCTGCGCATTAAAAAAAGCCGCCGGTAAATTCAGGCCTCGCTTAATGGCTTTTTTAGCGGCATGTGTTTCCAGGACGCGGCATAAAATTCCGTCAAAACGATCGGAAAAAAGCGTATCGTTGACGTCTTTTTCGATGGATAAATTTTTATAAATTTCATGCAGAGGACTTTCCTTGGTCGTCATAAAACGAGTGCCCATGGCAATGCCTTCCGCGCCCAGAGCCAGCGCCGCCGCCAATCCCCGCCCATCGGCAAAACCGCCGGCGGCAATAACGGGAATATTAATGGTATCAACCAGAGAAGGAATAAGAACAAGAGATGTTACATGTTCGCCGTGCGCCGCAGCTTCGTGACCTGTCGCAATAACGCCATCAGCGCCATAATCCTGCGCGCGTTTGGCGTGGCGCGCGTTGACAACTGTGGCAATAACTTTTCCGCCGTAGGTATGCGCTTCTTTTACAATCCAGTCGCCTTTGCCCAGCGAAAAATTAATGACCGGCACCTTTTCTTCCAATAAAACTTTGGCGTTTTCACTTGCGCCCGGGAAAAGAAGTGTGGCATTGGCTCCAAAAGGCTTATCGGTGAGGGAGCGGATTTCTTTTATGGCCTCGCGTGTCTGTTCGGCATTGAACGGACCTGTGGCTAAAATGCCCAAACCGCCGGCGTTGGAAACAGCCGCAACCATTTTCGGAACGCTGATCCAGCTCATGCCGGATAAAATAATGGGATACTTAATGCCGAAAAGTTCTGTAATCTGGGTTTTCATAAATAAAATTTCTCCTTAATAAAATTAATTTGTCAGCATGAATTATGAGCAGTAAATTCCACAATCCTTACTTTTTGCTGTAGTCGTAAACGCCCCGGCCTGTTTTGCGCCCGAAATTGCCGGCGCGGACAAGTTTTCTTAAACATGAGCGCGGGACGATATTTGTCGCCCAGCTCTCTGTGTAAATCTTCCATGATATGCAGCAGAGTATCAAGACCGACCAGATCAGCCAGCGCCAAAGGCCCGATCGGATGATTGCAGCCCAGCATCATGCCTTTATCGATATCTTCCGCGTGAAGCCAGGCCTTCATCCAGAGCAAAGAAAGCTTCGTTGAGCATCGTGCAGAGGATGTCGATTGACAACAAATGCCGGGGCTTCTTTTACAATGATCACTTCTTTGCCGATTTTCTTGCCCCAGGCTTTGGCAATTTCGAGTGTTTCATCGGAAGTCTGATGGCCGCGGATTATTTCCAGAAGTCGCATAACCGGAACCGGATTGAAGAAATGCGTGCCGATGAAGCGATCCGGCCTTTTGGTTACGGAAGCCATCTCGGTAATGCTCAGGCCCGAAGTGTTTGTAAAAAACAGACAATGTTTCGGCACAATTTCTTCGAGTTCGGTATAAACCTTTTTCTTCACATCCATTACTTCGATAACGACTTCGACCACCACATCCGCCCCCGTTGCCGCCTCTTTCAAATCCAGAGTGGGTTTGATACGGCCGAGAATCGAATCCATTTGTTCTTTTGTTATTTTGCCTTTTTCCGCATCGCGGTTGAGATTCTTTCTGATTGTGTTCATTCCGCCGTCAATAAATCTCTGCTCAATGTCCCGCATGGTCACTTCATAACCCGCCTGAGCGCAAATCTGCGCAATGCCATTGCCCATTAAACCGGCACCCAACACGCAAACTTTTTTGATTTCCACGTCATCCTCCATAATAAATATTTGTATTTATTGTATAAAATAATTAATTCGGTTATTTGTTCTTGTGGAAACGTAGCAGACAAAACGCGCCAAAGTCAAGAAAAAACCAAGAATATAATTTTATTGAAGAGCTTCGGCATATGTGCCAATATTAGTTCATGCATATTTTGGTCGATGGTTATAATTTGATCCGGCAATCCGATCTTTTGCGACGTTATGAGCGGCACAGCCTGGAGGCGGGACGTTTGGCTTTAATGTCGAAGCTTAGCGATTATAAAAGAAAAAAGGGACATAGAATTACGGTAGTTTTTGATGGCTGGAAAAGTGGCTCGGAGTATGAAGAGCGTGACCGGCAGGGAAACATTGATATTATTTACTCACGCCATGGAGAAAAAGCCGATGATGTCATAAAAAGAATTACGGCTCAAACGGCCGAAGAAACAATAGTCGTTTCTTCCGATCGGGAGATTGCTTCATATATAACGCGGCAGGGGAAAACCGCTCTATCTTCTCCAGAGTTTGAAACAATTATGAATAGAGCTATCTCTCCGTCATTGAGCAGAATATATGAGTCGGAAAGTGAAGAAGGTAATGTTCACAGACGCAAAAAGAAGGGTCCGGCAAGAAGACTGCCGCGAACCAAAAGGCATGCACAAAAAAAAATCAGGAAACTTTAATCAATGACACTCGTTGAAAACAAACGAAGTGAAGTTTGAAGCGCAAGTGGAATTAATGAAACTCAGATATTGCAAGTGCAGTGCAGTAATATCTGTTAGTTGAATTAATCCCACCGAAGGCGGGGTTGATCCCGTAAGCGAAGCTTATCGGGATTGATTGCTTAAGCGAAGCGATGCGGGATAATTCGAGTCAGCTACCCTCTTTGGCACACGCTTTAATCAAAAAATTCTCCAGTAAAAATTGCGGCTCAGCGGCCGAAGATTTAAAGGCGCGGTCAATCTCCAAGAGTGTATCGAGAAAATTGACCAGGCTGGGATAAGAAAAATTTCCGCAGTTCCTGCAGGCATTATAAATAACAAACGGATGCTGGCTAAAAAGGAGGCCATCAAACTTGGGTATAGATTGGGCTATTTCATTTAGCTTCGGATAGACATTTTTCTGGAACCAGCCATATTCCACATTTTTTTTAAATGCAGGCATTTTTCCCGCATCCACTAAAATTCTGGCCTGCAACAAAAATCTAATTTCTTTTACAAGCATAGTCAGAATCATCAAATGATGTAAGCCCTGATCCAATAGAGCTTTTAGAGCGTTTAGTGCTGCCAGCTGATTCTTTTCGCTAAAAGCGGCCGTTAAAGCAAAGATAGAATCTTCCTTTGTCCGTCCGACAACTTCTTCTACATCATTTTCCTCGATCAGGGGACTCTCACCGACAAAAAAGACGAGCTTTTCCAATTCCGTCATAGAACGCCTTAATTCCCACCCCGTCTTTTTGCCTAAGGCAATCCATGCTGCCGGTGTCAGTTTCTTTCCGCAACTTTCCAGTAATTTTTGTGCTTCCTTTGTTAAATTTTCCTTCTGCACGGCTTCCGAGCGAGCTTTACCGAAGTATAGTACTTCGCCTATATCGGAGATGATTTTAAAAATCTTTTTCCTTTTATCAATTGCGCCTGCCGTAAGAATTAAGCAATTTCCTGGGGCAAAACCTTTTTGCAAAATTTCTCCTAATTTCTCCGTATTATCACTGCCGGATTCACCGCTCAATACCAGGCCGGATGAAAGAGCTAAAACACGGGGCAGCCATTTTTCGCGATCTTCTCCCGCATCGCCCTCCACAATCCTGTGCCACTCTTCGTCGGTAATCTTCTTCCATCCGGCGTCTTGTAAATCTTCCAAAGAAAAGCCTGCCAGCTTTAAAAAAGTTAGAAAAGATTTTGCCGCTTTCGCCGGATTTTCATCAATGTTGATGCGTATTTTTTGAATTAGATCAGCTAAATTTTCGCGGGATTGAAAAATAGTGGTATTTTTCACTACGACCACTTTCCTGCTTGCCCAAAAGGGAAGGCGTTAAAAGGTAGTTAAGCAGACTGTCCATATCGGTATTTTCGCCTTCCAGATAAAAAAGACCGAAATCCCGGTCAGCCGCAGGTAAAATTATATCCAAAATTTTATCGAGGGTTTCGCTGATTTGATATTCCTCTTCTCCATAAAGAAGATAACAAGGCGCAACAACACCTTTTTTCAAATCAGCTAAGATTTTTTCCATGGCCATAAAGGACTAAATCGGGGATCAAACTATAATATATTTCTTAATGAGCTTGACAACTTCTTCAGGTTCGTCAATTACTTGAATCAATTCGAGGTCGGCAGGAAGAATTTTACCTTCCTCAAGCATACTTTTTTTCAACCAATCCAACAGGCCCTGCCAATATTCGCTGCCCATTAAAATCAAGGGAAAGCTTTTGATTCTTTTTGTCTGAATTAAAGTCAGCGCTTCAAAAAACTCATCCATGGTGCCAAAACCGCCCGGCATGATCACATACGCGACAGCATATTTGACAAACATCACTTTGCGGATAAAAAAATACTTGTAGTCAATATGAATATTGGCATAGGGATTCGGCTTTTGTTCGAACGGCAGACGAATATTCATGCCTACTGATTTTCCGCCGGCTTCAGCTGGCGCCTTTATTTGCCGCTTCCATAATGCCGGGGCCGCCGCCGGTAATTACACTAAAACCATTTTGAGCTAAAAGCCGGGCCAGAATTTCAGTTTTTTTATAGTAAGCGTCATCAGGCTTGACTCTGGCCGAACCGAAAATAGTGACGGCATTATGCACTTTGGAAAGAGTTTCAATGGCATCAACAAATTCCGCCATGATGCGAAACATCCGCCATGATTCTTCAATGGATAGTGAATCAATTACATATTGTTTTTCATCCATATGACAATATTATCTCCCTAACTGCAATATATCGAAAATTAAACTTGCAATAGGAACTGTTCCAGTTCTAATTACTGCGGCGTCTTTGAACCTTGGCCAGTCGGCGGCGCGCTTCAATTGTTTTTCTCTTTTTCTTGACGGAAGGCTTTTCATAAGCACGGCGGACTTTCAATTCCTTGAATAAGCCGCTTTTCGACAAGTTTGTTTTTCAATATTTTTAAAGCTTTTTCCACGTCATTGTCAATTACCTTTACTTCCAAGTTAATTCCTCCTTATCTTAATTGTTTATTTTTTGTTTTCGGAAATCATGGATATTATATACCCGCTTATGCGGGATGAATTCAGCTAACAAATATTACTGCATTGCGTTTGTAATATTTGAGTTTCATTCATTCGACCAGCAAGTTTCAGCGGTGACGTGACCTTTAGGTTGTGCGCTATATTTCTGAAACTTGGGTCTCATTGCAATTTACCAATTCCGGCCTGTGACCTCTTGTGACCTTCAGGTTATTAGGTTATACGCTCCGCTTTCGGAATTGGAGTTTCACTAATAAAAAAAGGGCAGTACGGCAAAGCCCAATAATTATCGTGCCGTAAACTACCCTCACAATTTTCAATTAATTTTAAATCACGCTCCTAACTCAGAAATAGCGCTTTTTAAAGACTTTAAAAAAGCCTCGTTTTCTTTAGGGTTTCCTACTGTAACCCTCATGCAGTTTGGCGTCAGCTGTTGTATTTATATTTTTAATGATAATACCGTCTGCCGCAAGTTTATTATATATGCGATCTGAGTCAAAAGCGCAACTAAAAAAAATAAAATTCGCCAGACGAAGGATAAGGCTTAATCCCGGCAACTTCTTTCAAGCCGGAATAAAGCTCTTCACGGCTTTTGACTATTTGCAGAACTTGCCGGGAGAATTCATCCTGATTGTCCAGAAAAAAATTAGCCGCTATTTGCTGACAAACAATTAACGTTATATGGCAATCTAACTTTATCCAATTGAGCGATAATATCTCTATTGCCGATTAAGAAACCAAGGCGCATCGAGGCCAATCCCAATTTGGACAGCGTATTCAAAAAAACCAAATTATCGTATTTTTTAAGCAAAGGCAGCAAAGTTCGACCGGAAAAATCGGCATAAGCTTCATCAATGACGACAACTCCTGGAGTTTTCTTAATGATGGTCTCTATTTTATCCCGGTTAAAAAGATTACCGGTGGGACTGTTGGGATAACTTAAAAAAATCAAAGAAGGAAAAGTTGATTTAATTTTACTCAGCATTGCATCAATATCCAGATCAAATTTCTTATCCAGAGGAACTTCCAACACTTTATTGCCGGTATTGACCGCAATTATCTTGTACATGACAAAAGTAGGAACGGGAACAAGTACGCCATTTACTTTGCCTTTGAGCGTCATACAAAGCATTTGAATCAGTTCGTCTGATCCGTTGCCCAGCATAATCATATCCTTGTTTACGCCGTAATACTGGGCAAATCTTTCACGCAATTTAGGCGCTCCGGCTTCAGGATAGCGATTTAAATCAACTTTACCCATTTCTTCCAGGAGTCTTTTCTTTAAAGGTTCCTGGATAGCTGAAAGGATTCTCGTTGGCGTCCATTTTTATTTCGCCTGTTTGCTCCGGCGCTATATAGCCGCTTTGCTCAAAAATTTCTTTGCTTACAAATCTCGAAAAATCATGGCGATAAACAACCTGTCTTATATGTTATTTTTTCCGTTCATATTCCAGTTCACATCATTATATTTTTTTATCAATTCATTTTTCAGTTTTTCTTCCGCTGATGTTGCGGTATCTTCCGCCAATTCTATACCCAGTTCATCGGTAAAGCCTTTTTTCAATTGTAAACAAAATTCGTGAATATCAACCGGCGAAATAAGTTCTTCATTGATTGCAGTCACTGCTTTTCTTAGTTTCTCTAATTGCTCCCAGGTACGTGCAGGCAGCAATAAAGAGGCTGTTTTTTCCGGATCAAAAGCCAAAAGCAATGAACCATGCTGTAAAAATCCACCTCTTTTCCTCACTTGAGCGCTGCCGCAAATCTTACGTCCTCCCAACCAAAAGTTCGTTTTTTGAAGGAACAGAAAAGCAGCAGGATTTAAATTCTTCTCCTGCCCCGGCACGGCCGCCTTCAGCCAAATCCGCCTTTATTCCCAAATAAGACAGGCCTCGAGCAATGCATTGACTGATTACCTTATATGTTCCGGCAATATCAGCGAGGAAATATTTTTTCCTGATCTCCGGCTACGACACAATAAGTAATTTCATTAAAGTGGAAAACGGCTTTGCCGCCCGTTATCCTTCTGACAACATCAACTCCGGCCTTGCTGACATTTTTCGATATTAACTTCTCTTCTTACATCCTGAAAATAACCGATGGAAACTGCCGCCGGATGAGATCTGTAAAATCTAATCGTAGGAGGTTTTTTATTTTTTATGGTTTCATGAAAAATGGCCTCATCTATGGCCATGTTTTCAAAAATATTGTGAATTTGAAAATTCAACAATCTCCATACCATAAAATGAACTTTCTTGCTGCAAGCAGTAGGGGTACCTGACCCAAAATATCCCGAAGCGCTTCGCTTAGGGGATCAATTCCGCTAACACTTCAAACTTCACTTCGTTCGTTTTCAGCGAGCGTCTATCCCCGTGCGCTTCGCTTAGGGGATCAATTCCGCTAACACTTCAAACTTCACTTCGTTCGTTTTCAGCGAGCGTCATTGATTAATCGCTCTCTCTTCTTGCGTTATAAAATCATGATAAGCAGCAGCAACAAGAAGGTCTTCCAGTTGTTCCAGGTCGTCCATTTCAATGACAACCAGCCATCCCGTATCATGAGGATCACTGTTTATTATGCCTGATATCTTCATTAATATCTTCATTAATATTTACAACAGTGCCGCTAACGGGAGAAATTAAATCCACCACCGTCTTTAGTAGATTCGATGGAACCAAATGTTTCGTCACGCTCCACATAAGTATCAATTTCAGTAAATTCAACTGATAAAATTTCCCCCAGACTTTCCTGAGCGTAATCAGTAATCCCTATCGTGGCCATATTCCCGTCAACCCGCACCCATATATGCTCGCGACTATATAGTATATCTTCCGGAAAAACTTTCATGACAGCATAACCTCTGCATTTATTCTATAATGATAAGTTCTTTATCCATTTTTGTAAGTTTTTCGCAACTATTTTCTTTCACTAGAACAGTATCCTCAATTCTGATGCCCCAAAGCCCGGGAAAATATAGTCCAGGCTCAACTGTAACCACCATTTTCGCCTTTAAAATATCCTTGGAATTTGATGCAAGACGCGGTGCTTCATGAACTTCCAGACCGACGCCGTGTCCTGTTCCATGAGAAAAATACCGGCTATATTTTTCTCCGAAAGCGCTGCGCGCACAATTATCAATATCAGCGGCGGAAATATTCGCTTTGATGATGGCGATGGCTCGATCATGAGCATTCTTGACTGATTGATAAGCATTCTTTTGCTTCATCTGTCAATTCCCCAAAAGCAATAGTACAGGTTTCGTCAGAACAATATCCTTTGTACTTTACGCCAAAATCAATGACAATAAAATCTCCCTTTTTAATTTTTCTATTAGTCGGCCGGGCATGCGGAAGAGCAGAGTTTGCTCCCGCAGCTACAATCGTTTCAAAAGCAAGTTGATCGGCGCCTGATTTTCGCGCATTAAATTCCAGTTGCAGAGCTAAATCTTTTTCTGTACAGCCGGGCTTTATTTGAGCGATAAGGGAAAGAATAGCAGATGAAGAAATTTCCGCGGCTTTTTTCATTAGCGCTATTTCCGTTTCATCTTTGCGCGCTCTGATTAATCTCAGTTCGTCAGCTAAAGGCACAAACACCTCGTTGTGCAGGCATTTGGTTAACTTGTTATACATTTCAACAGTTATAAAGTCCGCCTCGAAGCCGATATTTTTTAAGTTGTAATCTTTTATTGCTTGAGTAATTCCTTCAATTTTATCCTTATATTCGATTATTTGGATATCAGTCACTTCCAAGGCGGCTTGAGCGGTATAGCGACCGTCAACAAGTAAGATTGTCGTGCCGGAGTTAATTAAAAGAACGCCATCACTGCCGGTAAATCCCGAAAAAAAACGGATATTACTCATGTTTAAAAAAATTATACTGTCGACTTTATAATCGGGAAACTTATGGCGAATGAGGGAAATCCTGGCCGGGGGAATTTTATTTTTCTGCTGCATTTTTCTTTAACTTGGTGATGTTTTCCAGCCAGCAGGACAGCGTTTTAGCTAAATTTTCGAGTTGAACAATATCCCCGTTTACCGAAGATTTTAAAGCTATCGCAGTTGTTACCGTATCCAGCTTTGCTTTGGCTAGAACATTTTCCGGTTCCTTTTCCAGTATTTTTTCGAGAACTTCCGCGGCCATTTTAAAGTGACCCTGCTTGATATAGAGGTCCGCTAAAGTAACTGTGTAGAATTCCGGCTTGGGGGTATTCTCGTTATCTGTCGAGTCAATTTCCGTAATAAGGGGTTCTTCTTGCTCGAGAAGGGATATTTTTCGAACTACTTCTTTTGCCTTATCGGAAGTTGGGTTCAAGGAAATGTACTTCTGATAACAAATAACCGCGTCTCTATAAAAACCTTTTTCCCCGTAGATATCACCCATCCGGACATAAATTAGAGATAAACCGGAAATAATGTCCTCTACTTCCTGCAAAATATTCCTGGCTTCATCAACTCTTCCCATGCCGATGAAAACATTGCCGGCGATAACACGGGCATCAACGTCTAAAGGAACGCGCTTCAGCCGCTCTTCGGCAAGAAGAAGAGCTTCGGGCAATTTGTTCTGTTGCAGAAGAATTTCTGCTTCGCCAAGAAAATTTACGCGATCTTTTTCAGAATCATTATTTTCCATATTTATGAGCTAAATAATTAAATATAAAAGGGTTAATTATTTGGTACGTAGCATATACGGCTAGCGCGTGTCAAGGTTGTAAAGAAATTAAAGTGTATTCTGCCGGATTATTTCAGGGACTGTAAATAAGTCTTAGCTTTCTTCCCGAAAGCAGATTGTGGAGATAATTTAACGACGGCCTGAAATGATTTTTTTGCGTTTGCTTTGTCTTGAATTTTCAGGTAACACTCGCCCAGCAAAAATTGCGCATCATAAAGATTGGGATTTAATTCAATTGATTTTTTGAAATGTTGTATCGCATCGGGAATATTGGACTGATCAAAATAAACAAGAGCGATATTTTTTTCGATTTGCGGCCGTAACATGGTCATGGGTTCTTTTTGAAGAGCTTGACGATAACTAGCCATTGCCTTGGAATAGTCTTTCTTTGAATAATAAGCCCATCCCGCGTTATACAGCGGCACTGCCGGGGTGTCATAAAGTTGATTGGCAAGAGCTTTATTGAATTCCTCGATTGCTTTGTCCCAAAGCCCTTCGTCGGAATAAAGCGTACCCAGGTAATTATGCGCTTCCGAATAGTCATCCTTTAGAGAAATTGCCTTTTGAAATTCTTCTTTGGCTTTTTCTTTCATATCCTTCATATGATAACACATGCCCATGTAATAATGAACTAGGTGATCACTGGAATTGTATTTTTCCGCCTCCAGCAATTCCTTCAAGGCGTTATTATATTGTTTGAGATCGATAAGGGAAATTCCTTTGTTGAGAAATAGCTCCGACTGTTCTTTATCCCAGGCAGTCGTGCAAGCCCCAATCAGTAATAATATGCATAAAAAAACAATCAAATTTATTCTGTTTATATAAGACATCATCAATGCCACCCATACAAGAATTATGCTTTAAACAAACATTAAATATGCAAGAAATTCAAAACCTATCACTAAATACTTTATAAACAGCAAAGGACCTTAATTGACGACTTTTTCGGCACTCTCGGCAAATCCATCACCTTTTAATATTTTCGGAGTGATGAAAACTAAAAGTTGCTTTTTGTTCCTAGTTATTTTTTCGTTTTTAAACAACCACCCCAATACAGGAATTTTGTAAAACCAGGGGACACCGGTGGTAGATCTTTCATCTTGCTCCCTGGAAACCCCGCCAATTACTACCGTATCGCCGTCTTGAATGACAACGTTTGATTCCACTTCATTTTTATGTATGGGAGGATTTCCAAAAAGTTTTTCGGCCAGTGCATAATCAGCCACTTGATTGCCGGCCTTTATAACCATTGATATCTTTCCTTCTTCCGTTATTTTCGGCCTAACTTCCAGCTTTAATACGGCTTCTTTAAAAGTAACAGTTGTGGTGATGCCTTGCGTTGTCACAGTTTGAGTTATGTAGGGGATTTCATCGCCCTGCAAGATTGTGGCTTTTACATCGTCCATAGTCACCACTTTGGGAGCAGAAAGAACCTTTCCTGTCGTGGTAGATTCCATAGCAGCAAGCTGGGCTTCGAGAAAAGCCGATCCCGCGCCAAATACCATACCGAAAGTCGGAGATGCCAGCACCGCCGGCATATTGATCGCGGCCATATAAAAAGGGGTTAAAAGACTAGATCCATCAAGTTGAGGGGGATATGCACCTTCCCTGGTCCTTGTAAATAGTGGATTAGGGGATAAAGAACCAGTGCCGCCCATAATTCTCGAACCATAAGAACCAATTGATTGGTTGCCGCCAAATCCCCAGGTAATACCGAGATTTCTGACAAAATCCTCACTTGCTTCGACAATTTTTGCTTCAATTAGTATTTGTCGTAATTTCCCCTTTTCCGCCAAAATCTTCAGCTCTCTCGCTCTACGTTCTTCTTCGGCTAAACGCTGATCTTTTTCCGCGTCTTTTTTATCTCTTTCATCTTTTTTCTTTCTTTCCAGAGTCATTACACTGATAACATCTCCCATTTGTTTTTTGGTTAAACCATGGATGTCTAATATGGCGTCGAGGGCTTGTTCCCACGGTACATTTTTCATAGTTAAAGTTACATTACCTTTCACATCATCGCCCGAAACAATGCTTATATTACCGGCTTCCGCCATAAGTCGTAAGACACTTTGTATGGTTGCATCTTGGAAATCAATAGATATTATCCGATCTGTATATCTTTTAATAATTTCTTTTTTAACCGGTTTTGCTTTGATTGCTTCACCTTCCGCGGTATCATCGCTACTTTTTGCCGTTTCCGCGGTAACTTTTGCGAGCACTTTTTTCTTTGCTGTTACTTCCGGAATCTTATCCTTGACAATAGGAGAAACAGGAGGTTTCTTTTCGACTAAAGAGGAGATATTAAAATCTATCAATATATTTTGCCCTTCTTGCTTTATCGCGTAAGGGACAATTTCTTTAATGTCAATAGTTAAGTAAATCCATTGTTTGCCTTCTGCCAATTGTTGCGACGGAGTTACGCGTAAAATATTATTTAACTCTCCCTCTCCTAACTGACGCTGCAGATTTTCAGGGGCAGATGTATTTTCCAGCTTGACCAGTAAACTTCCATTTGTTTGCCCTTCTACCTTAATGACCGGTTGATGTGACACGATAAGACTAATTCTTTCTTTGCCCGGCAGTTTTTCAAATGAAACGTTTTCTAAATAACTTATTTTAGGGGCTGGAGCCTCTATTTTTTTATCTGCCGACTTGCCTTGATCGGCTTCTTCGGCAACAGAGGAAATAACAGCCATGTATGCTGAAATTCCCAAAATAATAAATATGGAAATTATTTTTAATAAATATTTTTTCATGGTCTTTACCTCATTTTAATTTTTGCGAAGTTTTAAAATAATTCTTTTTGCCTTTTTTGATTCATTTTCTTCCACGATGACGCGATCAGCCATAATTTCGATTACTTTGCCGTTATGTAAACCAATATGCGTTCCGGTGAATAATGGATAGAACTTTTTTGCCGTATCTTCAACAATAGCTACGCGGCGCATGTTGATCGCCGGCAATTCCCACTACTCTGAATTTTTCGGTTGCCAATCTCTGCAGGGGGAAAATAGAAGACAAATCCTTTTTTTCCTCCTTTTTTTTCGTGGCGACTTCTATCTCAACAAAAGGCCGGAAGGGATCTGAATTTATGGAAGGTTTATAGCTATAAGTATTTTCCTGTGTTTGCGCAGCCGGAGCAGACTGTTGCGGTTGAGGTTGGGTTGCGACAGGTGCTGCAGCTGTGGGAGGAGTCGCATTTAAAATATTTTTCTCTTCAGCAGCAAAAACATAAGCGGCAACAATAAAAATACTGATAACAATGTTGGAAATTATGAGCCTTTTTTTCATTTTCTTTTTTCGCCAATTTTCTCTTTTTTATCGACAAACATGTACGTTTTGATCGTACAGGATGCTGTGATAACATATCCCCGTCCTTTTACATCCTTTCTATCGCCCATGGTAATGTCAGAAATGTTGATAATGCGCGGTAATTTGGCTACTTTTTCAAAAAAGTAAACAATATTCTGAAAAGTACCCATTACCGACACCCCCACAGGTATTTCTTCGTAAAAAGGTTCAGGTTCTGGTGCGGGAGCTTTCTTGCCGTCTGCAGGTTTGGTGGTGCCAGCCGCCGGTTTCTTTTCAACTTGCTTTTGATCGGAAAGCTTAAATAATGACGCAGCCTTTGGATCTTCGGAGGGTGTTTTATCAAACGGTTTCGGTACAGCAGCTTTCGGTTCAAATAATAAAAACTCAATTCCTGCATCTTTACCTGACAGTGCAACAGAATGAAAAAGGCCGGGGATTTCCCGCTGGTCGGGAAGTTTTTGTAAAGCAACCTTATAATCTTCTTTTAATGCTGCAACATCAGCCATGTACTTATTAAGCTGTAAAGCAATTTTCTCTTTTTCTTTAATTTGCACTTGCATTTCTTCTAATTTCTTATCGAGGGTAACTTTCTTTGACAGTGCGTCACTAAAAAAAAGAAAGTAGTATAAATAACCAATAATAAAAAAAATCAAAATTATGGCCAATGCCTTAGCCTGAGGAGACATTTTTTTTATGTCATTCAATGTAATGGCCATATGTTAGAATCCTTTTTTCATGACACATGAAAAATTAAAATGTTGGAGGGTAATGCCGGAAATCTCTGTCTTTTTTGAAGATATCAAATCTACCGATTTTATCGGATCAAATTTTTCAATAGTTTTCATAAAATCGGCTACGGCTATATTGTCCCTTCCGTTTCCTTCAATTGTTAGATTGCTGCCTTTTTGGGTTAATTTGATCAGCCAAATATTTTTTAATGGAACCAGCGCAGCCAGGTCATCCAGGGTCTTTACCGGAGCTAAACGGTTTTCCTCTAATGTTTTAATTACACTTAGTTTCTGTTCCAACTCCCTTTTATCGTTTTTGAATCTTTCTAGGTCGCCTATTTTTTTATTTAAATCGACAAGAGTGTTTTTCGAGTCTTTTTCCTGGGCCTCCAAGTTGCTTATTAAAGAGTTCATCCAAAGTTGCAGCCAAACAAGACAAAGAATAAAGAAAACAAATGAACCTATAATAATGGATACTTGCCGTGAGAGATTTTCTTTCTTTTCCTTTTCGTGGTAAGGTAAAAGGTTAATTTTAATCATTTGTCGCCTATTGTCCTTAGACCCAATCCTACAGCAACTGCAGCAATTGGTTTAATGTTTTCTAATGTTTTGGAATCAATATTCCTTTTGTTATGGCCAATTTTTAAAAAAGGATTGATCAATTCCGTGTCGACATTCAACTTTTGCGATAAATTTGCCGCCAATCCGAGAATTCTGGCCGATCCGCCGGAAAGAAAGACACGCTTAATGTATTCGCCGCCAAAAGTCGAACGGAAGTAATCAATAGATCTTTCAATTTCGGAACAAATAGGTTCGGCAAAATCCAGGATGCTGTTTCTCAAGTCCAAAATCTCCTGTTCATTGCCGGGAAGGCCTTCGACCTTTATTTTTTCCGCTTCCTCAAAAGTTACGCCGTATTTTTCTTGCAAACCTTCAGTGATGGAGTTACCGCCCAGAGTGAAATCTCTTGTGAAAATCGACATGCCGCCTTTGATAACATTAATATTGGTAAGACTTGCGCCGATGCGAACAATAACAACAATTTCATTATCTTCGAATTCATAGTTGGCCTCATACATAGTTTCCAAAGCAAAAGAATCCACATCCATGATCACTACGTTGAGACCAGCAGCCGTAACTGCGTTCAGATAATTGTTAACCATATCTTTTTTGGCAGCCACAATAATAACGTCCATTTGATTGGGATTGTATTCATTATCACCCAAAATCTGGAAATCGTAATTAACTTCGTCCATATTATCAAAGGGCAAGTATTTGCCTGCTTCGTCACGAATTAAATCACGTAATTCTGCTTCATCCATTTGGGCAAATGTTACCTTTTTCACGATAACGGAATTTCCGGAAAGAGAAGTGACTATACCTTTGCCTCTGCAGCCTGAATTCCAAAAGAGTTCCTTGATTTTCAAGGACAGCGCCCTGGAATCGCTTAAGACACCTTCAATGATTATCCCTTTAGGCAAAGGAAGCTGCATGAAGCGATTAAGAATGTAACCATTGGCCGTGCTGAGGACTTCGGCCAATTTTAAAGAACTTGAACCGATGTCCAGACCGACAAGTTTCTTAGATCTCGAAAAAATTCCTTTTGGTTCTAACATTGAAAAGCCACCACATTGTTTTTAACTAAATTATTTTACCAACCGATAGACAATGTCTCCTTCTTTAACCATACCCAATTCGTTGCGAGCCAATGCTTCAATATAGGTCAAGTTGTTGCGCAATAAAAGTATTTTCCTTTTTAAGTCGTTGTTTTCTGTTGTTATTTCATTGCTTTGCGACTTTAACTGAGCCAACCGCTTGCTCACTAAATAATTATCAACAAGCCCTCTATTGCCGAACGTTATCAAAAGAGCCATTAGCAGCAAAAAGACAACCAGATACCTGCCTATCTTCATTTGGAAATACTCCTCCCGCATTCAAAACGGCAGAAATTAATCCTATGTATCCATTGTCTTTTCAAGGAAACACTTCTTCGTAAGGTTTCTGCAGCGCCTTGGCTACTTTCAATTCCGAATTCTTCCTTGTTGACAATCCTTTTTCCATTTTGGCAATTGTCTGGGGGGCCAATTCGGCCTTCCTTGCCAATTCAGCTATGCTTAACGGAATTGTCTCTCGAAATTTTTTTACTCTATTTTTCTTAATATTATCTATCATAGATTAAAGCGTCACCTCATTATGATTGCTAAAAAACACTAACTTTAAAGAAAAGTCAAGCAAAACATTTAATATTGATTAAAATTAATTAATATTAATTAATTTTAATCAATAAAACAAATAATTCTCAATAATTAGTATTTCTTCCGAGTATTATTTACTTCAAGGAACCAAAGAAAGTGCAATTAAGCGTAATGCTGGAATTTTTATGAGTTAAACAAAGTAAAAACCTGGACAAATTAAATTTTTACAGAAGGTAAAATTTGTTGGGGTTCACCCAATATAAATTTGCCGCTTTCGATCCATTCCTTTAATATATTGGCAATTTGCACTGCTTTGTAATAACTGGATAAAGGTGCAGTAATAATTTTTTTATCGTCGATGACTATGGTTCCACTGCGCAAATCTTTGTAACTGACTTCCGCTAAAGGTTTGGCCACACCTTTAGGGTAATCCATGCTGTAATCATAAACTTGGGTATAAATGTCTTCATCTTTGACTGCTGTAAAGCGAGCCATTTCTTCATCCAAAATAGGTATAGGAATCCCTATCCCTACGAACAAGGAAACTCCATAACCTAAAATACTGGCTCCGGCCAGCCATTCCGGAATCATTTCTTTTAGATTGCCCACAACGGCAATTGTACCGGCTCCCTGTTTAGGAACACCATTTGCTGTCCGGGGCACATTGGGATTATGCTGGGTGCCGGGCCAGGCGACAAATCCCTGTGCTCCGCCTAAGAAATATCCGTGTACCGACACCGATTGTCCGGTAATAAGGATCATTAAATAAAGGACTCAATTGTCCGGATGTCGCATAAGCGGCATTGGCCATTCGCGGACGAAGCATGCCCATGTATGTATAAATTGTTGTGTCGGATAAATTAACGGCGCAATTGTAATTTTGATAAGCATTGCGCGGATTAAACAAAATTGCATCCTGTAAATCATTTATCGTGATGTTTCTTTCGTATTTCCTTGCGGGATAACAATCAGTTCCATAACCTTCGGCGCGCAGTTTAACAACATTTCCGGCGACGAAATCTTCAATTACATGACCGCCGCCGTAATTAAATTCACCGGGATAAACGCTGTTGAGCGGATCCCCTTCCACAACTTCGGTTGCACCGATGTAACAATCCACGGCGGCAATCCCGCCATAGGCGGGTACATCGTTTAACCAAACCTTGGATGCTCGAATACGAGGAGAAGTATGACCGAAATTAAGAAAAGCTCCCGAAGAACACATCGGACTGAAAGTTCCGGTAGTAACAACATCAATTTTACGGGCGGCTTCAACTTCGCCGTGTCTTTCCACAATATCAATCATTTCTTCTGCTGTTACGACGACAGCACGCCCATCTTTGATTTTTTCGTTAATTTCCTGAAATGTTTTTTTGACTTTGAATTTTTTCATGCTCGGATTTTTTTTATCCCGGATATATTTACATCATTTTCTTATCATTATTTAAAGCCAATTGCAAAATCAAAGGCAGTTTTATACGGATAAGCTTAATTTCAGGTATGGCCAAATCCGCCGCTTCCTCTGGACGTATCGGTCAGTTCGGCGGTTTCGACCCAATCTAAACGGCAAATTTTCTGTATGATCATTTGCGCTAAGCGCATACCTCTTTTAACGACAAAAGGCTCTTCTCCATGATTGATGACAATCAAGGCAATTTCTCCTCGATAATCAGCATCAATTGTGCCCGGTGAATTGAGCAATGTTATTCCCTGATTTATGGCCAGTCCGCTACGCGGTCTTATTTGCGCTTCATAACCTTCGGGCAAGGCTATCTCAATGCCCGTAGGTATTTTTTTCCGCTGACCGGGCAGAATAATCTCTTCTTCAGTTACAGCCGCAAATATATCCATTCCGGCAGCCTGGTTAGTCATGTATCGAGGCAAAGGAATATCGTCATTACCGTCAGTTTTTTGTATACATACCTCAATTTTTTCCATTATGTTTCCAATTGAAAATATTTATCAGCTCACTTGAAAATAAAGTTAGCAGCATACAGATATTTGTTTTTACGATAAGAGCCGTTTTGTAACCATTTAGCTATGATTACAAAACGGCTATTTTTTGGAAGGTTGCGGTGGATCTTGATTCGACTTATTTTACTTCTGCCCCCAGTGCATCTTTACGGCTAAGTCGTATCTTGCCCTGTTTGTCTATTTCCAGAACTTTCACCATTACTTCATCGCCTTCTTTCAAAACGTCGGTAACTTTATTTATTCTTTCCTTGGCGATTTGCGATATATGCAGCAGGCCTTCAGTTCCCGGTAAAATTTCGACAAAGGCTCCAAAATCAACTATTTTCTTTACTGTGCCGTTATAAATTTTTCCGACTTCAGCTTCCTCGGTTAGCCATTTGACCATGGCCACAGCACGGGCTGCCGCTTCGGCATCGCTGGACGCAATTGTTACCGTGCCGTCATCTTCAACGTCAATGGTAACTCCGGTTTCACTTATAATCTGCCGGATATTCTTGCCGCCTGACCCAATAACCGTGCGTACCTGATCTTCCTTGACTTTGACGGTCGTAATACGCGGCGCATAAATAGAAATATCCGAACGCGGCGCGGCAATCGTCTCACGTAATTTATTGATTATAAAGATTCTTCCTTCCTTTGCCTGCTCCAGAGCTGCTCGCAAAATATCTTCGGTCAGGCCGTCAATTTTAATATCCATTTGCATGGCTGTCACACCTTTTTCGGTTCCGCAGACTTTAAAATCCATATCTCCGGCATGGTCCTCGTCACCCAGAATATCCGATAAAACAACAACTTTGTCTCCCTCTTTCAAAAGGCCCATGGCAATGCCGGCGACAATGTTTTTTACCGGTACACCCGCATCCATTAAGGAGAGAATGCCTCCGCAAACTGTTGCCATCGAAGATGAACCGTTGGAAGAAAGAATCTCGGAAACTATTCTGATGGTGTAGGGGAATTCTTCCGGCGAGGGTAAAACAGGCACCAGTGATTTTCGCGCTAACGCTCCGTGGCCAATTTCTCTTCTGCCGGGGCTGCGCAGGGGCTTGGCTTCGCCGACACAATAGGGCGGGAAATTATAATGAAGCATAAAGGATCTCAGCTCTTCGCCGCTTATATAATCCATGCGCTGTTCGTCGGAAGATGTTCCCAAAGTAAGGGCTACCAACGCTTGCGTCTCGCCGCGGTTGAATAATGCCGAGCCGTGGGCGCGGGGTAGTACCCCGACTTCAGCACTAATCGGACGAATGTCAGTAGAAGACCTGCCGTCAATTCTTTTTTTCTCTTTTATTATCATTTCGCGCAGTATACGCCGCTCTAATTCTTCAATAATGCCATCTACTTTAGCGCACAAAACGTCATCATCGCCGCCGATGTTTTTCCTTGCCCGTTCTCTTACTTCGTCCAGTTTGCCGTAACGCTCCAGTTTCCGGGGCATATTGTAGGCTTCCTTGAGGCCTTCCATGGCCTCGGCGCTTACGCTGGAGATTAGTTTTTCATCGGACTTCACCGCTTCGAGATGCCTTTTTTCTTTGCCGACTGCGTGGCGCATTTTATCCTGCAGATCGATTGCCGGACGAATTGCTTCCAAACCGAATTTTATGGCATCAATTATTACGTTTTCTTCAATCTCTTTGGCATCACCCTCCATCATGACCAGTTCAACATCATAAGGCATGCCCGATTTACCTGGTGTCACTTTTCTACCTACCAGAAAAATATTCAATTCACTTTCCTGCATTTTTTCCGTTGAAGCATTGCAGGTAAACTCTCCGTTTATTCTTCCCACACGCACACCGGCTATCGGTCCTTTAAAAGGTATATTTGATATTTCCAAAGCGGCCGAAGCCCCGATCATGGCTGTAACATCAGAGTCGTTTTCTTTATCCACGGAAAGAACAGTCGCTACTAATTGCGTTTCAAAAAAATATCCCTTGGGAAATAAAGGACGAATTGATCTGTCAATTACGCGGGATGTTAAAATTTCTTTTTCATTGGGACGTCCCTCTCTTTTAAAGAACCCCCCCGGAATTTTTCCGGCGGCAAAAGTCATTTCCTGATAGTCCACAGTCAAGGGCAGAAAATCGACTCCCTCCCTTGCTCCCTTTAAAGAAACTGCCGTTACCAAAACAACTGTGTCGCCGTAATAAGCCAATATTGAGCCATCAGCCTGACCGGCAACGTAATTAGTTTTCAGAGAAACATTACGACCGGCAAAATCAGCACTAAATATATTACTCATTCATTTTTCCTCCAACTTATTCCAAAAAAACCTAAACCAGGAAGCTCAAGAACGATAGCAATAACCGATTCACGCTTACTCACTAATTCACACGGGAAATCGGACAAGCTGTTATCTTTCGCCCTCGCGCTTTTATTTCCTGAGTCCCAGCCGTTTAACTATATTTCTGTATCGCTCGACGTCATTATCTTTAATGTAATTGAGAAGCCTTCTTCTTTGACCGACTAATTTCAATAGGCCGCGGCGCGAATGATGATCTTTTTTGTGCGCTTTAAAGTGTTCCGTCAGATATTCTATTCTGGCGCTTAAAAGTGCAATCTGGACTTCGGGAGAGCCCGTATCCTTTTCATGAAGCCGATAATCTGCAATTAATGTTTTCCTCTTTTCCAAAGTTAACACGCTTTTTTCCTCCCTAAATAATTAATTCCCTTTTTATCTTAAATTTATTTTTAATTGCTAATATTGTTAAATACTCGGACAATCCTTGCTGCCTGGCACTTTCCATCAAATTCAGAAAACTTATTTACCGGTATTATCATTTCCGCCAATGCCACAAGATTCCCGCTATAGCTGATGAACTTTAGCATATCTCCAGCTTCAAGAAAAGGGAGAACATGAGCGTTCATCATTTCCACAGAAGGTTGAAATCCGTCGCGCAGCTTGTTGGCAAAATCTTCTGCCACTTCAATTGCGGCAAGCAAAGGCAACGATTTTGTCATGGGCAGCATTTTTTCCACCAGTTCGATTTTTTTCTCTGCGTAGCCATAATTATTCAGTGACACGGCCATATCTTCGGAAAAAAATCCACTGCGCAATCGGCGAAGGCCGATTAAGCAAGCGCCGCAACCGAGCAGTTCTCCAACATCGGAACACAGTTGCCGTATATATGTTCCTTTAGAACAAGCAATCATAAAAGTCACGCGGGGGAATGAAATCTTCTGTATCGCAATATTGGAAATTTCCACCTCCCGCGCCGCCGTTTTCAGGAACACGCCCTTTCGTGCGTATTTGTATAAAGGCTTTCCGCCATATTTGACTGCCGAAAAGGCAGGAGGTACTTGGCTGATTTTTCCCACCATTTTAGCGAGTGCCGCCTTTATTTCTTCGTCGCTGACTACTTTGTCTGATTTGGCGATAATTTTACCTTCCGTATCCAATGTATCCGTTTTAACGCCCAGCAACATTGTCGCTGCGTATTCTTTGCTTTCGCCGGATAAAAATTGTGCCAGTTTTGTCGCCTCATTCAGGCAGACCGGAAGCACTCCGGTAGCCATCGGATCAAGTGTTCCGGTATGACCGGCTTTTTTCGCGCCTAATATTTTTTTTACTTCACTCACTATGTCATGTGAAGTTTTTCCGGCCGGTTTATCAATAATAACTATACCATTCATAAAGCACTATATTTCTTTAATTGCCTGGAAAATCTGGAGCTTAATTGTGTCAATATTTCCCTTAATCCTGCAGGCTGCCGCATTAATATGGCCGCCGCCGCCAAACTTTTTTGCTATTTTTTCCACATTCACACCGCCTTTAGAACGTAAACTTAGTTTGAAATAGTCGTCTGCCAGCTGAGTGTAAAGAATCGATATGGAGATTTCTTTAACTGTGCGGGGTATATCGACAAATCCCTCAGTATGTTCCAAAGAAGCGCCCGTATTCCTTAGCGCGTTTTGTGTAACCACCAATGAGCCTACTTTATTTTTCAAATCCAGAGATAATGTTTCCAGTACTTTGGCCAGCAATTTTAGCTTTGCCGGTGAATCGCTTTCGTAAATATTTTCCGAAATCCACTGCGGATCAGCGCCGCTTTCCACTAAATTGCCCGCTACCCAAAGAGTTTCCTTGTGCGTAGTGGAGTAACGGAAACCTCCGGTATCTGTTAGTATTGCCGCGTACAAATTAGTGCAAATATCTCTAGTCATATTGCAGCGCATTTGCTTGATCAAACGGAAAAGCAATTCTCCTGTTGAACTTGCTTGAGCATCCAATATTCTTAACGGAGAAAAAACTCCGTTGGAAACATGGTGATCAATGTTAATTATTTTATTTATCTTCGCGATTTCATCCGCTTTATCTCCCACTCGTTCTAACTCACTGCAATCAAGAACGAAAACGGCGTCATATTGTTTAACATCGCCCAGATGGTGAACTATTTTCTGCGCCGCCGGCAAAAAACAATAGTTCTTGGCGTATCATCCTGATTATAAACAACTGCTTTTTTTCCCAAATCACTTAGCGTAAGAAAAAGCGCCAGTTCCGAACCTAAAGCGTCTCCATCCAGTCTAACGTGGGATGTAATTAAAAAGCTCTGTCCTTCATTTATAGCCTCGATAATTTTGTCAATCATTTTTTCCTTCCTGTTGCGCGATATCGGCCAATATTTTATCAATACGGTTGCCGTAACCAAAAGATTGATCATGAACAAAAGTAATTTCCGGCACAAAACGCAATTTCAATCTTTTGCCTAATTCCCGTCGCACAAAACCGGTCGCCCTGAGTTAAACCGGTTCTGATTTCGGAAGAGCATTCATCTTTGCCCATTTCGACAAAATAAATCTTGGCATTACGCAAATCATCGCTTACTTTCACGGAGGTGATGGTTAATCGCCTGTACTCGCGGATCTTTCACTTCCTTGAAAATAATTTCGGACATTTCCGCCATGATTAATTCGGCTACTCTGTCCGCTCTTTTAAAGTTCATCGTACTTTCCTTTTTCCCAGTCGGCGACTTCCAGAAAACTGGAAACAACCATAATTTCTATTTTGCTGTTTAATATTTCGGCTGCGCGCAGATTATCGACAAATCTGAGCAGATGATCAACTTTTCCATTGATATAGCGTGAATCATTGCCAACAACGGCAAATCCAATTTCGGCAAATTTATAGTTATCCAGATTACCTATTTCCGCGATGGATACATTAAACTCATTTTGAGTTCGCTTTAAAATTTTGTTCAAAACGCTTCTCTTTTCTTTCAAAGAACCGCTTTCCGGAATTCGTAAATTTATGATTCCGTAGCCAATAACCATAAAACTTTTCCGTGACCATTCAGTTTAAAAAGAAATCTCCATTGTTAGAGTTTCCTTTCCAACTGTTCATTTATATAAGATTCAATTACATCACCCACATGAATATCGTTAAATCCGTCAATGCTGATGCCGCATTCAAAACCCGCAAGCACTTCTCTGGCATCGTCTTTAAAGCGCTTCAAGGATAAGGATTTTCCCGTCGAAAACCACTACACTGTCGCGGACAAGTTTCAGATTGGCATTGCGCATTATTTTCCCGTCGGTCACATAGCATCCGGCAATAGTGCCGATTTTAGGCACTTTGAAAAGTTCGCGCACTTCTGCCCGTCCCTGAACGACTTCTTTGTATTCCGGCTCCAGGAGCCCTTCCATGGCTGCCCGCACATCGGCAATAACATTGTAAATAATATCATAAAGCTTGATTTCCACGCCTTCCTGTTGGGCAATTTCAACCACCCGCGCATCAGGTCGGACATTAAATCCGATAATAATAGCATTGGAAGCGGAAGCAAGCATAACATCCGTTTCGCTGATGGCGCCGGTGGAACTATGAATAATTTTGAGTTTTATATCATCAGTCGAAAGTTTATTCAAAGCGTCGGAAATCGCTTCAATCGATCCCCGCACGTCGGCTTTGATAATGACATTGAAGTCTTTTACACCTTCTTTTATTTTTTGATAAAGCTGTTCTAATGTAATTTTGGAAGAAGCGGAAAGCTCTTTTTCTCTTGTTTTTCTTATCCAATATTCGGCAATGCCGCGCGCTTTCTTTTCATCTTCGACACAGAAAAATTCTGCTCCGATTTGCGGAACACTGGAAAAACCGATAACTTCCACCGGCATGGACGGACCGGCTTCCTTGATGCGTCTTCCCTGATCATTAATCATTGCCCGCACGCGGCCAGATTCGGTCTTGGAAACAAAGGAATCTCCTTCTTTCAGAGTGCCTTCCTGAATTAAAACCGTTGCTACAGGACCGCGACCGCGATCCAATTTAGCCTCGATAATAATGCCGCGGGCAGGACGATCGGGATCGGCTTTTAACTCCATAACATCGGCCTGCAGTAAAATCATTTCCAGCAATTCTTCAATCTCCTTTTTCTTTTTGGCGGAAACTTCGCAAAAAATGGTTTCGCCGCCCCATTGTTCGGATAAAAGACCGTGTTCGGTAAGAGACTGTTTAATTTTTTCGGGATCAGCGCCGGGCTTATCAATTTTATTGATAGCCACGATAATAGGCACTCCGGCAACTTTGGAGTGATTAATGGCTTCGATGGTTTGTCCCATTACGCCATCGTCGGCGGCGACAACCAAAACAACTATATCGGTTACCTGCGCTCCGCGCGCCCGCATCGCCGTAAACGCTTCGTGTCCGGGAGTATCCAGAAAAACTATATCGCGTCCATTGATGTGGACATGATAAGCGCCGATGGCCTGTGTAATTCCACCGGCTTCTCCGTCAATAACATTGGACTGTCTTATGACGTCTAAAAGAGAGGTTTTACCATGATCGACATGCCCCATGATAGTAACAACAGGCGCCCGCGGTTTGAGATTTTCCGGAGATGCAGCAGTTTTTAAAATGGATTCGTCAAATTCCAGTTCCGCTTTTTCCACCTGGAAACTGAATTCATTGGCCACAATGGTGGCAATATCATAATCTATGGATTGATTAATGGTGGCCATAACACCCATGGACATTAATTTGTTGATTACTTCGCTTGCCTTAACGCCCATTCTTTTGGCTAGATCGCCGACTGAGATTGTTTCTCCAATCTTGATGCGCCTTTTAATTGCCTTGGGAACGGTAATTTCTGTTTTCTTCATTTTGACGGGAGCGACTTTTTTCTCATCCCGCCATTTGGTAAAAATTACTTCCCTTTCTTCATCCTGTTTTCTTAACTTCTTTTCTATTTTTTTCTCTAAAACTTTGCGGCGCGGTACTTCTTTTTCCTCTTCAATAAATACTTCTACCGGCCCCTTGCCTTTTTTCTTTGGTTTTTCAAATTCCTTCTTGATTTGGTTTTTCGGGTGGAGGAATAATTATTTTTTCGCCGGGCTTTTAGCGGCGCTTTCGGCGGAATTCCTTTTCTTGTTTCCGGCTGCGATGATTTTGTGTTTAGAAATGATCGCTGGTTTTTTGTATTTCTCAACTCTCCGATTGTTTCCACGGCCGGCTTGCCCTTTATTGTCGGCGCTATCCACATCTGCTTCGCTTTTCGGTATTTTTTTCCTGGTCTCGACAAAAGCTGTCGGAGCTCCAGGAACCGGAGGTTTAGTTACCTCTTCCTTTTTATCTTTGTCGGCTTTTTCTGACGGCTGTGATTAAAGCTTCGTCTTCCGGCTTTTCTGCTAACTCTGCTTCCGGATGATCTTCTTCTTCTAACGCAGGCGGCATCTTCTCGGGAGTGCGAACAGTACGACGCCGAATTACCGTGGATTTTATTCTTTCCTCTACAATTTCGCGAGATTCACTGGCCAGCAATACATCTTTTATTTTTTCCACTTCATCATCTTCCAAAGAACTGGAATGGGACTTGACTGTAATGCCGATTTTTTCCAAATGAGCGATTAGTTCTTTATTTTCCAGATCCAGTTCCTTGGCCAATTCATGAACTCGCTTTTTCGGCATGCGCAAAACTCCCTAAATTAAATTTCTTAGTTCTGAAATTATGAATCTTTTTTATTGCTCAGAGCTTCTTCGTCTAAAATTTTACCGGCTGTTTCAATCCATTGCAGGGCTGTTTTTTCACCTACGCCGGGAATCGAAGATAATAATTCGGGCTCAGCCGCCGCAACCATGGCAATGCTCTTAATGCCTTTGCTAAAGAGTTTTTCCGCCATAGCCGGACCTACTCCGGTAAGTTTTGTCAAATCCGTTTGTCCTTCCTCTTCTTTTTCCGCGGCCATTGTTTCGCTTTTCACATCAATTTTCCATCCGGTCAGCTTAACCGCCAGCCGGACATTCTGCCCGTTTTTACCGATGGCCAGAGAAAGCTGATCATCGGGAACAATTACCGTCATCGTCCGGTTTTCATCATCAACAAATACCCGGTTGACCTTGGCCGGAGATAGGGCGCTGCTTACATATTTGGCCGCATCATCGGTGTAAGGAATAATATCGATTTTCTCACCGCGCAATTCCTGCACCACGCTTTGCACCCGCGAACCTCTCATGCCCACGCAGGCGCCCACCGGATCAATATCCTTATCCTTGGCGCTGACGGCAATTTTTCCTCGTTTTGCCCGGCTCGCGGGCCACGCTGACAATATCAATAAGCCCTTCGGAAATTTCCGGAACTTCCACTTCAAAAAGCGCTTTCAAAAATGACGGATGAGTGCGGGACAGAATTATTTGCGATCCTTTGGTATTCTTTTTTACATCAACAATATAAGAACGGATTCTTTCGCCGCGTTTATAGGTTTCGCGATGAATTTGTTCCGCCGGAGGCACAACGCCTTCCGCGCGTCCCAGATTGACAATAATGCTGCCGCCTTCAAATCTCTGGACAAATCCGTTGACCAATTCGCCTTTTCGGTCTTTGTATTCTTCATAAATATTATCGCGTTCCGCGTCTTTGACTCGTTGAATAATTATTTGCTTGGCCATTTGCACGGCAATTCGGCCAAAGGAACTTGTTTCGATTTTCATTCCTAAACTATCGCCGGGTTCGGCGCCTTCATCAAGAGTTTTTCTCGCTTCTTCTTTGGAGATTTGCGTTTCCGGATCAAGCACCTTATCCACAACGGTTTTGAATTGAAAAACTTCAATTTCTCCGGTCTCATCGTTGTAATGGGCTTCGATATCCACGTTTTGTCCTAATTTTTTACGCGCAGCAGTAAGCATTGCCGCTTCCAGGGCTTCGGTAATAATTTCTTTATCTATACCTCTGTCCTTACCCATCTGCTCGATCAGACGTTTAAGTTCTGGCAACATTTACAAATTCCTCCCTTTTCTTCGCTGAGATATCGTAGAAATTTCAGCCTGCCGGCATTAATTCCTGCTTTAATTCTTAATTCTTGTCATCGGCAAGATTGGCTTTGACAATCTCTTCTTGCGGAATCCGATAAGTTTTTCCGGAAACTTCCATCAAAACCATTTTTCGGCCTTCCTCTTCGATGTAATCCACAAGAATGCCGTGAAAATTTTTCATGCCTTCAATTTTTACTCCTGTTTTTATATTTACTCTGGAGTTTCTTATATTTTACAAAATCCTCATCGCGCGATATCGGCCGGTCAAAACCGGGAGAAGAAACTTCCAGCGTGTAAGCGCCTTTAATCAAATCATTGATATCAAAGATATCGCCCAACTGATTGCTTACGCCAGTACAATCATCAAGCGTTATCCCGTTTTCCTTATCCAGATAAAGCCGGATAATCCAGCGCGTATGCATTTTGATGCATTCAACATGGATTAACTCCATTCCTTCAGAGGCGACAACCGGCTCGGCCAATTGCCTGATTTTTTCTTTTACATCAAAATCCATAATGGCTCAGAAAATAAAAAAGTGGGCAAGTGCCCACTCATCAATACACAATAATCGATGGCTTAATAAATCAGGTAGCACAGTATAGCAGGCAATGCAAGAATTATTTCTGCGGTCTGAAAGCTGCTAAGTAGTTAATCACGGGTATAAATTCCAAAGCACGCTTTGGAATTTATACCCTCCGCTGTGCGGGATAATTCGACTAACGAATTTCAGCGGCAGTGATCTTTAGATTAGTGCTCCGCTTTCAAAGCTGTGTCATTATCGCTTACGCGGGATAATTCGACTAACCAATTTCAGTACACTGCGTTTATATTATTATGGAGTCATTAATCCCGATTCGCTGCGCTCACGGGATAATTCGCTCATCAAACTTTAGTGCGCTCCGCTTCTAAAGTTTGTGGCTCATTAAAATGGAGCGGGCGATGGGGCTCGAACCCACGACGTCCAGCTTGGGAAGCTGACATTCTACCACTGAATTACGCCCGCTCGAGAACTGAGAATCTTATTCAACAGTAATTATTTGTCAAGGTGTTTTAATAAGACTCAAGTTTGAGGAACGTAGTGAATAACCTAAAGGTCACATGCTGCTGAAACTTGTAAGTCGAATTATCCCGATAGCGTAGTGTGTCGGGATTGATGGACTACTAAGGTTATTTTGATTTGTATTCCTTTGTAATCATGCATTTATTTCCTTTTGGAAAAAAATAACATGTGTTATGATAATATTCAAAATACGCGTGACCCTTAGGTTATCGGAAAAAACAAAGTTCGTATATTAATTGTTATGTGTATATATATATCAACAACACTAAAAAAGGAGGATAAAACATGTCTAAAGAACTCAAGGTTAGATGGGGTTGGCTCAAGGGAATGTATATTTATACCATTCTTGGCGCGGGTGGATTCGGGTTGGGAATAATTGTCATGCCTGATGTTATGCGATCAATGTACGGCTGGCCAAGTCAAGATCCTATTGTTTTAGGTATTGTTGGTAGCGTCTACCTTTCATTCGGGCTTTTGTCCATCTTGGGTCTTCGGTCTCCTCTGAAATTTGTCCCAATTTTATTGCTTCAGTTGAGCTACAAGGTTGTCTGGTTCATTGGCGTGCTTCTGCCTATTCTATTTGCTGGTAAGTTTCAGAATTATGCTCTGCTCTATGTTTTAATTTTCGTCACCTATATCATCGGAGACCTAATCGCGATACCTTTTTCATATGTTTTCGCCAAACAGTCAGATCGGTAGAGCAAATCATTACGGGAGAAGGCTATCAAACAAAAAGGCCACATAACCAGCAGATGCAGCCGCCCGCTTACAGCGGCGGTTGATCCAGTCGTTAGCTATTAAAAAAGAAAATGGTTGCCGTTATAACGTTTTAGTGCTATAGTTACATAACAACAAAGGAGGTGATATTATGGGAACAGCGGCAATGCGTGCCACTGTATATTTGGACCCGGAATTACACAAAGCACTTACGATTAAAAGCAGTTGAAACCTCACAGTCCTTATCGAAGCTTGTGAATGATGCCATCAAGGAAGCCCTCGCGGAAGATGCTGAAGATATTGCAGCCTTTGAGGAAAGAGCCAAAGAGCCGTTAATCAGCTATGACGCGATGATCAAGAGGCTGAAAAAAGATGGCCGAATATAAAATCTATTTTAAAGAATCTGTTGAAAAGGATTTCCGTACAATACCAAAGAAAGATCTACAGAAGATCATCCTTCGCATTGAGGCGCTCGCAAGAGACCCGAGGCCACCGGGCCACGAAAAACTTACAGGACAAGAGAGATATCGTGTCCGTCAAGGTCATTACAGGATAATCTATTCTATTCAGGATAAAGAACTTACAATTTGGGTAGTAAAGATAGGACATCGAAAAGATATTTACCGATGAAGCGAACAAGTCAATATAGCCGATTGCTATGTTCCGGCTGATTTTTGCGTTAGGCTTTTTATTTTACAGACCAATTTTATTGTTGAAACTCCAATTCCGAAAGTGAAGCGTATCGGAATTGGTAAGTTGAACAATCCCGCAGCTTGCTGCGGAATGAGTTTCCAAAGCTTACTTTAGGGGTTCATACCCGTGATTTACGATTAGCCCTTTTTCCTGCAATATTTTTATAACGGTATCTGAATTTTCCACGGTAAACCCAATACGCCACCATTTATAACGGATGAAAGCGAAAAATATCTTGTCCCGTTTGTATCTCTGAAAATCCTTGGGAAACCAGGTTTTGAAATCTCCGGTGCCGTGGAAGCGGAATTTTCCATTCCAAAGGGAAGATTTCTTAACGACGATTTTTTCAATTTCGGAGAATAACACCATCCTGTCGCGTTCAAAAAAACCGTAACGCTTGAAAAGAATGCTTTTATTCGTAATCGCAACCAAAGAATCAGAATAAATAACATCTTTAGCCATCTTTGCTTCCTTTTTTGATATTATTATTTCTCACGATTACCGAACTGGCATGAGCATCGAGCCCTTCCATTTGGGCAAAGCGAGCCGTTTGCTTGCCGAGTTTTTCCAGAGCTTTCCGCGAAAAGGAAAGAACGTTCATCCGTTTATAGAAGTCATAAACGCCCAGCGGAGATGAAAAACGCGCCGTTCCTCCCGTAGGCAAAATGTGGTTTACGCCAGCAAGGTAATCGCCCAGTGCCTCCGGTGTAAATGACCCCAGGAAAACAGAGCCCGCGTTGCAAATTTGTTTTAAAATTTTTTCCGGATTCTCCACCATCAATTCCAGATGTTCCGGTGCGAAAAGATTTACCATCTCCACCGCTTCCTTTATATTTTTGGTGATGATAATCGCGCCATATTTTGTAAGTGAGCTTTCTATTATTTCCTTCCTCGACAGTGATTTTAATTGATTATCAATTTCCTGTGATACTTCGCGGGCGAAATTTTCAGAAGGTGTCAAAAGAACAGCCGCAGCCATTTCATCGTGTTCGGCTTGCGCCAGCATATCCGCTGCCGCAAAAGAAGCTTTTGCCGTTTTATCGGTAACAATTATTATTTCGCTGGGGCCGGCAATCATGTCAATATCCACCTGGCCAAAAACCAGTTTCTTTGCTGCCGCGACGTATACGTTTCCCGGCCCGACAATTTTATCGACCTGGGGAATCGTTTTTGTGCCGTAAGCGAGCGCCGCTATAGCCTGTGCTCCGCCAATTTTGAATATGCGCTGGACGCCGCTTATTTCGGCTGCCGCGGCGGTTAGTGGATCCAATTTGCCGCCCTTGACGGGACTGACCAAAATAATTTCTTCCACTCCGGCCAGGCGTGCCGGAATAGCCGCCATGAGTAATGTTGATGGATAAAAAGCCTTGCCTCCGGGGGCGTAAATCCCTACGCGACGCAAAGGTAGAATTCTCTGTCCTAATTCGATGCCTTTTTCGTCTTTAACGGACCAATTCTGCACGATTTGGTGGCGATGATATTTTTCGATACGTCCGGCAGCCAATTTGATAATTTTCCAATCTTCCGGCTTTACCTGTGTCAGCGCTTCTTTTCTTTGAGCAGGTGTCACTTCTACTGTTTTCTCATTTAATTCATGGCGGTCAAATTTCGCTGTATAATGAAATAGAGCCTCATCTCCTTTGGCAGCAACATTGCTCACTATTTCCGCTACAGTTGATAAAAGTTCGGGGGTGAAAGCGCTGCCCCTTTGGCGCAATTTACGGAAAAATTCGACAAAATCAACAGCATCGGTTTTGATTATTTTCATTTTATTGTGCCATCCTTTTTATATTCGCACCCAATGCGGAAAACTTTTTCTCTATTTCCTGATAACCGCGGTCAATATGATACACGCGGGAAATTTCCGTCGTGCCTTGCGCAGCAAGTGCCGCCAGAATCAGAGAAGCAGAAGCGCGCAAATCCGTTGCCATCGTTTGTGCTCCGCGTAAAGCAGGCACTCCCCGGACAATCGCGCTACCGCCCTGAATAACGATATCGGCCCCCATCCGCGTGAGTTCGCTTACATGCATGAAACGGTTTTCAAAAACAGTTTCGGAAATAACACTCAAACCGCTGCTTATGGACATATAAGCCATCATCTGCGCCTGCAGGTCAGTGGGAAATCCCGGATGAGGGAGTGTTTTCACATCGATGCTGTTGATTTTTTTCCCCGCAGATACTTTCAGGCCGTTTTCTATAGGAGAAATCTTCATGCCCGTGTCCCGCAGTTTGTTGATTAATGCTTCCATGTGGTGGGGATTGCAGCCGATTATGTTTAATTCGCCGCGCGTCATGCCGGCGGCAATCATAAAAGTTCCCGCCTCAATCCGGTCGGGAATTATTGTGGCTTCCGTAGGTTTCAGCGAGCTGACACCTTCAATCGTTATTACATCCGTTCCCGCTCCGCTGATTTTTGCTCCCATGCCCTTTAAAACATCCGCTAAGTTGACAATTTCCGGCTCACAGGCGGCATTGTTCAGGGAAGTAGTGCCTTCAGCCAAAGTTGCCGCCATCATTATATTTTCGGTGCCGGTTACCGTGGGTATGTCAAAATATATATCCGCGCCTTTCAGTTTTTTGGCTTTGGCTTCGATGTAGCCGTCATTCAATTCGACATGTGCTCCCAGTTCCTGCAAAGCTTTAATATGAAGATTTACAGGCCGGGCGCCGATGGCGCAGCCCCCGGGAAGAGAAACGCGCGCGACACCCAGGCGGGCGACCAGCGGCCCCAAAACTAAAACGGAAGCCCGCATCGTCTTGACTAAATCATAAGAAGCCATATGGCCGATTATTTTATCGACATTAATCTGGACAGTTTCATTACCTTCGATTTGAGCGCCGAGGCTCTTCAAAAGTTTTTTAATTGTTTTGATATCCATGAGATCCGGGATATTATGAAACGTATTGGTTCCGCAGGTCAAGAGCGCCGAAGTCAAAACCGGCAGTGCGGCATTCTTTGCTCCGCTGATATGAACATCACCATGCAGAGGTTTACCTCCTTGAATAACTATTTTATCCACTAATTTTTCTCCTTGCTCGAATTACGCGCGGCAAGCCGGCATAATCTCTTTTCATGACTATATTGTCGTAAATTCCGGAATCTTCCATAATCTTGCGTACACTTTTTTCCTGAGTAGCTCCAATCTCCAATAAAAGCCAACCATTTTTTTTAAAGTTGTTGCCCGCTTGATAAACCAATTTTTCGTAGAATTCTGTTCCACTTTCACCGGCCAAAAGTGCTTCTCGCGGTTCAAAGGTTTTCACTCCCGCAGGCAGTTTTTTATATTCTTCTGCTGAAATGTAGGGAGGATTGCAAACGATTATATCAAAAAAATCGTCAACTGAGTCAAATAAATCACTTCGGCGGAAATCAATTTTATTTTCCAGTCCCAGAGTGAGAGCATTTTTCCGGGCCACTCTGAGAGCAGCGGTGGAGATGTCGGTGGCCACTACTTGAGCTTGCGGCATTTCTTTGACCAAAGCAATGGCTATCGCGCCGCTGCCCGTGCCAATATCTATAATCTTCATTTCGGGATAAGCAAATTTGCGGCCAACGCCGAGAGCTTCTTCAACAAGAATTTCAGTATCCGGCCGGGGAATCAGAACATCTTTGTTTACTTCCAGTGCAAATGTCCAAAATTCCTTGCGACCGGTGATGTAGGCCACCGGTTCCCATTGCAATCTTCGGGCAATGATTTTTTTGAATGATACCATTTGAAGTTCGGTAATGGACATTTCCGGATTTTTTAGAAATTCGAGCCGGGTGCGCTTTAGGCAAAAAGAAAGCAATACCTCGGCATCCAATCTCGCCGAAGGGATTCCTTCACATTCAAAATTGCGGGTTGCCTCACTTAGAACTTCCCGAACAGTCATATCTTCAATCCGGTTAATGAAACTCGCTGAAAACGAGCGCAGCGAAGTTTGAAGCGTTAGCTGAATTAATCCCATAGCCAAGGCTATCGGGATATGGTTAATATCTCATATAGTGCAGCGATTCTTATTTTGAGTTCAGGTCTTGCCTTGAGGTCTGTTATCATTTATTTAAAGCTTCCGCCTGATAATGAGTCGCCAGTGCGTCAATCACGGCGCCGATGTTGCCGTTTAAGAAATTGTCGAGATCGTAGCGGGTCAGATTGATACGATGATCCGTGATGCGGCTCTGCGGGAAGTTGTAAGTACGAATGCGTTCGGAACGATCGCCGCTGCCCACCTGGCTTTTACGCGTCTGCGCCTGTTCGGCGTTTTGCTTTTGCACCATGGAGTCGAGTAGACGTGCGCGCAGGACTTTCATCGCCTTGTTTTTATTTTTAAGCTGGGATTTTTCATCCTGGCAGGTGACAACAAGTCCTGTCGGCAAATGGGTGATGCGTACGGCCGAATCCGTCGTATTGACGCTTTGACCGCCATGTCCTGTAGAGCGGTAAACGTCAATGCGCAATTCATTGGGGTCAATTTTGATTTCCACTTCTTCCGCTTCCGGCATGATCGCCACAGTGACGGCTGAGGTGTGGATACGTCCCTGCGCTTCGGTAACCGGAACGCGCTGGACGCGATGGACGCCGCTCTCGTACTTTAGACGGCTGTAAGCGCCCTTACCTTCAATCTGCGCGATAATTTCTTTAAAGCCGCCCACACCGCCCGCGGGAGAACTGCTGACCACTTCCACCCGCCAGCCTTGAGATTCCGCGAAACGCGCATACATTCTAAACAAATCACCGACAAAAAGGCCGGCTTCATCGCCTCCGGTACCGGCCCTGATTTCCAAAAAGACGTTTTTATTGTCGTTCGGATCTTTGGGCAGAAGCAAAACCTTTAACTTTTCTTCCAATTCAATTTGCTCTTGCTGCAGCTGCGGCAGTTCTTCTTTGACAATCGTTTTTAATTCCTCGTCATTTTCTGCCAAAAATCCCTGATATTCTGCTATTCGGCTTTTGATTTTTTCATATTGACGGATAGTTTCCACTAATTCGGTCAAATCAGCATGCTCTTTGGCGTATTTTTGATAAAGACCCTGCTTGGAAACAACTTGAGGGTCGCTCAGTTGCCCCTCCAGTTCTCTGTAACGTATTTCAATTTCGCGAAGTTTATCGAGTAAAATATTCATATTATATTTTTTAAATGGGTCTTTGAGTATTTAGGGCTAATAGATAATGCTTGATTGTATACTCCTTCCTGTTGGAAAGAGCACCTATAAATGGTAAGAAGGAGAAGTTATAATTGTCATAAAAATAGAAGATGATGAAATATCATCGTTCTTAATTGCAAAAAATTATTTAGTTACTTTTTTTCGTCGGTTTCTTTCCGGTTTGCGGCTGTCCCTCTTTGGCTTCGTACTTCTTCTTGAATCTTTCCACGCGGCCTGCCGTATCTACTATCTTTTGTTTACCTGTTATAAAGGGATGGCAATTGGAACAAATTTCTATCTTAATATCTTTTTTAGTCGATCTTGTTTCAATGACATTACCGCAAACACAAGTGATGGTTGTTTTTTTATATTCCGGATGAATGCCTTCTTTCATGTCTTCTTGTTTTCCTCCTTAGCCTTTATCTGCGACTGATAAAATTCCAGTATAGTTTCATAGTAATATGCGTGCTTATAATATATGCCGTAAAAATTCAAGAAAATTAATAATACCGTAAACTCAAAGTGGGTTTAAGCACGTTTATGAATTCATCGAATCCAAAAATTCTTGATTAGTTTCCGTTTTCTTGATTTTGCCGATAATGAATTCCATGGCGTCGACAGGATTCATTTCTTGCAGCAGTCTGCGTAAAATCCAGATACGATTGAGATTATTTTTGGGGATCAACAATTCTTCTTTCCTGGTTCCTGAACGAATCAAGTCAAAGGCAGGGAAGATTCTGCGGTCGGAAATGCGGCGGTCTAAATGCAATTCCATATTGCCCGTTCCCTTAAATTCCTCAAAAATTACTTCATCCATACGGCTTCCCGTATCAATCAGCGCCGTGGAAATTATCGTTAAGCTCCCGCCATTTTCGATATTCCTGGCCGCGCCGAAGAAGCGCTTTGGTTTATGCAAAGCGTTGGAATCGACACCACCGGAAAGAACTTTTCCGCTGGGCGGGACAACGGTATTATAAGCGCGCGCCAGACGAGTGATGCTGTCCAGCAAAATGACCACGTCTTTTTTATGTTCAACAAGGCGTTTGGCCTTTTCAATGACCATTTCTGCTACTTGCACATGGCGGGAAGCCGGTTCGTCAAATGTGGAAGAAATTACTTCCCCGGCGACACTGCGCTGCATGTCGGTTACTTCTTCCGGCCGCTCGTCAATTAAAAGCACCATCAAAACTACTTCTTTATGATTTGCCGTGATGCTATGGGCAATATCCTGCAAAAGTACTGTTTTACCGGCACGCGGCGGTGAAACAATCAAAGCGCGTTGTCCCTTGCCGATCGGTGCAAACAAATCCAATGTTCTGGTGGAAAAATTTTCGGGATCAAATTCCAGATTCAATTTTTCCAGAGGATAAAGAGGAGTCAGGTTGTCAAAAAGGATTTTGTCGCGGGCTTGTTCGGGGCTTTCGAAATTTACGGTATCAACTTTCAGCAGGGCGAAATATTTTTCTCCTTCTTTGGGGGGACGGACTTCGCCGGAAATGGTGTCGCCGGTCTTTAAATTAAACCTTCTGATTTGCGAAGGGGAAATGTAAATATCATCGGGACTGGGCAGGTAGTTGTAATCCACAGCGCGTAAAAAGCCAAATCCGTCCGGCAGAATTTCCAGCACGCCCGAGCCGGAAATCACGCCGTTTTGTTCCGCCTGTGTCTGTAAAATGGCAAAAATCAAATCCTGACGACGCATGCCGCTGGCACCGGGAACGTCTAAATCCTTGGCTAAATTGTTGAGTTCGCTGATGGGTAATCGTTTGATATCTTCAATGTTCATAAATACTTCCTTACTTTAAATTCTAATTAAGCAATGTTATTCCGATACGATATATTCATTTTTACTGCGTTATTTTTCAAGAAATACACAAGGATAATCACGAATTTTTTAAAATTTACGGATTAAATATCGGCTTGTTTATTTGAATACTTGAAACTCTCCAAAGGGCAGGGCTTATAAAAGCCTCTAACGAATTGTATGAAATATTATATTAATATTGATGGACTGTCAAGATATTTTCTTGTATTAACGCATTTCTTTTGAGATATAATGTTTTTGAGCGGGCTACCGATTTTTTTCTTGATTCCTGAGCGGCACTAAACTAAATAATTTTATATAATTATTTTGTCCGGTGGAAAGGTTTTGGTTTTTATGGAAGAAATAAAAAATAATGAAAAGAAGGCTATTGAACCGATCGATACTCCTTCTGAAATTTCTATGGAAGAGCTAATGCCGGAATTGCGCGCCGCTTGTGAGCGTGCTGGCTGGAAAATTCTCACACCGGTGCAGGCCAAAGCTATTCCCTATCTTTTGGCCGGCCGCGATATGATGGTTCAATCGCGAACCGGCAGCGGTAAAACCGGCGCCTACCTTTTGCCGATAATGCAAAAAATTGATTTACAACAAAATGTCGCCCAGGCTTTGGTGCTCGTTCCCACCCGCGAGCTTGCCTTGCAAGTATCCAAGGAAGCCCAAATGCTGTTCGGAAAATACAGGTATGAAAACAGCTGTTGTTTATGGCGGAGTGGGCTACAATGCGCAACTGGAAGCTTTTCGCAACGGTGCTCAGCTTGTTGTCGGCACGCCGGGAAGAATCTTGGACCATCTGCTGAAAAACACTCTTTCTCTTGATCATCTTAAAGGTATTGATTTTCGACGAGGCTGACCGAATGTTATCCATGGGATTTTATCCCGATATGGTAAAAATTCGTAAATATATACCTACGCATGAAATAGCCAGCAGTATGTTTTCCGCGACTTTTCCGCCGCAGGTGATTCGTTTAGCCGATCAATTTCTGCGACAGCCTCAATTATTGAGCTTAAGCGGCAATCAGGTGCATATTGCCGAAATAGAACATGTTTATTATGTTGTGCCGGGTATGCGCAAAGAAAGATCGCTGGTGCGCATAATTGAAATAGAAAATCCCGCCTCGGCCATTATCTTTTGCAATACAAAAGACACAGTGCATTATCTTTCCGTTGTGTTGAAACGTTTTGGCTATGATGCCGATGAACTGAGTTCCGATCTGGCTCAAAGCATGCGGGAGAAGGTTATGGCTCGGGTGCGGCGCGGCGCCCTGCGCTTTTTAGTAGCAACGGACGTGGCGGCTCGGGGCATTGATATTCCCGATCTTTCTCATGTAATTCAATACGAGCCGCCGGAAGACCCGGAAGCTTACATCCACCGTGCCGGACGCACGGGTCGCATGGGATCAAGCGGTGTCGCTATTTCGCTGGTTGCGGAAATGGAAAAATTCAAACTGCAAAGCATTGCCCGTTATTACAATATTAACATGGAAGAACGCCCGCTTCCCGGCGATGAAGAGCTGGAAAGGATTGTTGCCGAACGGATAACGGCGCTTTTGGAGGCGCGTCTCCGTGCCCGCGATAATCTTCAAATTGAGAGAATGCAGCGATTCGCGCCTTTGGCGCGAACTTTATCCAGGGCGGAAGACCAGTTGGCATTAATTACCATGTTGCTGGATGATTATTATCAGCAATCATTACACGCGCCGCCGGTTCAACCGGCCGCTGGAACCGAGCAAACTTCAAGCTTGCAGCAAAAATCAAAAAAAAGAAGGCCTCGTTTGGGAAATAAAAGAGAAAAGAAGGGAATAAAATTTATGAAATATAAATATTTATATTCAATAAAAAATATTATTAATTTAATTTGTTATTGTCTTCTGCTATCTTTACTTGTTTCCTGCGCTTCAACACCGAAAGAAATTTTGACTTCAAAACAGGCTCAAATCGCGGTTGTTTTAGGTGCCGGTGCGTCTAAGGGTTTTGCTCATATCGGAGTTTTAAAAGTTCTGGATTCACATAAGATTCCTATTCATATGATTGTGGGTACCAGCGTCGGTTCCTTTGTCGGCAGCCTCTATGCTTACGGCTATAGTCCCTACGAATTGCAGACTATTGCTTTTGCCATTCAAAAAGACGATGTTGCCGATTATATCATGCCCGATAACGGTTTTATCAAAGGAGAAAAACTAGAAAGCTTTGTCAACAATAAATTGAAATATACACCAATAGATAAATTTAAAATTCCCTTTTATGCCGTAGCCACAAATATTCAAACCGGCGAAGAGATGATTTTCGGACGCGGAAATGCAGGGAAGGCCGTGCGGGCAAGCTGTTCAATTCCCGGAATTTTCAATCCCGTGGTAATATAGGTGATAAGTATTATGTGGATGGGGGAGTGGTAAATCCTTTGGCTGCGGATGTAGCCCGCAGGTACGGTGCGGATGTAGTAATTGCAGTGGATATATCATCGAGTGTTGGGACGTGCCGCACCGAACCGGCACGGTGGAAACGATTATGCAGGCGATTGATATAATGTATAATAAGATAGCGGCCATTCAACTTAAAAACGCCGATGTGGTAATTAAACCGAAAGTCGGGCACATTGGTTCCAGCGATTTTTCCAAGAGACATGAAGCCATCATGGAAGGCGAAAAGGCGGCAGTGGAAGCCATGCCGGCAATTAATCAAATCATTGCCAAACTAAAGCAGGAAGGACGGCTGCCATAAGAGAGTTGCGGTTACCCGCCAATTTAACCTTGACAAATAAATGTGTACTATGATTTACGCATGACCCTATTACTTTTAGGGGTTTTACTTATGAAAAAGACTTTGACCAATAAAACAAATACCAAAAGAAAAAGAACCCACGGTTTTCTTGTCCGAATGGCTTCGAAATCCGGCAGGCAGGTTTTGAGCCGCAGAAGAGCCAAAGGAAGAAAACGTTTAGCCGTATAAATTCGGGATTTTAGCGCCTCAAGGGATGGTCGGTCGGTATGCATGAAAGAACAATCTTACCGGAAATTGGAAAGGATAACTAATAAAAGCAGGTATAGAACTATTTACCAACAGGGGGTTTGGAGAAGTTCTCAACATTTTACAACTGTAACATGCAGTAACGCCCAGGGGATTAAAAGGTTGGGAATTACCGTAACCAAAAAAGCGGGAAACGCCGTAAGAAGAAACAGAATCAAACGCCTGATTCAGAGAATTTTTTCGCCTCAACAAGGCTTTGTTTCCCGCCGAGCATGACGTTGTCGTAATGGCTAAAAAAAATATGCCCCCCCTTACTTATCAGGAAGCATGCAGAGAATTGACGGAACTCTTCACGCGGAAAGCCAAAACATAATTTATGCTCAGAAAAATTTTGGTAAAATTTTTTATTTCCATAATTCGTTTATACCAAATTTGCGTGTCACCTTTCTTTTTTGCTCCATGTTGCCGTTTTTATCCCTCATGCTCCGAGTATGCCATTTCGGCAATTAAATTGCATGGACCGGCAAAAGGTTCATTTACGGGCGTAAAAAGGATTCTGCGTTGCCATCCTCTGCATCCCGGCGGTTACGATCCAGTCAAGTAAAAAAATAATAGGGAGGTTTTCAATGGATAAAAGGACAATTCTTGCCGTAGTCCTGTCACTGGCTGTACTTTTAATATATCAGATGTTTTTCGCCAAACCACCGTGCCGGAGAGGGCGGCTACTCCTGTCAAGGAAACACAGCAGGTTCAAAAAGAAACGATAACAAAGCCTGTTTCCCCTCAAACAATAACGCCTGCTAAAAAGACCATAGTCAAAAAGGGAATTGCGGCCAAAGATATTAAGGTGGAAACAGCACATTACACGGCGATTTTTTCCACCAAAGGAGCTGCCTTAAAATCATTTAAGCTCAAAGGATATCAAAAAGAATGTAGTGAATGCGCAGACGATATTTATCCTCTCCTCAAGAATTTTTTTACCGGTGCCAAAGTAAAACCCCAAGCCAAAAAACAAAGAACTTGTGGAACTTGTCGATGTAAAGGAAGGAATGCCTTATCCACTGGCGGTTACTTTTCCGGAATCAAGCGCCGATATTGCCGCCGATTCTGTTTTTGGAACCAATACAACCAAACTGGATTTGATCAATACCAAAGAAAAGCAAAGCCTGGTTTTTTCCGGCACTTACGACGGAAAAATTAAAGTGGAAAAGATTTTTACTTTTAATCCTGATAATTACTCAATCGCACTGGATGTTAAAGTATATAACCTTACAGATGCACCTCTGACCCAGATACCGAAGCTCAGCTGGCAACAGTATGTTGATCCCCAACAGGAGGACGACAGCTATGGTCATGAAGGCCCGGTTGTTTCTGTTGCCAAGAGCATTGAACGGCAGGAAGTCAAAAAACTGAATAAAGAGAAGATGTTGGGTCCCAATGTATTGTGGGGCGGTTTTGAAAGTAAATATTTTATCGCCTCTTTTATCCCGGAAAATCCGTCTTTGACCAGCGTGAGCATGAACCGTGACAGCAACAATATGGTTACCGTGGGCATTAAGGGACAAAAAGAAGTAATTCCCGGCAGACAGAGCGGCATTATTAGTTATTCCCTCTATCTTGGTCCCAAGGATTACGGATTACTCAAAGCGCAAAATGTAGGCCTGGAAGATTCCATTGATTTCGGCAGTTGGTTGAAATGGCTGTCCATGCCGTTCCTTTTAATCCTTAATTTTCTTTACACGTTTGTCCATAACTATGGAATTGCCATTATCATTTTGACCACATTGATTAAAATAATCTTCTGGCCGCTGGGTAATATAAGTTACAAATCCATGAAGGAAATGCAAAAAATTCAGCCGAAAATAACTGAGTTAAAAGAAAAATACAAAAATGATCAGGCCAAGATCGGCCAGGAAACCATGGCGCTTTACCGCGCTCATAAAGTCAATCCTCTTAGCGGATGCCTGCCGATGTTGATTCAGATTCCCGTGTTTATCGGCCTTTACAAAACTCTGCTTTACGCCATTGAACTGCGCCATTCACCGTTTTTCTGGTGGATTCAGGATTTATCGGCCAAAGACCCTTATTACATTACGCCGATTATCATGGGCGCGACGCAATTTATTCAACAGAAAATGACTCCCACTATGGGCGATCCTATGCAGGCAAAGATTATGTTGTTGATGCCTGTAGTTTTCACCTTTTTCTTTTTAAATTTTCCTGCGGGGCTGGTCATTTACTGGTTGTTTAATAATATTTTAAGCATCGGCCAGCAATTTTATATAAATAAAAAGCTGACTAATTGAGATATTGACAAGAGGTTTCGAGATGAATGCGAAAACAGTGGAAATAGAAGAAAAATCAATTGATGAAGCTATTGAAAAAGCTTGCCGTGAATTCGGCGTGTCGCGGGAAAAATTAAATATCGAAATTATTTCCGAAGACGCAGGCGGCTTTTTGGGCATACTTTCCAAAAAAGCAAAAATCAAAGCTTCTTTGCTTTCTCTGGATATGGATTTCGCTTTAAGCGATAACATCGGGAATAAAAGCGAAACAAGAATTAAAATAGAACCAAAGGCTAAAAGTGAAAAGCCGGCTGCGCCCGCAGCCGTCCAATCAAATTCTGCTCTGGCGTTTCAGGCCAAGGAGCTATTGGAAGGTATTCTGCAGAGAATGTCTTTGCAATGCCGGGTGACCGTCAGGGAAGAAACAGACACAATTGTTCTCAATATTGAGGGCAATGACAGCGGCTTGCTTATCGGCAGACGCGGTCAAAACCTTGATGCCCTTCAGTATATTTTAAATAAAGCCCTGAATAAATCCGATAATGAACGCAAGATAATAATGGTGGATTCGGAAGAATACCGGAAAAGAAGAGAAGAATCCCTGCTAAGCTTGGCGGAAAGAATAAGGCAAAAAGTAAAGAAGACTCACAAACCGGTATCGATCAGCCACATGAGCGCGCATGACCGGCGTATTATCCATCTGGCCTTGCAGGAGGATGAATCTTTAACAACGAAAAGCCGCGGCGAAGGTGAATACAGAAAAATAGTAATTCTTCCCGCGAGAAGAGGCAATGCCGATCATAACGAAGAAAAGGAACAAGGGTAGATTCCCGGTCAATTTGCCGATCATCGTGTAAAGGGGCATTTCTCTACTGTGCTTCGCCAAGACACCATAGCAGCGATAGCCACTCCTTTGGGCACGGCAGGAGTCGGAATAATTAGGGTCAGCGGACCCAAAGCTCATGAAATAGCGCGCCGTATCTTCCAACCCACCGCAAAAAATTGTCCATGGGAAGAGTCACTTTCTGTATCATGGCGATATTGTTTCAGCCGATGGCAAAACAATCCTCGATGAAGTTTTAATGTCTTACATGCATCAACCGCACTCCTTTACAGGAGAAGACGTTATTGAAATCAACTGCCATGGCAGTCCGCTCATCATGCAGACCATTTTGACACAATTGGTGGAATTGGGCTGCCGTCTGGCGAAGCCCGGCGAATTTTCCGAGCGCGCTTTTCTCAATAACCGCCTCGATTTATCGCAAGCGGAAGCACTTGCTGCTATGATTTCCGCCAAATCTCCAAAAGCCTACGCCATTGGTCTTGCCCAGTTAAAAGGAGGACTGAGTCTCGAAGTGGAAAACCTGAGAAATCTTTTGATCGATGCGCTGGCCTTACTGGAAATCGCGATTGATTTTTCCGAGGATGTATCCGTAGGCGAGACTCCAGAATTACCGCCGCAAATAGATTCGGCAGCCGAGCGTGTAAGGTTACTTTTGTCATCGTATCAAACGGCAAAAATATACACCGAAGGCATCAATGTCGTCATTACGGGCAAACCCAATGTGGGCAAATCCAGCCTACTCAATGCGCTTGCGGGCAAAAAAAAGGCTATTGTTACCGATATACCCGGTACAACACGTGATTTAATTACGGATACCATCAACATTAGCGGCATTCCTTTAAATCTGGTGGATACTGCCGGAATTAGAAAACCGCAAAACGCCATCGAAAAAGAAGGAATAGACCTGGTCTGGGAAAATCTGGCCAATGCCGATGTTGTGATTATAATTCTGGACGTCAGTAAACCCTTAACCAATGAAGACAAAAAAATTATTGCTAAGAATAAAAATAGCAATATTCTTATCGCCATCAATAAAATTGATCTGCCGCCTTCCTGGGAAATAAAAAAAATCGAGCGTTTAATTCCGCGAGGAAAAAAAATTCTTAAAATATCGGCAAAATTCGGCACGGGATTGGAAGAATTGAAAGATACTATTATTGATGCTTCCAGTAACAGTATGGAGAAAAATACCGGTGAAATGATGATTACCAATTTACGCCATAAACTGGCGTTGGGAAATGTCCAAAAAAATATTCAGGCGGCGAAAAACAGCATTAGCGGAGGCATGTCGCCGGAATTTGCCGTTTTCGAGCTGCGTGAAGCCTTAGATCATCTGGACGAAATCACCGGTAAAAAAATTAATGACGAAGTACTGGATAAGATATTCTCCAGCTTCTGCATCGGCAAGTAATATCAATTTGCTTGTAAGTTACCGCCTTGCAGGCGGTAATTACCGGTAAGGTAAAAATTATTTATTATGCGCTCCCTTATGGAAAGCGCTTCCGGTCATCGGCTAACTTTGTTGGTATCGGCGTCGGCTTCTTCAACGTATGTACAATACGCCTCCGGCGCCTCCTCCTTGCCGCCTCGTTATCCTTCGAAAGCGAAATGGTATAAATTGAATCTCGTATAACTTTATGCTAGCATAACGTAATCTATCGGCAAGATTTTTTATAGTAAGATTATCAAAAAACAAACAAATTGAGGTAAAATAATGAAAAATAGATTGGTTTTTCTTTGTTTTACGGTTTTATTTTGCTGGGGATTAACCCCGGCATATAGCCAGGAAAAATGCGTTAATACCGAGGCGGAAGCAGCTATTATTAATAACGATATTCCTTCAGCCAAGCTGGAAGCCATTGCCCGTGCTAAATGGTCGGCAATCGAACAGGTTGTCGGGACCGAAATCAAAGCGCAAAGTTTTGTGCAAAACTTTACTCTGGTAGAAGATGTTATTAAAACAAAAGCGGGCGGTGTAGTTAAAAGTTATAAAATAATAGATCAGAAAAACACCACAGATAATGTCAATGTCAAAATTAACGCTTGCGTGGAGCCGGCCAGCGCCAAGGAGGCCGTTTCCCAGTTGGGATTAAATAATTCTATTGCTATTTTTATTCCCGCACGAAAGCCTGGCCGAAGCGGCGATGAATTTGAAGAAACAAATATCCTTTCAGAAACACTTATCAATAAGCTCACTGAACAAAGCTACACAGTTGTCGATGTCGCCCCTACTAACGCCCTCGATGCCAAAGTAATCGAAAATGCCGTGCGCAGCGGCAGCACCTTAACTGTACGCAGCATGATGTATAAATTTTTATCCAACTTGATTATTATCGGCAAAGTTGACTATACAATTTCCACCAAAAAAGGGGAAAACATCGGCTATGGTCTCTCTATGCCCTTTAATAATGTTACTGTTCGTCTGACCTACCGGATCATTGCCAAGAACAATAAGACCGGCAATATGGAAATATTAACCGCGGGCACCGAGCAGGCTAAAGGACTGGCGAACAGCATGGAAGACGCGGCCGCTGAAGCGATGAAAGAACTGGCGCAAAATCTGGCGCCTGTAATTTTAGACAAAGTCGGTCAATACATCAAAAGCAACGCAAAGAAAGTCGCCATTAAGATTAACGGCGTAAGCGATATAGAAATGGTTATGGAAATTAAAGGGATACTGCAAAGTATTGTCTGGGTTTCGGAAGTAGAAGAAAAGCAAATGGGCGATTTTATCGTCAGCTATCCCGAAAACACGCTTTACCTAGCCAACAGTATCAAACAAAAAGGAAATTTTAAAGTCGTTAATTTTTCGCCTTATTCTCTTATTTTGGATTACCAAAAATAAGGCGGCCCAGTTTCTTAATTGATAAAGATATTTCAAGGAGGACATGGATAATGAAAAAAATTATTTTACTTGTTCTGGGGTGTCTTATTTTGGGGAGCTCGGTAATAGCTTTAGCTGCGGAAAAACCGCGCATCGGTGTTTTGCGTTTCACCAATAATACGCGTGCTTACTGGTGGACTAGTTCCGCCGCTTCCGAGATGCAGGATATGCTGATTAACGAACTTATGTCCACCAAAGCTTTTCAGGTTTTGGAACGTAAGGAGCTTAGCTCAGTACTGAGCGAACAGCAACTTAGCGAGTCCGGTTTGGTAGATTCTTCCACGAAAATGAAGCTAGGAAAGATCAAAGGAGCGAAATACTTGGTGGCGGCGACTGTTTCCGCTTTTGAAGAAAGCACCAGCGGTACCGACGGCGGTATTCAATACAAAGGTTTTTCTTTTGGGGGAGAGCAAAAGAAAGCCTATATTGCCGTTGATCTGAAAGTAATCGATACGGAAACTGGCGAAATTACCGATTCCCGCACAATTGAGGCAAATTCTACTTCCGGCGGCATGAGCATCAGCGGCCCCTCCGGAATCGTCCCCGGGCTTTCCGGCAACTTAAGCAAACAGGAAAAAACTCCCACGGGTAAGGCTATCCGCGGTTGCATTATAGAAATAACCGATTACCTAGAATGTTCACTGGCAATAAAGGATGAAGAATGCCGTCAAAAATATTCGACAAAAGAAACTAAAAGAAGACAAAGAACCAAATCATCTATTCAACTCGACGAATAATAAAGGGAGGGAAAGATGCGTACCGTGCGCGGATTGGTTGATAGGTTTAAGATTTTTATTGGTTTTTTTATTATTTTATTAATGCTTTCAGGATGTGCGACAAAAATCAAAGTAAATATGCTTCAGCCCGCACAATATCACGAGGCGTCGCTGACAAAAATCGTAGCTGTACTGCCTTTCAGCGGCAGGGAAGGCAAAGAATTCACCGCCGAAATTGAAGGAGTTTTAGCGGGTATCGGCATTGACGATAAACCCTATTTTACTCTTGTTGACCGTACCTCTCTTGATAAAACCATCAACGAAATGCAGCTTTCTCAAAGCGGCATGGTGGACCAGAAAACAGCGGTAAAGATCGGTAAACTTGTCGGTGCCCATGGTATTTATACCGGAGTTGTCATCCGAAATAGCTATGATGATAGCCCCTATTATGAAAATCGTTCAACTTGTGTGCAGTACGAACAAAAAAGAGATAAAGACGGCAATTTATATCGTGGCACCTGTATTTCGTGGCGACAGTACAACGCTAACTGTGTAAAAAGAGTCGCTAACTTTGCAGTTTCTCCCAAGTTAGTCGATGTTACTACCGGCCGAATTCTTTATTCCCGTAATCTTTCCGCTTCGACAAATTCTTCCGGCTGCGATGATACGCGACCGGCACAAAATGGAAGTGAACTTTTAGAAAGAGCCAAGGAATCGGTCAAAAATGATTTCCGGCGCGATATTGCCCCATACTATGTCACAAAGGAAATTAGTTTAATGGACTCCACCGATGGCATCGAAGCAAAGGAAGCTAAGGAGAAGCTGAAAAGCGGTTTGGAATACGCGGATAAAGGTAGAATGGATAAAGCCTGCGAACTATGGGGAGAAGCGCGCAATGTCGCCCCCAATTCTTATGCCTTGCTTTATAACCTGGGCGCCTGTGCCGAAAGCCGGGGCGATCTCGATGCCGCGTTGGCACTTTACAAACAAGCCGATAAACGTTTGGGGAAGCCCGACGATGATATATCTTCCGCTCTCAACAGGGTTGAACAAGGCATTAAAAACCGCGAAAGACTCAAAGAACAATTGGGAAGCAACTAAACTTTTTACTTTTCTTCCAGCCCATTAATAAAAGCCAGAACATTTTTACCTAAGACTGCGTGGTTGTAGCCGCCTTCCAAAATGCCAAAAGAGCCGCCTTTGTTGCGCTGGGCGGTTTCCCTCACCAGTTTACCCATGAATGTATAATCTTCAGTTTTTAGCAGACCTCCCCAATCCGCTTCGTGATTGTCAAAACCAGCGGATACGGCAATCATATCGGCATCCGTCTGGGTGAGGCTCGCCTCCACGCTTTTTAAATAATCATTGCGGGTTTGTGCCGTGGGATTAAGGATGGTTACATATCCTTTGCCGCCAAGAATATTAACATTGCCATCGCCATGATGCAGATCAAAATCCAGAATAAAAGCCTTCTTGATTTTTCCTTCGCGTTTCAATTTTGTGAGCGCGATAGCCATATTGTTAAAATAACAAAATCCCCAGGCGCTTCCGGCGGAAGCATGATGGCCGGGCGGACGAATTACGGCAAAGCAGGGTTTGGTTAAACCGATTTGCGCCGCAAGGATTGCGCCGCCGGCGGCGAGTGCCGCAATGTCGTAAACGCCTTCTTTTTTCACCTGATCTATATGCTGCGTCGTATGTACCGCGGCTATATCTTCTTTTGAGGCCATAACCGGTGTAACAAAAGTTACTTTGCCTATGAGTGCTATTTCAATGGCCTGAATTCTTCCGGGGGCGGAAGCAGGATCAGATGTATAAACTTCATTGTAATCTTCATGGTAAACTACTTTCATTCTACCCTCCTTTTTAGAAATTGCTAATTGCCCCGGTAATTACAGTTGATGAAACCGTAAAAAGTACGAAAACCACTCTTTTGTCATTCCGGACTTGATCTGGAATCCAGTCATTATTAAGTGTTCTGGTTCCCGGCCTTCGTAACCTGAAGGTCATCTGCGTCCGGGACGACGATTATTGAACTTTTGACGAAAGCATCACAATTGATATATCAGCTTAAAAATCCTATCGAATGTAAAGCATTAAGCGTATTTTTTGCCACCGGCAATTTGCTTAATTCTTCGCCAGAAAGCCAGCGTGCCTCCAGCGCATCATCCGCACCTTTAGGCTCACCGGAAATATAATCAGCCGCAAAATCAACAACTACAAAATGAAATTTAATTTTTCTTTTATCGTTGCGCTCGAGGAAATTAAATACATATACACAATCGCCGACTTTGATCCTTATACCGGTTTCTTCCAGAATTTCGCGGGCGGCGCACTCTTGCAGAGTCTCACCAAGCTTCAGCGTTCCGCCGGGAATCGCCCAAAGCCCTTTGCTTGGTTCTATGGCGCGTTTCACTAATAAAACTTTTCCGTCCTTTACAGTTATCGCCCCGACTCCTACTCGCGGTGTCAAAGGATAAGCATTGCTTGATTCCCGGTCCATTTTATTTTTCTTTCTCTGTGCTAAAAGAAAATCGGCTGGTGAGCCACAGTTCGGATTTTTCATCAAAAACCTTTTCCACGAACTTAACACGCTTATTTTTTCCTAAAAGTAAAATTGTCGAAGAACGGGTGCCGTACCCGGGGCTTTTTATAAAGATAGGCGATAAAAGTCTTTCCCATTCTCTGCCAACCCCGGTTGCTGGAAGTTTATCGTCAGGTGCAACATGACTGCTGGAGAGAATGGCAAATAAAGCATCTTCCAAGGCGGCGCCTTTTTCTTTTAGTGTTACTTTTAGCTTTTTCTTGGCTCTAAGAATTTTGGGCCATGGAGTATCCAGAAGATGATTGCTCAATCCGTAAATTCCGGCGCCGAGTTTTTGTTTTTCCCCTCGGTTGGAAAAGATATAGAGACCTTCATTGTCCCTTAAAATTAAATTATAACCATTATATTTATCGGACTGTTGGGAAATATTTTCCAGGTATTTATTCGCGCTTTGATTGCCGCAAAGAAAATTACGCACTAGCTTGCCGCGCGATTGGGCATTAATCTTAAACGCGGCCGGGTCGCGGTAATTGGTGATTGCGGCAAATTTGCCTTCACGAGTAATGCCCAGCCACGTGCCTCCTTCTTTTAAATCCTTACCGGCCAGAATCTGCGGTGCGTCTTCCCAAAAATCAGCGGGAGATGACGGCCGCTCGTAAAATTCATCACGATTAGCCGCCAGAATCAGTTGGTATGAAGGATGAGCATTGTAAGCGAAAACTATCAAGCACATCAAATTCTCTCAAATAAGCCGGAATATTTCAGGAAAGCTTCTGTTTTATAATTTCTTTCAATTTGGCCATTATCTTGGTCATTGTTTCTCCCGCCGGTGCGTCAATAAGGACATCGGCAATATCATCCTGCTCGGTGGGACCAAGATTGATGATAATAATTTTTGCGCCGGACTGTTTGGCGTAAATCGGCATGTAAGCCGCGGGGTAAACAAACAACGTGGAACCAATCACGATAAGCAAATCACAGCTTTGCGCTTCTCGAGTTGCCCGCATCAAAACGTCCTGGGGAAGCGCTTCCCCAAACAAAACAACATCGGGCTTAAGAATGCCATTGCACGATTCACATGAGAGCACATAATCCGGCGAGGGGACATCTTGTTTGACGATTTCTATGGGGTAACGCTTATGACATTTAAGGCAAACAATCCTTTGCATATTGCCGTGCAGTTCATAAACCAGATGTTGACTGTTGCCCGCTTTCTGATGCAAATTATCCACGTTTTGCGTGACGACAGAACTCAATTTGCCCATTTTTTCCAACTCGACGATGGCGTGATGGGCGCGATTGGGTTGGACATCCGCCATGAGGCCGCCCTCCCTGAGGCGTTGCCACATTTTCTTGCGCGTTGTTTCCGAACTTAGGAATTTATCGATAGTATAATCATTGGGATCGACTTTAGTCCAGAGGCCTCCCGGACCGCGAAAGTCCGGTATGCCCGATTCCGTGCTGATACCCGCTCCGGTAAAAACTACTACTCTGCTTGATGCCGCAATCATTTCTGCAACTTTATTAATCATGGTTTCCATAAATCATCTATTGCCCCTTTTAATGATTAGTACAGGTTCGCCTTTTTATATTGATTTAAAAATACATCAAGTTTGCTTAAAATCAAAAGAAAAAAAGAAGATAGCGCAACAAAACCTTTGCCACGGTTGTAATTAATGAAAAGTAAACGCAATTTAGCTTAAGCAGAACCATAACCGGTAAATTCCTCCAGAAAATGAAAGAGGCCGGAGGAGTTAGGAGCAATCTGATGATTATATAACTGTATCTCTGACTAGAATAGTTTTTTTGCCGTTATATCCAGAACTTCTTTAAATTTTGTTTCACCGCCGGATTTAATAGTCTGGTCAATATCCGCGAGCGCTTTTTCGTAAATATTCAGCATTTTGCCCGTGTCGGGATTTCGTGTAATGATATCGGCGTAAAGTTCAGGACTTTCCGTGAATACTTTTTTTATAATATCCAGTTTTGCTTGAAAAATAGGCGTGGAAAATTTATTAATTTCAGCCAAGGGAATGCCTGTCGCGGCCAGAGCCGTTCCTAAAGATATCGTATTGAGATGATTGAGCACTTGAATAATCGCCATCATCTGATCGTGCTTTTCGGGGGTGGCTTCCAAAACGACCAATTTATTTTTTTTGAAGACTCTTTTTAGCCAAGAAAGCCACTTAGTTCCACGGGCCGGACATAGAATAACATTTTGCCCGGAAATTTCTCTGGGCGTAGGTCCGAAAAGCGGGTGGCAGCCGATGACTTCCGCTGGTGAATTAGCGAGCATCAATGCCACAGGTTCTTTTTTCAGCGAAGTTAAATCCATGAATAGCTTATCTTTAGTCAGAAGCGGTCCGACAAGTTTAATAACTTCGGCAGTAGCGGAAATCGGCACCGCAATCACAACAACATCGCACGTTTTGGCGATTTCTTTCGCATCGAGCGTAGTTTTTCTTCCGCTCACGTGGACTGCGCAGCCTTCTTTGCTCAGCAAACCCGCAAACCAGTGCCCCATGCCTCGCGTGCCGCCTATAATACCCACAGTAATATTATCCATTGGCGATGGCCTTTTGTCTCAGTAAGTGATCTGCCAGAACAATACATACCATCGCTTCACAAACCGGTACTATCCGCGGCAATACGCAAGCATCGTGCCTTCCCTGAATTTTAATTATCTGCTCTTTTCCCTTGGAATCTATAGTTTGCTGGGGTTTCGCGATAGATGGAACCGGTTTGCAGTAAGCGCGCAGGATAATTTCCGCGCCGGTGGTTATTCCTGCCAGTATGCCTCCGGCATGATTTGTTTTAAATCCTTTCTTATCCATTTGATCATTAGCCTGAGATCCTTTGAGAGTGGCAAGAACAAAGCCGTCGCCGATTTCTACCGCCTTTACCGAACCGATACTCATTAGGGCTTTGGCTAAATCCGCGTCCATTTTGTCAAACACTGGTTCGCCCAAGCCGGAAGGACAGCCCCGTACAACAATTTCCACAACGCCGCCCAAGGAATCACCATCTTTGCTTGCTGCTGCTATTTTTTTCTCCATAGCTTCCGCGGCCAGCGAATCGGGGCAAAAAAGATCATTATCGCGCACTCTACGGCGCAAATCATTGCCGGATGGCATTGTAGTGCGGTCAATTTCGATTGCACCGATTGCCTGTGTATACGCTAGTACTTCCATGCCCGCCCCAGCAATAACTTTTTCGGCAATTGCGCCCGCGGCAACACGTGCAGCGGTTTCTCTGCCGGAGGCTCGTCCTCCGCCTCGCCAATCCCGGATACCGTATTTTTGCAGATAAGTAAAATCTCCCTGTCCGGGGCGAAATATATCTTTCAATTCATCGTAAGAGGAAGATTTAGCATCAGAATTTTGTATCATTAGCGATATAGGCGTACCTGTGGTTTTACCTTCAAAAACACCGGAGAGAATTTCGACTTTGTCGCTTTCCCTCCTTATTGTTGATGAAACCGATATGGACGGTCTTCTTCTATCCAGAGCTTGCTGAATGTCGGTTTCGCTTAAGGCGAGACCGGCAGGACAGCCGTCCACAACCGCTCCCAAGGCTTTCCCGTGCGATTCTCCCCATGTTGTAACGCGAAAAACGCCGCCTATTATATTTCCGGCCATAAATTACTCCTGTAAATTATTAATTCATATCAGCTTAATTTTGATGCTCTTGTCAAAAGTCCAGTAATCGTCATACCGGCGAATGCCGGTATCCAGACGTCGTCCCAGCGAAGGCCGGGAACCAGAACACTTAATAATGACTGGATTCCGGATCAAGTCCGGAATGACAAAACAGGGGTTTCCCGACTTTTTACGGTTTCATCACTTTTTAACTTTTATCAATCTTAGCTAAATTACCGGATTCCACCAAATATTGATAGATTTCTTCCGCGACCTCTCGGGGACTTTTATTTGCCGTTTCCACAGTATGATTGGCGGCATTTTCATATAAAGGGAATCTCTGCTTCATCAAATATATCGTTTCCTGAACTATATTCCAATCTGTAAACTGCGGCCTCACTGCCACACCCGGTGTGTTATTGTTAAGCCGGTCGATAATATCATGCAAGGGTGCGTTAAGCCAGACAATTACACCTGCCTGCGAGAGCAAATCGACGTTTTCTTTATCCAGAACTACTCCGCCGCCCGTGGCGATCACGCCTACTCCTTTCTGTGTCAGCGCCAAAACAGCCTCTTTTTCTTTGCTGCGGAAAAAATCCCAGCCGTGGAGCGCCACAATTTCTTTGATGGGCATTTCCATATTTTCTTCCACCAGCGCATCGGTATCCCAGAAAGGAATTTTCAGTTTAGCGGAAAGCAGTTTCCCTACCGTGGATTTTCCTGTCGCGCGATAGCCGATGAGAATAACCTTCATATCTTTTTTAATTCCTCCCAAAATTGAGGGAATGATTTATCAACACATTTTTTGTCGCTGATTTCTATACCGTTAACAACTAGACCGGCAACAGCAAAGCTCATGGCCATGCGGTGGTCATTGTAAGTTTCAATTTTTGCCGGCCGAGGGACTCCACCTTGAATGATAAGGCCGTCCGCTGTTTCCCGGGCTTCAATGCCGATGCGGTTTAGTTCCGTAACCAACGCCGCCAGCCGGTTGCTTTCTTTTATCCTTAAATGAGCTACATTACTGATAATCGTTTGTCCTTGGCGAAAAGCCGACAAGCAGCGCCAGAGTAGGCACCATATCCGGCATATCGTTCAAATCGAAAGTAAAATTACCGCAAGCCAGATCAACGCCTGCGACTTCCACCCAATCCTCACCTGATCTTACTTTACAGCCCAATTCCTCCAGGATATTCAGCAATCTGATATCTCCCTGTTTGCTTTGCCGGCTGATTCCGTTGACTCTAATTGGCTTTTTTAGAAGCGCCGCCGCCAGAAAAAAATAGGAAGCGCTGGAAGCGTCTCCTTCCACACAATATTCACGCCCCTGATAAATTTTACCGGCATCAACATGATATTCATGTTTTCCCGTTTGGTTGATTTTAGCGCCGAAATCACTCATCACGGAAATTGTCAAATCAATATAAGGAGCGGAAACAACATCCCCTTGCAAAGTCAAATCTATGCCTTTTTTCGTGTAAGGCGCGCAAAGAAGCAGCGCCGAAACATACTGCGAGCTTTCAATATCTTGCAAGATTATTTTTCCTCCGGCAAAACCGTCCGCTTTTATTTCGACAGGCGGGCAGTTATTGCGGCAGGAAATATCAACGCCCATTTTTTGCAATGCGCCGGCCAGCGCTCCCACCGGCCTTTCGCAGAGCCGCTTCTCGCCGGTTAAAACATATTTGCCCTTGCCCAGACAAACCAGTGCCGTGAGAAAACGCAGCGCTGTGCCGTTATTTCCCAAAAATAATTCTTTGCCGCTGTTGGCAATTTTACCCGCCGTACCGGAAACGAAAAAACCGCCGAAAGCCGATAACAATATTCGCGCCTAAAGCCCGTAAACCGTCTATCAAATGCAGCGTGTCTTCGGATACAAGGGCATTACCTGATAAAGGAATTATCCCTGCGCCAGAGCGGCGGCCACCAGTGCCCGCTGGGTCAGGCTCTTGGAGCCGGGAACATGGACAATCACCGGTACTTCATTAAAATGTAAATCATTATTATTCACTTTCACTCAATCTCTCCAATACCACTTTTTTCATCAGTACCAGGGGCGGTTCTTTTCCCGTCCACAGCCGGAATTGTTCCGCTCCTTGATGGACAAACATATCCACACCCGAAAAAATATGACAGCCCTGTTTTTCGGCATCCGCCAGCAATTTTGTCTTCAGCGGATTATAAATAACATCCATAACATATTTATATCCGGTCAGTACGGAAGATTCGACCGGCGATTTATCCTTGTGGGGATACATTCCCACAGGCGTCGTGTTAATGAGGCAGTCGGCATTAATCTTGCCTATTTCGGAAAGCGGATAAAACGGGCAATCGAATTTCCCGGAAAGAATTTTTCCTTTTTCCGGTGTTCTGTTGGTGATAATCGGGAAGCCGCCTTCCTTCATGATTCCATAGGCCGCCGCCCGCGCCGTTCCGCCCGCACCAATGATGACAAAAGTTTTATCTCTAATCGTCATCGCTTCTTTGAGTGTGAGAATCAACCCCAGCCAATCGGTATTGCAGCCTTTCAGGCGGCCGTTTTCGTTGATGATCGTATTTACCGCTCCAATTTTCAGCGAGTGCTCATCAATATCATCCAGATATTCCATAACAGCGACTTTAAAAGGTATGGTTACGCTGGCGCCCCGGATATCCATTTCCCTCATGCCTCGTAGCGCGCCGTCTAAATTACGAACGCAAAACGCGCTGTAGTTTCCCTCTATCTTCATTTCTTTCAAAGCCGCGTTGTGCATCAAGGGAGAAAGGCTTTGCTGTACCGGATTACCCAACAAAATATAATTCTGAGGTGTATCCGCGGAAAGAATCTTCGCCGGCGGAGAATCATTTTCGTCTTTAAGCAAATTAAGTATTTGTTTCATGTCCCTCACTGTGAACTGCCCCGGCGCGGATTGGCTCTTCCCATTAAGCGCGGCAAAGCTCAAATAATTGCCCAGGATCGGCGCTATGGCACGGCTGATGCGGCCTTCATCTCCCATGCACAAGGCAATGATTTTCTGAGAACGTTTCCTCGCATAAGGGATCAAACTGAGAATCCTCAAATTATCTTCAGGTGTTTTGGCCATGGTAACGATTTTTACAATTGCCGGTTTAACCTTTACGCACTTACGAAATACTTCTTTTAGCTTTGTCAGCGAGGGAGTCTCCTTAAAATCATGATAGGAAATAATGATTTTGGTGAACCCTCCCTGTTTTGCACAAAAAGATTTGAGCTCCCGGATTGCCGCGCTTCCTTCCGCAAGTTCAATGTCGATAAAATCCGCGCCCAGTTTGATTGCCTCTTTGAGCAGAGCCATCTTTTGACTTTTTGTGCTTTTGATAACTGTTGTTGCTTTTAAGGCAGTGGCGGCCTCCTCCTTTTTTCTGCAGGTAACGATAATTTTAACTAAAGCCGGAACTACTGCGGGCTGCGGAAATTAATGCCGATAAAACTCCACCTTCGATTAAATCCATTCTCAGTTCGATGAAATCGGCAACAAGACAACTCTTTTCGATGTCTTTCAGCGCTTCTTTGTTCGTACCGGCCGTGATGGGGATACAAATCATAATCTGCCTTCCGCTTTCGGGTATGAACCCAATATCTTTAAAAAAGTTGTTTTTTCTTTCAACTCCTGTAAACAGCTTTTTACTTGTTTGTCTTTTATATGACCGATCATATCCACAAAAAAAAGGTATTCCCACAATCTCTCTTTTACCGGATGCGATTCTATTTTCGTCAGATTAATCTTGCGGCGGGCAAAAGAAGACAGCGCGCGGTGAAGCGAACCGGGGGAATGAGGTGTCGCAAAAATCAAAGAAGTTTTATCATCGCCAGTAACGTTGCTTTCTCCCCTGCCGATAACCAAAAAGCGCGTCATGTTGGAGGAATTATCTTCAATGCCTTCAGCCAGTATATTCAAGCCGTAGATCTGAGCGGCAAGCGAGCTGCCTATCGCCGCTTCGTTCTTTTTCCCCGCACCATTTGCACCGCCGCGGCCGTGCTTTCCACTTCGCTAAGCGTAGCAATTGGGCAGATTGGTTCTGAGCCATACCTGGCACTGGGCTAAGGCGTGCGGATGCGAATAAATTTTCTTAATATCCGTTAATGCTTTTGGCCGAAGAAATAAGGCATTGGCTGATTCGCAGAAAAATTTCCGCCCTGATTTTCAGCGCGGTCGTAATCAACCGGTCGAGCGTAATGTTCACCGATCCTTCCAGGGAATTTTCCACGGGAACAACGCCCCAATCTAGGGAACCTTTTTCCACTTCATCAAAAACCCGGGCGATTCCTGTCTGAGGAGAATAGCGGCTGGACTCGCCAAAATGCAGTCGTGCCGCCAGATGGGAAAAGGAAGCTTCCGGTCCCAAAAAAGCAATGTTCATCGGTTTTTGCAAACTGCGCGAGGCGGAAATAATTTCCCGGAAAATCGTCGTTACGGCTTCCCGGGGCAGAGGGCCGGAATTAAGTTCCTGCAGATATCCGTGAACCTTTGCTTCCTGAGCAGGATCATATACTTCAATTCCGCCTTTGCCTTTAACCTTGCCTATCTGGACGGATATTTGCGCCCGTTCATTCAACAAACGGATAATTTCCCGGTCTTTTTCTTTTATGTTTTTTCGTAAATTTTCCAAGCGCCGCGGCTTCATTTTTTCATCTCCTCAATTACTTGGCTAATCAAACTGGCCTCAATATCTCCGTTGACAAACGGCATTCCTATTTTCTTTAATAAAACAAAATGAACGATGTTCTCCTTTTTTTTCTTATCCATTCTCAACTGAGAGATTAAATTATCGGCGGAAAGAGACTTCGGTATATTTCCCGGCAGGCCTGCGCTTTCGTATCAGCCCTTCGATACGCTTGGTTTCCTCGCTTTCCAGATAGCCCATTTTTTCGGAAATGCGCGCCGCAGCAATCATCCCCAGAGCCACTCCTTCGCCATGCGTTATTTTATATTTGGAAAGGGCTTCCAGCGCATGTCCCAGTGTGTGACCGAAATTAAGAATGCGCCGCAGGCCTTGCTCCTTTTCGTCAATCTCGACAATTGATTTTTTGATGCGGCAGCAATTTTCCACAAGCTTTAACAAAAGCACCGCATCTTTTTGTTTTACCGCTTCCATATTATCTTCCAGAGCTCGAAACATTTTTTCATCTTCAATAACACCGTATTTGATAATTTCCGCAAGCCCATTGTTGAATTCTTTTTCCGGCAGTGTATCCAAAAAACTCAAATCCGCAAATACTGCGCCGGGCTGATAAAATGTCCCCAGTAGATTTTTACCGCAAGGAAGATCGACGGCTGTTTTTCCGCCGATACTGCTGTCCACCTGCGCGACCAGTGTTGTCGGAATTTGAATATAAGGAATGGAGCGCATAAAAACGGAAGCGATAAAACCGACCATGTCGCCTACAACTCCGCCGCCTAAAGCAATCAGGCAAGTTTCCCGGTCGGCTCCCCGTTCCAACAATTTCTCCGCAATATCCAGGCACGTGTTAATATTTTTGGAAGCTTCGCCAGCGGGAAATTCGATTAAATCCACATTCAATCCGACATCTTTTAAGCTGGCTAAGAAGCTTTTGCCCGTGGAGTTTACCGACATTATCGTCGGTTATCAGCACATAGACGCCCCGCTTTATGGTTTTTGGCAATAAGCAGCGCCATCCGGTCGGTAATGTCTTTACCGATGCGAATTTCATAGGATGATAAAGACTTCTTATCGAGATTGACTTTCATTGATCGCATATACTTGCTCCGTTTTTAGTGTCTCATTGCCGCGTTAATTGCCCTTAATTCATCCATCAATTGATAGAACTTTTCCGGTTTCAGAGACTGCGCTCCGTCGGATACAGCCTTTTCCGGTTCCGGATGAACCTCCACAATAAGGCCATCGGCGCCGACGGCAACCGCGGCGCGGGAAAGCGGAATTACATATCTCCAGTGACCGGCGGCATGGCTGGGATCAACGATAACCGGCAGATGCGTCAAACCTTTCAACACCGGAACAGCGCTTAAATCCAAAGTGTTTCTTGTGGCCGTTTCAAAGGTTCTGATGCCGCGTTCGCAAAGAATAACCTGGGAGTTGCCCGCCGAAAGAATGTATTCCGCCGACATGAGCAGCTCTTCGATCGTGGTCATCATGCCTCTTTTTAAAAGCACCGGCTTTTGCGAATGGCCGACTTTTTTGAGCAGGGCAAAATTCTGGACATTGCGCGCGCCGATTTGCAGCATGTCGGCATAAGATTCCACAAGATCAACATCGGCCGGATTGACCACTTCCGTAACCGTCGGCATGCTTGCCCGCACACGAACCTGATCCAAAATTTTCAGGCCTTCTTCTTCCATCCCCTGAAAGCTGTAAGGCGAAGTGCGCGGTTTGTAGGCGCCGCCCCTAAGAATTTGCGCGCCTCCTTTTTTGGCGATATAGGCGCTTTCCAGTAATTGCTCTTCGCTTTCAATCGCGCAGGGTCCGGCCATCACCACGAATTCCGGGCCGCCGATTTTAATTGAACCTACGGAAACCACGGTATTGCCTTCGTGCGATTCACGGCTCGCCAGCTTGTATGGTTTTAAAATAGGCATGGTTTTTTCCACCCCCGGTAAAGATTCGGCGTATTTAAGAATTGCCTTATCACGATTGTCACCGACAGCTCCGATGATTGTCCTTTCCACACCGCGCGAAGGATGCGCTTTGTATCCGACCGATTCAATCCAGCGAATCACATCCTCAATTTGTTTTTCTGTAGCATGACTTTTCATTACAATAATCATGATTTCTCCCTCCTGAAATTAAAAAAGGCCATGACGTTTTTGCCGCCATGGCCTTTAAAAACAGAAAAGCCATGGGCAGCTCTTTCGATCCACCCATGGCTGTTTTGGTTTATATTACCTTAACAAGTCCTCCTCAGCGACAGGCAGACCAATGCAAAATAGGTATAAAACCAGTAACCATAAATATTGTTGTTTGCATTTAGTTTTCTGTCCATTGTGAAAAACCTGTCCTTTACTTGGAGCTCATATAAACAAACTAAAAATATTTGTCAAGGAAAAATATAAAAAAATGTTAATTTAATCTTTGCCTTAGAAACCAGAAAAAAGTTTAAGTCAAATTAATTAAGGCTCTAGACTAGATGAATGTATCCTCATCTGGCCTAGAGCCATGTATTGCTAACTCTATTTTTTCTACTCGGATTTTTCCTGTTCCTGGAGAACCCGGCGCAGTACCTTGCCTACCATGGTCTTGGGCAGTTCGGTGCGGAATTCTACGAACTTGGGAATCTTGTAATGTCACAAGCTTCTCCTTGCACCAGGCCTGGATTTCCTCGGCTGTGGCAGTTTTGCCCGCTTCCAGCACAACCCATGCCTTGACCGCCTCGCCCTGCTTGGCATCGGGGATACCTGCCACGCTGACCTCGGCCACTGCCGGGTGCGAACTGATGACCTCTTCCACCTCGCGCGGCCATACCTGGAACCCGCTCGGTTTGATGAGGTCCTTCTTGCGGGAAGTGATGAAAACGTAGCCGTCGTCATCCATATAGCCCACATCGCCGGTATAGAGCCAGTTGTCGCGCAGCATCTCCTTGGTCTCTTCAGGCCTCTGCCAGTAGCCAAGCATCAGGTTGGGCGCGCTGAAAACGATTTCGCCTTCTTTACCCGCGGGTAATTCGCCTTCACCGGTCTCGATGTCACCTATCCTCACGGTTACGTCGGGCAGCGGCAGGCCGACCGAACCCTCCTTGTATTTGCCCATATAAGGTCCTACGCAGGCAGCCATGGTGGTCTCGGTAAGGGCGTAGCCCTCGAGGATGCGCCCGCCTGTCAGGTCTTCAAAGCGCTTCTTGGTCTCAGCCAGCAGCGGTGCGGCACCCGAGCAGCAGGTTTTCATAGACTTGAAATCCACCTTGCCCGCCTTAACCTTGGGATGTTCCATCAGGGCGATGAAAAGTGCCGGCACGGCCACGAAGAAAGCCGGCTTGGTCTGCTGGATGGTGGCAACCACATCGTCGCGGTCCCTGGGATTGGGCACCAGGGCTATCTTCATGTTAGATGACGATGGCAGTGCACATTACCGCGAAAGTTCCGAAGGAATGGAAGAGCGGCAGCACGGCGATAACGACATCCTTATAAGGCTCAATATAGTTCTTTACCCATGAATAGAACTGCAGGCCTGTAGCCACCTGAGAAAAATGCGAACCGACCACGCCCTTGGGCAGGCCGGTGGTGCCGCCGCTGAACAGGATCAGGGCAGGGTCTTCGGGCTTAACTACAACGTTAGGCCTCTTGGCGCCAACATTCTTGACCATCAACTCCTGCAGCCAGAGGTCACCCTTTTCTATCTCAACGTAATGGCCTTCTTTCTTTTCCTTGACCAGGGTGAAGAGTACCTTCAGAACCGGCGGCAGGTATTCCTTGATGTTGGTGGCAATAATGTTCTTGACACTGGTGTGCGGCTGCAGCTTCTTGATGTTCTGGTAGAAGGGGGTAAGCACAACCACGGTCTCCGCTTCGCAATCCTTGAGGGCGTGCTGCATTTCCGACTCGGTGTAAACAGGGTTAAGATGCACCAGTATGGCGCCTACTTTCCAGGAACCCCAGCGGCAGATGATAGCCTGCGGGCAGTTGGGCATAACCAGCGCCACGCGGTCTCCCTTTTTCACGCCCAGCGAAACCAGGGCTGCGGCAAACTCGTCGCTGAGTTTATTAACCTCAGCATAGGATATTTTCCGCTTTTTGAATATGAGCATACTGTCATCGGGGCGTTCCTTAGTCGCTTTATCTACATAATCGACCAGTGTCATCTTAGGATACGGTTTCAGAGAGTGCGGTACTCCCTTGTCGTAGCTTTTCAGCCACCTTTTCTCATTAGCCACTGTGTGTCCTCCTTTTCGTTTTGATAATTATAAAGAGCCTGAGCGCTTTATTGCTTAATTTGGGCTGCCCCGGCAGTCTTTTGCTTTTTTAGCTTCTCCTCGACCAGTACACGTTTGAGAGTTTTCCCCATCAGTTTCTTGGACAGTTCAGTACGAATTTCTACATGTTTGGGTATCTTGTAGGCTACTAATTTATTGCCACAAAATGCCTGTGTTTCCCCGGCTGTGAGCGATTCTCCCTGCTACAGCACCGCCCTCCAGACTTTAACTGCCTCTCGCTGGTACGGGTCGGGAATACCGGCATCGTTGTACCGGATAATAACCAAACGACTCATTAATGTCAATTTTTTCTTTACTAAAAAGAAGTTAGGACCAGCAAGGATTTGGGAAAATTGTATTAGTAAATACTAATCCTATATTCTACCGGCTATAATTAAAAAAGCAATTTTCCATCTTTGTTAAAATCATATACCCAGACAAAGCCGGATGATTTTATGATGACAATCCCCGTACCTACGATACTCGCGTGCTCCCTTTCTACAATACCTTTGACTAATTCGCTTTTTATGGAAAGCCCGAAGGCGCGATTATTGACTTGGTCGGGATCGCGGTAAAAAGTAAACGTCGTATCCGGACCGATGGTGCTTATGCCGGAAACGGTCAGCGGCTTCATCCAGGCCGTAACGGTAACTGTTGATTGTGAAGTATCTTTTTGACTCTGAATCAAGCGGGATTGAAAAGGCTTTAATTCATCATAATTTTTTAATTCCTGAAATCCTTCGGAATTTTTTACGGCCGGGTCCTGACCGGATTTGTAAATAATACGGTAGCTTACAGGCAGATTTTTCTGTACAAATGATTTTACGACATCATCAGAGGAAAATAAGTTGAAGCCAAAATCTGTTCCTTTTTTTAAGGCAACGCGATTATCGCCCACGCTCTTTAAAGCAATTTCCCGGATAATAGCTTTGAGCTTAAGTTTTGCCTCCGGCGTGAAGTTATTAGGCGCATTATCTTGAAGGAAGTTGGCATAGCTTTCAAATGAATTAATATTTTTGGCTTTCTCCCATTCTTTTTCCGGGTCGATAGGTGCGGTAGCGCACCCGGCAATTAATAAACAGAGAAGAAACACATATGTCGATTTTGTTCTGATTATTAACATAACGGCCTCCTTAAGTTTTGGGCAAGTTAGAGAAAATACTTAATGGCACAACACGATAAGAAATTTTATCTCTTTTGGGGAATTATCTCAATCCAATAATCATCAGGGTCGTTGATGAAGTAAATACCCATAGCCTTGTTTTCAAAACAAATACAGCCCATCTTTTCATGCAAGGCATAGGCTTCCGCAAAATCATCAACCTTAAAGGCCAGGTGAAATTCATTGTCGCCGAGATTGTAAGGTTCTTTTCTGTCTTTGAGCCAGGTTAACTCCAACTGGTGCGGCATTTTGCCATCGGAAAGAAAAACAATGATGAAACTGCCGTCCGGCGCTTCATATCTGCGCACTTCGGTCAGTTGTAATGCTTCTTTATAAAAGGCCAGGCTTTTTTCCAAATTCAATACATTGAAGTTATTATGAGCGAAAGTAAATTGCATAATTTAATGCCTTTCTTGAAAATTCTTACTTTATTCTTCTGACTTCCACTGTTTCCGATATGCCCTTAACTTCCAAATAGTATTTGTCATCTTTATAGACGATTTGTGCTTCCGGATTAATATAAATAATGATTCAAAAACTTACTTTCATTTTGCCTCCATATCTGACCGTCGGCAAACTCAAATTTGGTGTAGCTGTTTTTAAATCCCATGAATTTTCCTTTTATCGTTCCTTTGGATATAACATTTACTACATCCATAAATCACCTCCATGCATTTAATGATTCAGCTAGGGAACAAGAGGTTATAGTTCATGTTAATTAAAAATAAGGCACTAGCTTTCCCTATTTACCATAATATTTTATTACCGTCTAAGGCTTAATCATAACCTTAATAGCCCCTCCGTCCTGAAGCTGGACTTGGAACGCCTTCGCGGCTTCATCCAGGGAGAAGGTATGCGTAACCATGCTTTTGGTCTTGACCTTTCCGCTCTTGAGTAGTTCTATCGCAGAAGGGAAATTGCCACCTAAACAGCCGATAAGTGTAATATTTTTGCTGATGACATGTAGGGGATCCCAGGTAAGCGGTTCCTCGTAAATTCCGACGAGCATTATTTTTCCACCCCCGCGCACCATGGCCACCGATTGGTCAAAGGTCGCTTGCATGCCCGCGCATTCCACAACAGTATTTACACCCAGGTTAGATGTTACTTCCATAATCGTCTTGACAGCATCATCTTTGGCTGCATCGATAACCAAATCGGCTCCGCAAATTCTTGCGGTTTCGAGACGAACAGGTCTCCGTCCGCTGGCGAGAATTTTTGCCACGCCCATGGCCTTCAGCACCTGGATGGCGTATTGCCCGATGACTCCCAATCCGATGACGGCTATCGTTTCATTTTCTTTTGGCTGAGCCCTGTTTACGGAAAAATAAGAGATGGATAGAGGCTCTACCGATGCTCCGTCTTCATAGGTCAATTCCTCGGGCAGGGGAAAGACACTGCGTCCCAGCACGGCAAAGGGGATATGAACATATTGTGCCATGGCTCCGGGAAACTGATAGCCTAGAAGCGCCATGTTGGAACAGCGATGCATCTTACCCTCTCGGCACCAGAAACATTTGCCGCAGGGGCGAAAGCCCGCCGCCGTAACACGCATATCCGGCTTAATGCCTTGCACCTGAGAGCCGACTTCAGCCACATCGCCGCTGAATTCATGCCCGAAAATAGTGCCATTTTGACCGTCACGCTTGTAAACATGCAAATCGGAACCGCATACGCCGCATACCTTTACTTTGATAATAATTCCATGAGATTCGCAAACGGGATCGGGCACAGTCTCCATTCTGATGTCTTTTGCTCCGTGCAGTACAGCGGCTTTCATGCTTATATTCTCCTTTAATTGGTAATTGCTAAAACTATTTCAAAGATTGAGCCTGCTGTCAAGATGGGTAAAAATATAGGGAGAGAAAAATAGGGCGCTAACCATATTTATTTGGGTTAGATTATGGCAGTGTCATCATGAATACCTTGTGCCGGAAGTGCGCCTGTTTTCTCTATGGCAAATGTAAATATATTGGCAGCTAAAGTATCTTGTATCCGTAGCCGAATTAACATATAATAAATTTAATCATTGCAACCTATAGTTTTGCAATTGAATCTGAAAAAATCATATATCTATACATCCGAGACAAGGAGATGTGATTATGGAAGAAAAAAATCTCATACTTGCTGTTGATGTTGGTACCACTGAGACTAAAGCGG
>CAVXLI010000026.1:0-32331 GCA_963762595.1 uncultured delta proteobacterium
ATCAAGTTAAATACGGTAGTTTTTCCCGCGCCGTTGGGCCCGATAATGCCGACTAACTCGTTGGACGCGAGTGTAAAGTTGAAATCGGAAACAGCGCATAATCCTTCAAAACGATGAGTCAAATTTTTAATCTCAAGTAGAGGCATCGCCTGCCTCCTTTTTCTTTTGGCGCCACAACTTTGACGCAAATAAATCACGCAGAGGGATAAACAGGCGCGCTTCCCTTAGCCCCATAATTCCGCGGGGACGATAAATCATCAAAAGGACAAGCATCAGCGGCATAAATACCATACGCCAGATACCCAGTGGCCTCAGTATTTCCAAGAGGATTGTGTAAATAAAAGCCCCTAAAATGGAACCGGCAATGGAAGCGATGCCGCCCAGATAAACCATGATTAAAATATCTGTGGATTTAATAATGTCGAACATCCGTGGATTTATATATTGGAGAGTATGTGCGAACAAACCTCCGGCAATTCCGGCGAAGAATGAGGAAACAACAAAAGCAATAACTTTAACCTGGCGGGTGTTCACGCCCATGAGGTCGCTGGCAATTTCGTCCTCGCGGATAGAAAGGACGCCGCGCCCAAATTTCGAATAAACAAGATTACGAATAACCCACAACGATAATGCTGTCCAGAAAAACACCCACGGTAAAGTGGTCAGCTTTTCCATGCCCAAAAAACCGCGCGGTCCGCCAATGGCATCGATGTTTTCAATTCCGGATTTGACAATCATACCGAAAGCCAGGGTAACAATGGCCAGATAATCACCGCGTGTCTTAAAAGACGGTATGGCCACAAGAAGGCCGATAAGAGCGGCGGCAATACCACCGGCCAGTATGGCTGCCGGAAAAAGAAAAATGTTCGCTGTCTGAGGGAAAACATGTCACTGTCAAAAGCGAGGCGATGTAAGCGCCAATCGCCATGAAACCGGCGTGGCCGATGGAAAACTCACCCATGTAGCCGTTAATCAGATTAAGGCTGACCGTGAGAATGATGTTGATTCCCACGTAAATTAAGATCAGTTGTAGATATAAATCGAGGATGTCAAAAGTTGATGCGGCGATGGAAAAAAGCAAGCCCGCAATGAGAAAAATCGGCCAGAAAAATCTATGTGCGATCACAATATGCCATTTATTGAGTAGAGTTTGATAGGCGGCTTTTAGTTTCGACACGATTACACCTTTTGCGGATTAGGTTTGCCTAAAATTCCGTAAGGCCGGAAGATCAGCAAAATAAGAAGCAAAGTAAAGGCGACAAAATCACGGTATGTTGATGGTAGAAATGCCGCAACCATAATTTCCACAGAACCAAGGATAAACCCGCCAATCATGGCGCCGCGAATATTGCCGATGCCGCCGACAACAGCCGAGATAAAAGCCTTCCAGCCGACCATAATACCCATGTAAGGATCAATTACGGGATAGGCGAGTCCATACATCATGCCGGCAGCTCCACCCAAGCCAGTCCCGATGGCGAAGGTCAGGGAGATAATTTTGTTTACGGGCACGCCCATCAAGGGAACAACAGTTTTATCCCAGGAAATGGCGCGCATTGCCATGCCTGCTTTTGTCCGCTGGACAATAAAATCCAAAGCCAGCATTAAAAATAGCGACAAAACGATGATAATAATTTGCAGAGAGGAAATAGAAACATTGCCTATTAACCATGTTTTGTCGGCAATCAGCGCGGGAATATGCTGGGGATAGGGGTTGAGCGCCAGAGTAAAGTTTTCCAGGAAAAGCCCGACACCAAGGGCGGTGATAATTGCCGATACGCGAGGAGCATTGCGCAGAGGCTTGTAAGCAAGGCGTTCGATTACAACGCCCAGAAAAGCAACTCCCAGCATGGATAAAAGAAGCGTGGGGACAAACGATAATTTAAGGTAAAAGGCGATAAGGAAACAGAAAAAAGCGCCGATCATAAATAGATCGCCGTGAGCGAAGTTAATCATGGTCAGGATGCCATAGACCATGGTGTAGCCCAGGGCAATCAAGGCATAGATACTTCCCAGTTGCAGTGCGTTAAGAGCTTGCTGAAAGATATAAACCATAGAGAGTTTATGTTACAAGAATGTATTCTTCCGTTTTGTCATTCCCCGGCTTGACCGGGGAATTCAGGTATGAACTAAATAAATTTGTTGTGCCGGACCCCGAATTCAGTACGGGGCAAGTCCGATCCGGCATCCAGAAGCTCCATTATTATTAACTGGGTTCCGGCCTTCGTAACCTGAAGGTCATCTACGACCGGAATGACAATAGTGCTGGTTTATACTATGCCGCTATGGTTTGGCGTTAGCAAACCACGTAAACTTTCCATCAATTATTTTCAAAATTACAGCGCTCTTAATCGGATCGCCGGATCCTTTAAACTGCATAACGCCTGTCACGCCGTCGTACTTTGGAATTTTAGCAAAAGCATCACGGACGGCCTGGCGGTCGTTTTTGCCCGCGCTTTTCAAGGCCTGCCAGAGCAGGCCGAAAGAATCATAGGTTAAGGCGGCAACATCATCGGGCGTGCTACCATATTTGGCCTTGTAACTTTCAATAAATTTTTTGGTAACTTCGGTTGAGGCGTCCGCGGCGTAGTGAGTGCTGAAATAGTAGCCATTGCAATCTTTGCCGCAAAGTTTTAGAAGTTCTTCACTGCCCCAGGAATCACTGCCGATAAAAGGCACCTTGATGCCTAAGCGTTTGGCCTGCTGGATTTGCAGCGGCACTTCGCTGTAATAATTAGGAAGAAAAATTATCTGCGGCGTGGCTCTCTTGATTTTTGTCAATTGTGAAGAAAAATCTTTATCATTGGTGGTGTAAGTTTCAAAGGCGACTATTTTGCCTCCGTTTTTTTCAAAAACTTCTTTGAAAATTTCGGCAATGCCTTTGTTATATTCTGAAGCCACATCATAGAGCACGGCGGCTCTTTTCAGTTTGAGCTTTTCCAGTGTAAACTTGGCGACTACGCGTCCCTGAAAAGGATCAATAAAGCAGGAACGAAAAACGTAATTTTTTGGTAAGCCGGTCTTGGAATCCAGAGTGGTTTTCGGTGTCGTTGACCAGGGTGTAATAAGGACAACCTTACTGCTTTCGGCTATCTCCGAAGCGGGAAGAGCATAGCGGCTGGCGTTGGGCCCTACGATTGCTACAACTTTTTTCTGGGTGATAAGTTTCTGCGCGGCAGAGACGGATTGATCGGCCTTGCCGGCATTGTCTTCAATGATTAAATCCACCTTATATTTTTTATCGCCGAACTGAAAACCTCCGGCATCGTTGATTTCCTGGACCGCCATTTCCGCTGCGTTTTTACAAGAAGCGCCGACTGCCGGAATATCACCGGTCAATTCGGCAATGAGGCCTACTTTAATGTTCCCGGAATCTCCTCCGCCACAGCCTAAAATAGCAAGAATGAAAAATGATGAGAACGCAAAAAGGATGGTTGATTTTCTCATAGACTTATCTCCTTATTTTTATAAGATGAAGTATTGATGTTTATAAGGTAACGCTATGCTCATGTCAACGAAAATCAGTGAAGGTTGATATTACGATGAATAATTATGCAAAAATGAAATTCATTGACAAACGACGGGGAAAATAATTAATAATCTCTGTTAGCAATTAAGAATATATATTTAGTCATTAATGTTTTTTGGGGAACAATATGGAATCAAAGAAAGCGATTCGTATTTTTGCTGGCGCCACGGCGATTGTTACCGGCGGAGCATCGGGCATAGGTCGTGCCCTTGCGCAAGAATTGGCCAGACGCGGATGCGAGGTGGTGTTGGTTGATCTTCAAGGTGAAATGGCAGAACATGTCGCCTTAGAAATCCGAGACTCGGGCGGTAAAGCGAAAGCTGTAAAGCTAGACGTGACAGACTTTCCCGCGATGGAGGGGGTGGTGCGGGAGACCGTTGCGCGCACAGGAAGGCTGGATTATATCTTCAATAATGCCGGAATAGTAATCGGCTGTACCGCCAATCATTACACAATTTCCGACTGGAATAGAATTATCGATATCAATCTTCGCGGTGTTATCAATGGAATCCAGGCGGCATACTTTATTATGATTGAGCAGGGCTTCGGACACGTTGTCAATACAGCTTCCATGGCGGGACTTATGCCTAATCCGGTAAATGTAGCTTACGCGGCAACCAAGCACGCCGTAGTAGGACTTTCGCTATCACTGCGCGCCGAAGCGGCCGAGATGGGAATACGTGTCAGCGTAATCTGTCCCGGTGTTATTCGTACGCCTATTTTGGAAGGAGGCAAATACGGCAAAATATTAATGAACATTCCCGACGAAAAACTGTGTGCTATGTGGGAAGAATTAAAGCCTATGTCCCCGGATATATTTGCGAAAAAAGTGTTAAACGCTATTGCGAAAAATAAAGCGATAATTATTGTGCCGTCTTTCTGGAAGTTATTGTGGTGGCTGAATCGCTTATCTCCTTTATTGGGAATGGCCTTCGCTCAAAATCGTTTAAAAAAAATGCAAAAAGAATTTAATTTGCTATAATTGATGAAACCGTAAAAAATCGGAAAATACCTGTTTTGTCATTTTGGACCCCGTAACCGGTACGGGGCATGCCCGATCCGGAATCACGTTATTTCAATATGTTCTGGATACCGGCGTACGCCGGTATGACGATTATTGGTTTTTTGACGAGAGAATCATAATTAATATTTACTGTGATTTAGCTTTTTCCTTCCAAAATGTTTTTTACGTGTTGCGCGATAGCCGGGGCGGCAGTTAATCCTGGTGATTCAATGCCGACAAGATTGATAAAGCCGGGAGAATCTTCTTTAATAACAAAATCGCGAAAATCATCATCCGGTCCCTGCAATTTAGGACGGATGCCGGCCATATCGGGATGAACATTTTCTTTCTTTAAGAAAGGCAGAAATTTTCTGGCGCTCTGATAGAAACGGTCAGTTATTTCAGCCTCCACATTATAATTTTCGATGCGGGGAGTATAAAGAGTATCAGGGCCAAGCTTTAATCTTCCATTTAAATCGATAGTCAGATGGATGCCCAAACCGATGTGTTTCTTGTCCGGTACCGGATAAATTAACCGTTGCACAATTTTCTGTTTAATTCCTGATATGCCGCAATAATTGCCCTTGCAATAATACAGTTGATAGTTGCCTCCTATCATATTAGCTATAGTATCGGATTCCAATCCTGCAGCATTAATGACAACGTCAGAAAGGAATTCAAAGTTTTTGCCGCTTTCATTATGAGTGAGAATCCGGTAGCCACCGCCGTCCTTTTCTATACGTGTAACTTTTGTGTGATAAACAATCGACGCCTCCTTGCTGAGCGCGCAAGCCAGATAGTAATTCATTAAATCATGGGCGCTGATGATACCGGTATCAGGTGAGTAAAGAGCTGTATAAGCTTTAATATTCGGCTCCATTTTAGCGACCTGCTGTTTGCTTATGATTGATAGAGAAATAACTCCGTTTTGAAGGCCATTAGAATGAAGCCTTTCAATATCGGCGATCTCATCAGGCTTCACGGCAACGATGAGTTTGCCAAGCTTTTTATGAGGGATATTGTTTCTTACGGCAAGATTGTAGAGCATTTGGCGTCCGGAAACACAAAGTGTTGCCTTGAGCGATCCTTCGGGATAATACATTCCACCGTGGATTACTTCACTGTTACGGGAACTGATTCCTGTGCCGTGTGCTGCATTCTTTTCCAGAATGAAGACGTTTAAATTCGGCTTGACGATTTCGGCGGCGATAGCCAGCCCGATAACACCCGCTCCAATTATGGTTATATCAACTCTTTCCATCGCTTTTTTATACACGATTTTTTTAATTGCCGCAAAAAATCTTGAGCGCAATCTCTACTCGTGGTATTGAAAGAACAATTTACAGAAGGCGGTGTTTAATTTGAAGATTGCCAGTTATAATGTAAATTCTATACGCTCACGTCTGCACATTGTCTTGCCCTGGCTGCAAAAGAACAATCCCGATTATTTTTGCATGCAGGAAACGAAAGTCAGAGACACTGAGTTTCCGGCGGCCGAATTGGAAGCGTTGGGTTATCATATCATTTTTAAAGGTAATAAACAGTATAGCGGTGTGGCCGTTGCATCGAAGCAAAAACCGCAAAAAGTAGCATTTGGTTTTGATAAGGAGCCTGAAGATTCAGACCGTTTAATAATTGCCACATATGGTGATTTAACTATCATCAATACCTATGTTCCACAAGGGCAGGAAAGAGAAAGCCCGCAGTTCACTTACAAGCTGGCCTGGTTTGGCCGTTTGAAAAAATATCTACAGAATCATTTTCAACCGCAAAATGAAATAATCTGGTGCGGCGATCTTAATGTCGCTCCGGAAGATATAGATGTGCACGACCCGAAAAGAATCTTAGGGCATGTTTGTTTTAATCCGGAAGTCTGGAAAGCATACGAGGAAGTTAAGTCATGGGGTTTTATCGACATTTTCCGTCAGCATCATCCGGGCGCCGCCGGTCAGTATACTTTTTTTGATTATCGAGTAAAGGATTCCGTAAGCCGCAAGCTGGGCTGGCGCGTTGATCACATTCTGGCAACAAAGTCACTGGCGATGAAATCCAGTAGTTGCACCATCGATTTAGCCTCAAGGCTTGCCGAAAAACCGTCCGACCATGTGATTATTTATGCGCAATGGGAAAGGTGACAGGGGTGAATAAAAAGGAAAATATTAGACGTATCAATGAGGACATTGCTGTTCGATTCAGCAAAATTGAAGAAATGCTCAACGGTGCAAAAGATATCGCCGGGCTTTTTGAAACTCTGTTTGCGGGAATAGAAAAAGAGTTTGGAGTACCTTTTGTTTGGCTTACCTTAATCGATACTGTAAGTACCTCGCCTATCATTGCGGCAGTAAAATCTTCCGATATTTTGAGAACCAGGCTTTGTGTAATCTCACCGGAGTTGTTTCGCGAGATTCTTCCTGCCGGATTAAAACCGGTGTTAGTCAACAAAGATTTACAGCCGTATTACAAATTATTACCTTCGAATCAAAAGTATTTTATCAGGTCATTGGCTCTAGTTCCGTTTAAAATAAACAATGAAATTGTAGGAAGCTGGAATAATGGTGATGCTTCCAATAATCGTTACACGCCGGACATGGAAACCGGTCTTTTGCAAAAACTCGTGGAATCGATATCACGATATTTGACTACGTTGATTCCGGCCGGCTAATGAAGAAGATGGCCATAAGGCCAGATAAAGAAAGGGGAGAAAGCAGTGAGTGATATCATGTCTGAATACAAGCGCAAGCTCATAAAAGCACAGGATGCTGTCCAGATTGTAAAGTCTGGGGATTGGGTGCGCTATGGCTATTCCTTTTCGAAACCGACCGCCCTGGATATGGAACTGGCAAAACGCAGGGATGAACTATTCGAGGTTAACATAAATTGCTCCACATGCATGCGGAAATTTTACACTGTGGAGGCGGATCCGACAACAACACATTTTCGTTACAACTCAGGCCATATGACGGCGCCGGAACGTCGCCTGCACGATGAGGGTATTTGCTACTACATTCCCTCTCATTTCGGCCAGGGCGCATCCTGGTTCGAGAAGGGATACAGCACGGTGGATGTGGCCATGCTCAGCGTCTGCCCCATGGATAAACACGGCTTCTTTAACTTCGGGCCGAACAATACTTTCTTGAAGGCCATGTGCGGTGTTGCGCGAAAAGTTATAGTCGAAATCAATCCTTCTATGCCGAAAGCCCTGGGAGGATTTGACGAAGCTATCCATATTTCTGGAGTGGATATGATCGTTGATGACCCACGAGCGGATAATCCCCTGGAGGATATTAAACCACTTCGCCTGACACCGGAAGACAAGAAGATTGCGGCATTGATTATGGAGGAGATACGTGATGGTGCCTGTCTTCAGCTCGGGATCGGTGGCTTACCACAGGCGATTGGCGAGATGATCGTTCAATCGGACCTAAAAGATTTGGGCATACATACCGAAATGATGAATGAATCCATGATGAACATGTTTTTGGCAGGCAAAATAACAGGCCGGAAAAAGACGCTTCTGCCAGGTAAAATAGCATATGCCTTTGCCCTGGGTTCTAAGAAACTCTGGGAGTTCATCAATGAAAATCAGGCTCTGGCGAGTGTTCCCGTATCGTTCACAAATCATCCCCGAAACATCATGGCCAACGACAACGTCGTTTCCATCAACAATGCTCTCGAGGTAGATTTGACAGGTCAGGTGTGTTCGGAGAGCAAAGGGATACGCATGATTTCCGGTTCCGGCGGACAACTGGAGTTTGCCTATGGTACTTTCTATTCCAAAAACGGCAAGGGATTCCTCGCCCTGACCTCTACCTATGACAATAAAGGAAAACGCAGTTCTCGTATTGTTCCAACCCTCACTCCTGGGGCTGTTGTAACTACTCCGCGGCCGGTTGTCCATTATCTCGTTACCGAATATGGAAAAGTTATTTTGAAGGGCAAGTCGGAATGGCAGAGGGCGGAGCTTCTTATTTCCATCGCTCATCCCGACTATCGGGATGAACTTGTAGCGGCAGCGGAAAAACTCGGTATATGGAGGCGATCCAACAAAATCGCGTGATCATTGCCTTAACCTGTTTATATACGTTATGTTGATAGAACATTTTAAATAATAAAAACCCCGCCAGAGATTGCACGGGGTTTTTACGGTTATAGCTTAGAAGGAGAAGGGTTAATTAATTAAAGTTTTCAAAGCGTCTACCACCGGTGCGGTAAAAAGAGCAACCAAAACAGTATATAGAGCAAATGATCCAATAGCTTCGCTCATGTATAATCGGGTATATTTTCTTTTTAGCGATACAATAATCAATCCGCCGATAATTAAACAGCCCAGATGAAAGAAGGGGAAGCTATCATTCCCCGTAACGCTGAATTGGGCATAGCTGAAAGACGCTGTCGTTAAAATTACAAAAGCCGCTAAAAGTATTGTTTGCATCATTTTTTTCATAACCGCCAATCCTCCTTAAATGTACGTTACTGAAATCGGTGTTTGAAGTATTTACAATGAAATAATCATGCCAAATATGTCTCTCAGTCAGCAAATACTTATAAGGATAAGATATTATTAAATAATATTAGATGTTAGTTGTTAGAATTTATTAATTGATGATAAAAAGAAGTTTATAAATATTTAATAAAACGTTAAATATTCAGGGGTAATGGAATAAAATATTTAATCATACGATGGGGCGGATTTATATGGATTCCCTTTTTTTAAGGTTAGAATAACTATGGATATTGCAGCTAGTATCGTAATATTGATGATCCAAAGATAGTCGTATGATCCAAAAGTGTCGTAAATAAGACCACCCAAAACAGGACCTATGCTTCCCCCGATACCGATAAAAAATGTAAGTAACCCATAAATCGATCCCAGAAAATGCCTGCCGAAACGGTCTGCGACAAGAATCGGCAGAATAGGGGCAAGACAACCGTAACCGAAACCGTAAATAATGGCGAATAAATAGAGGCTGCTAACGCCCTGCGCGTTGTAAAGGAGAATCACACCAAAAAGCAGGAATAATATGCCCAGAAAATAGGCGTATTTCGGGTCGCGTAAACGATCGGAAAGCCAGCCAAAGAAAAATTGGCCTAAGAATCCGGTTACACTGACAACGGCAAGAGATGTGGCCGCGGCAATGCTGTCGATGTTGTTGTCCACAGCGTAGGCGACTTGATGAACAAATATGGACATTATCACCATGACGATTAATCCATGGCTGATGGCAATGGTCCAGAAGCGTAAATCCTGAAACATAGCTCGAGTGGAAACTTTAGTTACTGTAGGAACAAGCTGAATTTGGCCGGGCAGGGGTGTTTTATCGCCGTCGGGCAGAATACCATATGCTTCCGGCTGTATTTTACGCATCAACGTTTGAGAAATGGCGATTCCGACAATGAATGTGATGATGCCCAGGATAACCAATCCAATTCTCCAGCTATAGTATTTACCTATATAGCCGGACATAGGTGTAAGAGTCATCGTTCCCAAACTGATGCCCATGGTGGCAATGCCGATGGCAATTCCCCGTTTCTTGATAAACCATTTGCCCACGGAAGAACTACATACAACAACACCCATGCCCGTTGCGCCCAGGCCGACAAGCAATCCGTATGTTAAATATAAACTGGCAGGAGTATTGGCAAAACCGGTTAAAATATATCCAATCGCCGCAACGATGGCTCCGATAGTCATAATCCAGCGTGGGGCAATTCTGTCCAACATGCGGCCGACAAAAATAGCGCCGATGGAATAAACAATCATATTGATTGTCGCGGCCATAGATATTACTGAACGCGACCAGCCGTGTTCCACTGAAAGAGGTTTGACAAAAACACCAAAACAATAGCGGGCGCCGTAATTTACTGCCATTACAAAAAATGCGCCCGCGACGATATACCAACCCCAGAAAATTTTTTCTTTGTTCAACATATTTTGCGGCGTTTCCTTTACCATTAAATCGGTTTGTGGTAAAACAAAAATATAATGCAATCAAAAATTAGAAGTAAAAGAAAAACGTATAAAATTAAACGCCAATTTACCGGCCATAAATCCGACAGGAAAAAACCTTTTACGCACTGGAAGCCGGAAATCGCGCCCCAGCTTAAAGGCATTCTGGCGCAGATCGGCAGGCCCATGCCCGCGCCTTTCGTGCCTGATGAATTTCAGCTTAACGCCCTTGACGCCATCAAACAAAATGATTGCCTGGTCATCGCGCCTACCGGTTCCGGGAAAACATGGATAGCGCGGGAAGCCATTTTATCCGTGATGGAAAAGGGCGGCCGTGCCTGGTACGCCTCGCCCCTGAAAGCTCTTTCCAATTCCAAATGGGTGGAGTTCGGCCTGCATTTCGATCCCGAAAATGTCGGTATCATCACCGGCGATACCAAAGAAAATACCGAAGCGCCGATTATTGTCGGCACTACGGAAATACTACGCAATCAACTCTACGATGCCATGCATCAGGGCTTTGATCTGAATTGCGATCTGGTCATTCTGGATGAAGCGCATTTTCTGGGCGATGCTGACCGCGGCGTGGTCTGGGAAGAAATAATGATTTACCTGCCGGTGCGGGTTAATCTGTTGCTTTTGTCGGCGACCATCGGCAACGGCGAGCAAATTGCCCGGTGGCTTGAATCCATCCGCAAAAAACCATGCACGGTGATCCGCGAAGAAAAACGCCCTGTGCCGCTGTATCCTTTATTTCTGCATCCATCCGGCTGTCTTTATCCGTTTCTGGAAGGGAAAAAAGTTGCCAAACCTGTTTTTGAATGCATGCGAAAAGATGGCGGTGGGCGCAAAGGCGGCAGGCGTATGCCGGATTACGCCGGCATTATCCGAGTGTTGGAAAGATTCAATCTTTTGCCGGCCATCTTTTTTTTGAAATCACGTGCGGAATGCGACGCAGCTCTTAATGCCCGCGCTGCGCTTCCGGCGCTGGCAAACTCCGCCGAATTCGATGATGCATTGTATGAACTTCTGAATCGTTTTCCGTCATTGGAAAATCACCGGCAGTTAAAAGCGCTGAGAACGGCGGGACTGGCCGCGCATCATGGCGGGCAGTTGCCGGCATGGAAACTGTTGGTGGAAGAAATGATGAATCGGGGACATCTGCGCGTGATCTTTGCCACATCGACTATTGCCGCCGGGGTGAATTTTCCCGCGCGCACCATCGTGCTTTTTAATTCCGATTTGTTTAACGGACATGATTTTAATCCGCTTTCGGCAACTGAATTTCGTCAGATGACCGGCCGGGCAGGACGCCGGGGGCAGGATAACATCGGTTTCATGCTGGCCGTCAGCGGCAGATTTATGGATTTAAATCATATCCGCCGTTTGCTTTTTCCCGCACCGGAAGATATTTTAAGCCAGTTGAAAAATGATTTCGCGATGGTTTTGAATTTGCTCTTATCGCAGACACCGGAGGATATTCGGAAAATATTCGAAAGGTCGTTTGCGGCTTATCAGCAAAATACAGACGGCAATACAGTCTTCTTCTGCCGCCAAATCCCTCTGGGATGATTTTTCGCGCCACTTGAAATTTTTGCAGAAAGAAGGATTTGTGGATGACGCGGGAAGACTCACGGACGACGGTCATTGGGCTTCCCGCCTGCGTCTGGATCATCCACTGCTGGTGGCGCAGTGTTTGCGCGAGAATGCTTTCCCTGAAGAAAATGAAAAAATACTGGCCGCGCTTGTTGCTGTTTTTGCGTATGATCGTGACGATGAAATAAAATTGACCGTAAAAGACATGCCGCCGAAACTGACGCTGTCGTTGAAAAAAGTATTACTTGCCGTGCGTCCGCTGGCGCATCGTCTGGAAACGGCAGGATTTGCCACCGCGAAACTTTATCCATCAGCGGGTGTGGCCATGTATTACTGGGCGCAGGGCAGCAGCTGGGATACAGTGATCAAGGCCACCGGAATTGCCGAAGGCGATATGGCCACACTGGTTTTGCGCACGGCGGATAATTTGCGGCAGATCGCCGCGCTCAAAGATACGTATCCGGAAATTGCCGCCTGCGCTTATAGGGCGAGGGAGGCGATATTGCGAGAACCGGTGCTATTCCTATGATACCAATTTGCCTTCATACGGCTACCTTTGTTAGCAGCGTCGTCGGCTTACTCAACGTATTAGTAAATACGCCTGCGGAGCCTCCTTACTTGCTGTCGCGGTAGCCTGATAAAATCAAATTGGTATAAATAAGGATGAAGAGTCTAGGCGACAGTATGGAAAAATTTTCAATGATAACTGATTTTGTCCCGGCAGGCGACCAGCCGCAGGCAATTTCAGATTTAGTAAAAGGTTTGGAAAAGGGAAAAGAGCATCAGGTTCTTCTGGGTGTTACCGGTTCCGGTAAAACTTTTACGATTGCCAATGTTATTGCAACGCGTGCAGCGTCCGGCGCTGATTATCGCGCATAATAAAACTCTGGCCGCGCAATTGTATGAAGAATTCAAAGGCCTTTTCCCGGAAAATGCCGTGGAATATTTTGTCAGTTATTATGATTATTATCAGCCGGAAGCCTATCTGCCGACTACCGATACCTATATCGAAAAAGATTCAGCCATCAACGAAGAAATTGATAAGCTGCGTCATTCGGCCACACATTCGCTTTTGACGCGGCGTGATGTTATTATTGTGGCCAGCGTTTCCTGCATTTATGGTTTGGGATCGCCGGAAGCCTATTTGGGAATGCTTGTGCAATTGGAAGCGGGCAAGGAATTTCCGCGGGATGAAGTTTTAAAGCGGCTGGTGGAAATTCAATATGAGCGCAATGACATTGATTTCCATCGCGGCACTTTTCGCGTGCGCGGTGATGTAGTGGAAATATTTCCTCCTTATGAAGATGAGCAGGCCCTGCGGGTGGAATTTTTCGGCGACACGATAGAATCAATGACACTTGATTGATCCATTGCGCGGCAAGAAATTAGGAGCACGTTAACAAAACAGCCGTTTATCCGGGCAGCCACTATGTCACCACTCGCGATAATCTGAAAAGAGCGACTGCCGATATTCGCGCGGAACTGGCGCAGACACTTGGCCGAATATAAAGAACAAAATAAATTGCTGGAAATGCAGCGTCTGGAACAGCGCACTAATTTTGATCTGGAGATGATGGAAGAGATGGGCTACTGCCAGGGGATAGAAAATTATTCCCGCCATTTAACCGGACGCAAGCCCGGCGAACCGCCGCCGACTCTCATGGAATATCTGCCGCAGGATGCCCTGATCATTATTGATGAGAGCCATGCCACTTTGCCGCAATTGGGCGGAATGTATCGCGGCGACAGATCACGCAAAGAAACTCTGGTTAAATATGGTTTTCGCCTGCCTTCTGCGCTGGATAACCGCCCTTTGCGTTTTGACGAATATGAGGCATTGGCCAATCAGAGACTATATATTTCAGCAACACCGGCTGTTTATGAGCTGCAAAAAACGAATGGTAAAAGAGTGGAGCAAATTATCCGTCCGACGGGATTGATGGACCCGGAAATTGAAGTAAAACCGGCAAAACATCAGGTTGACGATTTGCTGGAAGAAATCAGACTGAGAATTAAAAAGAAGAACGAGTGCTGGTAACTACTCTGACCAAGAGAATGGCGGAAAATTTAACTGATTATTACGCAGGCTTGGATATTAGAGTGCGCTATCTTCATTCCGATATACATACATTGGAGCGGGTGGAAATCATCCGGGATTTGCGCCTGGGTGAATTCGATGTCCTTATCGGAGTGAACCTGTTGCGTGAAGGATTGGACATTCCCGAAGTGTCGCTGGTAGCGATTCTGGATGCCGACAAGGAAGGGTTTCTGCGCTCGGAGCGGTCGCTTATTCAGACGAGCGGACGCGCCGCGCGTAATATTGCCGGAAAAGTTATTATGTATGCCGATAAAATCACCAAATCCATTCAGGCTTGCCTTGATGAAACAAAAAGGCGCCGGATTATTCAGCATAAATATAATGAAGAAAATGATATAACGCCGGAGTCGATTAAAAAATCGATCAGCAATGTTTTGAGTTCAATTTATGAAGCTGATTACATGACCGTGCCGATAGCGCCGAAAAGCAAAATTATTCCGGCTAGAGAAGAAGATTTGCCGGCGTTGATTGCCAAGCTCACAAAAGAAATGAAGCAGGCGGCAAAAAATATGGAATTCGAGAGATGCCGCCGAATTGCGTGACGAGCTAAAAGAGCTGAACAAAATTCTTCTGGAGATGGGTTAGTTTTGTTATTCTGCGGTCAAAAGCCTCCTGACACACAAGATACTTCTTCATATACTCCCACTGTGAAAAAGGGAATTCTCATCAATTACCAATCCCGGCAGAATAAACTAAAATCCTTGTCTTTCTGTGTATAAACGAGTATACATCCTGACAACTATCGTCTTTAAAACAGTTAATCAGTGTTTTATAAACAAATAAAACATTTTTAAGGAGATTTTTTTGAAGCAGGCACCACCTTCTGTCATTAAGCGTATTGCCTTTATAGGTAATTATCTGCCGCGTCAGTGCGGTATCGCCACTTTTACCACTGATCTGTGCGAAGCCATTGCTGAGGAATACAAAGACACCTCTTGCATAGCCTTGCCTGTCAATGATATCGAGGGCGGTTACGCGTATCCCTCCCGTGTCCGCTTTGAACTGACCGAGAAGGATATTGAATCATACCGGCGTGCAGCGGATTTTCTGAATATCAATAATGTGGAAATTGTCTCTTTGCAGCATGAATATGGCATCTATGGAGGCAGGGCAGGAAGTTATATCCTGACGCTCCTGCGCGAGTTGCGCATGCCTGTTGTCACGACTTTGCACACAATTTTGAAGAATCCGGATCCCGATCAACGCCGGGTGCTCGAGGAAATCGCGGCTTTGTCGGATCGTGTGGTTGTCATGAGTGAACGCGGAAAGGAATTTCTGCAAAGTATTTATCACGTACCCCGGGAAAAGATCGATATGATCCCGCATGGAATCCCTGATGTGCCGTTTGTGGATCCGAGTTTTCACAAGGACCTGTTCGGGGTTGAAGGCAAAAGCGTTCTGCTGAGCTTCGGCCTGCTCTCGGCCAATAAAGGCATTGAGAACGTCATCAAGGCTCTGCCCGCTATCTTGGAGAAATATCCGAATGTAGTGTATATCGTCGTAGGTGCAACCCATCCCCACGTCCTGCAAAACGAAGGCGAAACTTACCGACTGTCCCTGCAATGGCTTGCCCATGAAAAGGGAGTGGAAGGAAACGTGATTTTTTATAACCGCTTCGTCAGTCTGGAGGAACTCATCCAGTTCATCACTGCTACGGATATATATATCACTCCGTATCTCGACGCAGCACAGATCACATCCGGCACGCTGGCCTACACTGTGGGCGCAGGCAAGGCGGTCATTTCCACACCATACTGGTATGCTGAAGAAATGCTGGCTGATGAACGCGGCGTTTTGGTTCCTTTTAGTGATCCGAAAGCGCTGGCCAACCAGGTGATCGATTTATTGGGTAATGATTCGAAGCGGCATGCCATGCGGAAGCGGGCCTATCTCTTCGGCAGGGATATGATCTGGCCGCAGGTTTCACGCCGGTATATGAAGAGCTTTGAGCGCGCACGCACGGAACACCGGCACTTTGCGCAGGCGGAGTTTGCTGTCAAACCGTTGGATAAACGAACGGGGGAATTGCCTCCGCTTAAACTTGATCACCTGCACCACTTGACGGATGAAACCGGTATTTTGCAGCATGCGATTTTCACGATACCCAACTATCGCGAAGGTTATACCACAGACGATAATGCCCGCGCGCTGATGGTAAGCGCGCTCCTGGAGGAGTTGGGGATCAAAGAAGCCACTCAACTGGAAACCCGTTACCTCGCGTTCCTCTGGTATGCCTTTAATGAGGAAACCAAACGCTTCCGCAACTTCATGGATTACAGGCGCAAGTGGCTCGAAGAGACCGGCTCGGATGACAGTCATGGACGCGCCTTGTGGGCGCTGGGCACTGTACTGGGATTTTCCATTACACCGACACTGCACAACATGGCCGGCCGGGTATTCCAACAATCCCTGCTCGCTATCCTCGAAACGACCAGTCCGCGAGCCTGGGCTTTCGCGCTCATTGGTATCCACGAATATCTGGAACGATATGCGGGTGACCGCCGCGCAAGCCAGGTACTGCAGGAATTGGCAGGCCGGCTGCTGAGGCTTTACCAGGACAACCGGGCGGATGGATGGAACTGGTTCGAAAATAAATTGACCTATTGCAATGCCGCATTGTCGCATGCGATGCTGTTGTGCGGTCAATCTATACCCAACACGCCAATGACAGAAGCTGGTTTTGAGTCCCTCATCTGGCTGGCGGATATACAGCGGGCTGATGCTGAAGGAAAGCATTTTGTTCCCTATTGGTTCCAATGGTTTTTATGAAAAAGGCAAAGAACGTCCCCGCTTCGATCAACAGCCTGTGGAAGCGCAGGCGATGGTCTCTGCCTGCCTCGAAGCTTACAGGATAACCCGGGAAAAAAAATGGTACAAGGAATCCCGGCGCGCCTTCGAGTGGTTTCTTGGACGAAACGATTTGCATCTTCCGTGTGTATGACCCTACAACAGGAGGCTGCAGGGATGGTCTACATCCTGACCGGCCGAATGAGAATCAGGGCGCGGAATCCACACTGGCTTTTCTCCAGTCACTTTTGGAATTAAGGTTAGCGGAAAATTTTGTACAGTCTAATGAGCATACTCACAATGAATAATCAACCTTCGGAACTTTTTCAGCGTCACAAACTCAACCCCATACTGAAAGCTGAGAACTGGCCGTATCGGGCCAATAGCGTATTCAACCCCGGAGCTACTTTACTTCCTGATGGGACTACTCTGCTTTTGTGCAGAGTGGAAGATCGCCGCGGTTTATCCCATCTTTGTGCGGCACGCTCAGCGAATGGCGTGGATGGCTGGCAGATAGATCCGCGGCCCACACTTATACCCGATCCCGAACACTTTCCTGAAGAATTGTGGGGCATTGAAGATCCGCGCATAACTTACGTTCCTGAATTAAAACAGTATGCAGTTGTTTATACAGCTTATTCAAGCGATGGGCCCGGTGTTGCTCTGGCACTCACTAAAGATTTTCGTTCATTTCGAGCGCTATGGCATGATCATGCAGCCGGAAGATAAAGACGCCGCTCTTCTGCCGCGCAGAATCAATGGCCTTTGGGCTTTGATCCACAGGCCGGTCAGCGGTGTAACAAGCGCGCACATGTGGATTTCCTTTTCATCCGATCTTCGTCACTGGGGCGGGCATAAGCAGATCCTGGAAGCACGGTTAGGCGGATGGTGGGATGCAAATAAAATCGGCCTCTCTCCTCCTCCAATTGAAACTCCGGAAGGCTGGCTGGTGATCTATCACGGAGTAAAACAGAATGTTTCCGGCGCTATTTACAGGTTAGGACTGGCTCTATTCGATTTGGAAGCGCCGGAGCACTGCCTGAAACGCGGTGACGAGTGGGTCTTTGGTCCTGAAGAACAATGCGAGCTGTGCGGCGATGTGGATAAGGTTGTCTTTTCCTGCGGCAGCACTCTTGCACCTGACGGCGACACCTTACGCCTCTATTATGGTGCGGCTGATACAAGTATTGCCATGGCCCAAGGCAGTGTAAAGGCTATGCTTAAATGGCTGGATGAACATAACTGCGTGACGAAATTAAAGGGTTGAATATGATTCTGCTGGAGATAGGGTAGTTCCATTGTTCGTCATTCCGATGAAGACCGGAATTCGGAAAATAAAATTTCAGGGGGAGCTACTCTCTGTTGCTATCCTGGCCATCTGCGCATCCGACCGCAAACATCGAAACCACACCACATATTTTGCGGTCAAAATCCTATTGACACAAAAGATACTTCTTCATATACTCCCGCCGCAAAATCAGGATTGAATTATTATAACGATAGTATTTGTGTACGCTGGATAAGGACGCCAGGCTATGAAATCATTATTCGACACAATCCGTGTTGCGTGGCTTTGTCTTGTGGGCGGCAATTGCGACCATTATCCTGGGTATTCCCGTCATGGTTGCGGGCTTGTTAAGCCGTACCGGCAATCTCGCGTTTTCCATTTCGAAGCTCTGGGCATACACCATGCTGGCTGTTTCCTTTGTTCGCACGGAAATAAAAAACAAAGAGAAGATTCAAAAGGGAACATCGTATATCATTATTTCCAACCACCAGTCGCTTTACGATATCATTTCGCTGGTTACCACGCTGGGCATTCAATACCGCTGGTTCATCAAAAAGGAAGTTCTCAAAATCCCGATTTTCGGATACGCGTTATACGCCTCACGGAACATCTTCATCGACCGCTCCAATACCGCCAGAGCAATCGAAAGCATTAACAAAGGCATCGATCGATTACCCAAGGGCGTAAGCATAATGGTATTTGCCGAAGGGACCAGGTCCTCCGACGGGCAGATTCACGAATTCAAAAAGGGAGGATTCGTAACAGCTGTCAGGCGGAACATTCCCATCCTGCCGGTTACCGTCAATGGCAGCCGGCGCGTTCTGCCCAAGGGAAGCCTCGTCGTGAAGCCGGGAAAGATCCAGGTCGTAGTCGGGGACCCCATCGATACCGGCGGCTATACCGCCGATGCCATTCAAGAGCTTATCGACAAAACGCGTCAGGCGGTCATGGCGAATTTCAATCCCGGATACGCACCTTAAAGGACACAAGCGGGGAGGGCTGACGTTACAAATTAAGAACCTTGGCTCGTTACATTCCCTTTCTCAGTCATCGAGACCATATATTTTGCGGTCAATATTTCCTTGACATACAAAACGGAAAGTTCTTATACTCCCCCCGCAATATCTGATCAAGAAATACTAAATTAATTTAATTTAAAGAATGGAGGCATAAGCCATGGCAGAAGCAAAAGGATTGGATAAACCGGTAAAATTGAAAGCGGACCTGGCGGCGTTACTGGGTGCCAGCGCACTTCCGCGTACCGAGATAACCAAAAAAATATGGGATTACATCAAGAAAAATAAACTGCAAACTACAAAAGTCAATGGTAAACCGGAAAATGCGGGCAGGAACATTGTGGCTGATGCCAAGCTAGTTAAAATATTTAACAACACCAAAGTCAAAAGTAAGACTGGCAAAGTAACCGATTTTACGAAATTGCAAGAAGGCCAGACTATCGATATGATGCAAATGGCATCTGTCATTAGCGCGAATATCGAATAGACTAAGCATATATAGTTTTTCAAAACAGGCGGGAATATCCCGCCTGTTTGTTTTCCTTTCCAGTTAACATTCCTCATTAGGACGGATGTGGCGACACATCGCTTTGTTCTTGATCGACATTACACCTAACATTTTGCCGTTAATATTTAATTGACATAAAAGACCGACAGTTCCACAATGCACCATAAGCAGGCAATGTTGTGTCAAAGAAAAGAGGGCATTTGACAGCTGCAAATGAAATTAAAAGGAGTGAAACATGTCTATCCTTTTTACACCGATAAATATTGGGGATGTGCGAATCAAAAACCGGTTTATCCATTCTGCAACCTATGAAGGCATGGTGTTAAAAACCGGTGAGGTAAGCGATAAGCTTATTAGAAGATATCAAAATCTGGCCAAAGGGGAAGTAGGTCTGATTATTCCCGGATATATGTATGTTCACCCGTTGGGGAAGGCGTACAGGTATCAAATCGGGATTCATAGCGATGATATGATTCCCGGCTTAACGAAACTGGTTGAAGCTATCCATAAGGAAGGCAGCAAAATTGCGTTTCAATTGGTTCATGCGGGAAGGCAGACTACAAAAAGAATGATCGGGCAGACCCCGCTTGGGCCTTCCAGCACCGGAAGGGATCCGATTTATTTCGTCAAACCAAAAGAAATGACTGTAAATGAAATCCGGGAGGTGATTAAAGCCTTTGGCGTGGCCGCCAGGCGGGCTGTAAGCGCCGGCGCTGATGGCATTCAACTCCATGCCGCACACGGCTATCTGATCAGTGAATTTTTGTCGCCTTTCTTTAATCATAGAAAAGATGAATGGGGTGGTTCCGACATCAATCGCTTTCGCTTCTTAAAAGAGATCATTGCCGAAGTCAGGAAGGCGATACCAAAAGGAATGCCAATTTTCGTAAAAATGAACACAAACGACTACACACCGCAACCCGGGGTTACTCCTTCTTTGGCTGTACAATACGCCAAGTGGCTGGCGGAATTGGAGATCGATGGATTAGAAATAAGCTGTGGAACAACAACTTACTCTTATATGAACATGTGCCGGGGTGATGTTCCGGTGAAGGAATTGGTCAGTGGTCTCCCTTTTTGGAAGAAGCCTCTGGCGAAGATGGTTATGAAAAGAATGGTTGGAAAGTATGATCTGGAGGAGGGATATAATCTTGAGGCGGCAAAAATAATAAAACCGGTTATGGGGAAAATTCCTTTATTCGTTGTCGGCGGACTGCGAAAAGTAGCGCACATGACCGAGATCTTGGAGAAAGGGTACGCAGATGGAATATCCATGTCCCGCCCTTTTATCCGGGAGCCCCATATAGTAAAAAAAATCAAGGAAGGAAAGGCTGAGGCCGTTGCCTGTATTTCCTGCAACAGATGCTTTGCTGCTGTTGCCATCAACATCCCGGTACAGTGTTACGTTAAGGGATTTCCGGCGCGATTAACTCAAAAATAATACACACACTTTTATAAGCGGGAGGTATTTTCATGAATAACCGACAGATGGAGAGAATGAACTTGATTCGGGCCGTATTTCCTCGCGGCATTCCCCGGCTCTGGTGCCCACCTCTTACCCATTACAGGAGGATGACAGGGCAATTGATTTTGACCGCATGAAGTCCCACCTTGCCTATATTTCCCCCTGGGTGAAGGGCTTCCTGATTCCCGGTACAACGGGAGACGGCTGGGAACTCACAGAGGAAGAAACAATGCAGGTAACCGAATTCGCCGTAGCCTATACGCAGGACAAGGATATGCATATTCTTGTCGGACTTCTCCGGCCAGATGCACAGGGCGTTAAGAAGACGCTTTCGGCGATGAAGGAACGCAACATTTTTCATATATCGGAAAAGAAAGGGGCAGGCCGGGTGATGAGCCCTCATAACGTTTGCGGCTTTGCAGTCTGTCCGCCCCGCGGTAAGGGTTTATCGCCGGCGGAAATCGAATCGGGGCTGGCGGAAATTCTGGATATAGCCCTGCCCACTGCCCTCTACCAGCTTCCCCAACTAACGCAAAATGAGGCGGCGCCGGAAACATTTGCCCGTCTTGCGGAGAAATACTCAAATCTTATCTTTTTCAAGGACTCGAGCGGTAACGACCACATCGCTTCCTCTTCCGTCGACAAGGGCGGCGTCTTTCTCGTTCGCGGCGCCGAAGGAGATTATGCCCGCTGGTTGAAAGAGGCCAGGGGGCCTTACGACGGTTTTCTTCTCAGTCTGGCCAATTGCTTTCCGCGGGAGATCCTATCTGTTATTCAAAATCTGGAAAAAGGCGATGTCAAAGCCGCAGGAGAAACTTCCGGACGGCTTAGCACTGTACTCGGAAAGGTCTTCACAATCGTCAAGTCCCTGACCCATGGCAATGCCTTTACCAATGCCAACAAGGCCATTGATCATTTTCTTGCCTATGGCCCCAATGCGGCAAGTCGTCCCGGACCGCTCCTTCACGCCGGGGTCCGCCTCCCTCACGAGATTCTGTCAGCCACGAGGGAAGTTCTGGCGAGCCAGGGTTTTCTGCCTGAGAGGGGTTACTGGGCGTAGAGATGTCCGCGGTCGCCATATATATATTGACGAATCAATTTCATGACCACCGTTGGCGAGCTTATCGACAAAACGCGTCAGATAGTACAAAACATCTAGCAGGAGGAAATGATGGAGTCACTAAGCACCTATAGTGATAATAATGTCAGGGATTCTTTCGAGGCAATAAAGAAGTCTGAGCGGTTCGACCGTATAAAGAAGGTACTCCTTTCCACCCCGATTTATTTGTGTCCGGAACGAGCATACCTTGTCACCGACTATTTTAAGCATCACGATGATGTGAAAAATTCCATGGTGATTCGCAAGGCGAAGGCACTGCGTCATATCCTTGTAAATAAATCAGTACACATTTACCCTGACGAGCTTATAGCAGGAAACATGGGCAGCCGGCGTATCTCCGCCCTTATTCAGCCCGAATTGTCGGGGGTTTTTATGAGCGAAGAGTTGCTGTGGATGGATAAAAGGAAAACCACACCTTTTCAGATCCCGTGGGCTGATCGTTTAAAATTACTTTTTAAGGTTTTCCCATACTGGCTTACCCGCAATCTGACGTATCGTTCCTTTTACCCTCATATTTTTGAATTGATACGATATGCTGCGGATCAACTTAACGCAAAATACTACTTGATTAACGAGGCAGGTGGTATCGGACATTTTCTTCCCAACTACGAAAAAATGCTCAAGCTGGGGTGCCGGGGATTTTTGCAGGCAATGGACGGAAAAGATGGAGACCTGCATCAGGCAGCCAGGATCGCATGTGAGGGACTGGTTGGTTTTGCTGCCCGCGTTGCCCAGGAAGCTGAGAGATTGGCCGCGGAAGAGAAAGATACAGTCCGTGCCCAAGAACTAAAGGAAATAGCACGCATCTGCTATAAAGTTCCCCAGGAGCCGGCGGAGAGCTTTCAGGAAGCAGTGCAATCCTTATGGCTGACTCATATGGCAGTGAATCTTGAAAGCATCAACTCTGCTATCTCTTTTGGACGGATGGATCAATATCTGTATCCCTATTATGAACGTGACTTAAGGGAAGGAAGAATAACTCCGGAGCGCGCCCGCGAGCTTCTGCTTTGTTTCTCCGCCAAGGCCACCGAGCACGTCTTTCTACTTTCAGAAAGAACAAGCCAGTATCACGGTGGTTTTCTTGTAGTCCAGGCAGCGATAATGGGAGGAATGAATCAAGAGGGGAAGGATGCGGTGAATGCTCTTACCTACGTCTTCCTCGATGTTATGGAAGAAGCGGGCCTCCGTGATCCCAATTATCAGGTTCGGATTCATGCCGGTTCGCCTGAAGTCTACCTGCGTCGGGTGATAGATGTGGCCAGGAAAGGGGGAGGAGTGCCGGCTCTCTTCAGTGATCAAGCGGCTATCGCCTCTCTCACCCGGCATGGCTATCCCCTGCAGGAAGCACGCAATTATGCGGTGGTGGGATGCGTGGAGCTGGCCTTGCCCGGGAAGAGTTTTTTTTCTACCGATGCCGGTCTCTTCAATCTGCCGATTTGCTTGGAGCTCGCCCTTAATAGCGGGAAACGTTTTGATGGCCGCAGGCGGGTAGGCGCTGCTACGCCTGACCCTGAATCTTTTACCGGCATTAGTCAGGTGATTGATGCCTTCAAGGTTCAAGTAGAGCATATGGTAACACGCATGATAGGTTATCAGCAACTGATAGAGAAAGGAAACCGGGATTACCATCCCACTCCTCTGTCTTCTTTACTGGTGGACGGCTGCATTGAATCAGGTAAAGATCTCACGGCGGGAGGAGCCTTGTATAATTCCAGCGGCATACAGGGTATCGGGGTGGCGGACATTGCAGATTCACTCGCCGCGTTGGATGATGTGGTGTTTACGCGTCATAAGTACACCATGACCCAGGTTTTAAAAGCTCTGCGCACCAATTTTGCTTCTGATCCTAAAATCCATGCCGAACTGCTCAAGGCCCCCAAATATGGCAACGATCATGCTTTGCCCGATAGTTACGCGGATCTGTCGGTTCACATATTCCATGCGGCCCTTGCCCGGTATCGCAATACGCGTGGAGGACCTTATGTGCCGGGATTTTATTCCGTCACAAGTCATGTTGCCTTCGGAAAGCTTGTAGGGGCTATCCCCAGTGGAAGACGAGCAGGAGAACCGTTTGCATCCAGCTTAGGACCGGCTAATGGAAAAGATCGTTTAGGCCCTACTGCACTTCTTAATTCAGTGGCTCACATAGATTCTACCCTCGCACCGAATGGGTATGCCCTGAATCTCCGTTTTGATCCTGTTACTCTTGCAGGTGATCGGGGAATAGATATCATGTCCTCTTTGGTAAAAGGGTTTTTTGATTCAGGCGGGATGGAAATGCAATTAAACGTACTTGATCCGGCGATGTTAGAAGATGCGAGAGTTAATCCGGGGAAATATCGCGGGCTGGTAGTACGGGTTGCCGGGTATTGCGCATATTTTGATGATTTGCCTGATTCGGCTAAACAGGAAATTATTACCAGGACACGTTTAGCGATATAAAAAAACTAACATTGTATTATTTATCTATAAAAACAACGGATGGTTTTGTGAAAAGGAGAGAACTATGATTAAGAGATTACTATCGTGGTTATTAAGATGGCGGGTTATCATTCCTGCTCTGGTGGTTCTTATTTCTATCGCCGTGATTATTTTCCGCGAACCGATAATGTTCAATTATAAAATGTACAAAGCCATGCGGCTGCTTGACCCGAGAATCTACAGCGAAGAGGAAAAAATCAACGGGGCGCAGGTTATGGTTAAAAGCTGTATGAACGTAAAGCGTGGAGAGAAGGTGCTCCTGATAGTGCAGAATGATGAAAAGCGCTCTATGCTTGGGAAATATATGGAAGCCGAAGTCCGCAAACTGGAGGCGATTCCCACGGTCGTCATGGTAGAGCCCGATGAAATGATGGTTGAGCCGCCCCGGCGAGTTGTTGCCGAGATGATGAAAAACGATGTCATACTGGCTGCCCTTGGACTCAATCAGATACAGGTGTTCGCCCACACGAAAGCAAGAAACGTAGCGACCAATGAAAAGAAAGCGCGTCTGGGACTGGTTGCCACATTTGTTCCCGGCGTTACCCACGAAGATATCCTGAAAATCAGGAAACGCACGGAAAAAGTGGCTCGCATCATGGAGAACGGTAAGGTGGCGCATATTACAGGGCCGGGTGGTACCGATCTGACTTTCAGCGTCAAGGGAAGAAAGTGCGAACGGCTGCGGGCATCAATGTGGGAACCCGGTGAATGGGGTGCCATACCATTATATGCTGAAGCGGCACTGGCCCCGGTTGAGGGTACCGCCAACGGTCAATATCTTGTAAACGGCTTTTTTGAGTACGTCGGCAGAGTCACACATCCCTTCCTCCTGATCATCAAGAACGGCAAGGTCATTGAAGTCAGGGGGAGCGGTTCCGAAGCACGGAAGGTCCGGGAAATTATCGCGGCGGCGGATGCCAATGGGACCAACATCGGGGAGTTGGGCGTGGCCACCAATCACATAACCATATTCCCCGGTTTCAGCGGCACCATAATCGACAAGATGATTCTCGGCACGATCCACATTGCCATCGGCAAGAATACGACTTTCGAGGGGGGCACAGTTTACAGCAACATCCATCACGACGCGGTGAGCGGTGGGATGACGCTCATAATTGACAATACCACGGTAATACAGAACGGCAAATTCATGCTTGATTGAAAATTTAAAATGGTGTTGCCGGGCTTATTAAGGACAGATGAAAATTTGGAGGCAAGATGACTTCAAAAATTTCGAGTGACTACGATGTTATTATTATCGGCTGCGGGATAGCGGGTTCTGCTTGCGGGGCATTATTATCGAATATGGATCACAAGAAAGTTCTCATCCTCGAGGCTTCATCACAGATTGGGGGAAGGGCTACATCGTTTCGCGGAGAAAGTATTACAGACGCCGACCAATTTCGCAAGACGCTGGCGCTATCCGCCCATTCCTGGGTTAGCGACCGGACGGAGCCGGATTTGCCCACACTGATAAAAAAGAAAATGCTTGATGGATACGTCCTCGAAGCCGGCGGACGCGGCGCCTGGTTTACCAACCGGGGGCGTGTGAGCCAGTCCCTGGCGCTCTTTAACAAGGCTTCGATTTTCTATCCGAATGAAGGCTTTGTCTGGTATGACCATGATTGGAAGCCCTACATCCTCGGCCGAAGAAACAAATACGGCTGGATGAGCGATGAGGATTACGCGGAGATGGTGAAAGTCCATAAACGCAAACTTCAATTGCGCACGATAGCCGATGCGGAAAAATTCGACCATGTCACCTTGAAAGATTGGGTGGAAGGGATAACCAAAAATGAACTGGCGCAGGAATTCCACTATGCCATGGGGACTTTCCAGACGATTATTAACGATCCGGCGCTAAATTCCGCCGGAGAGAACCTGAAGGTATTTCTGCAGGTTCAGGAGACGGGGGTGCACATAACCAACGGTTCCTGGGCTTTCGCCGGGGCGCCCGGGCATCGTTTCATTACCGAGGGTTTTGCTACAGCGGTCAAAGATAACGGTGGAGACGTCATCACCAATGCCGTGGTTAAAGAGATTATCATTCAGAACGGAAAGGCGATTGGTGTGGTAGCTGAAATTGAAGGCAAAACCGTGGAAATAAAATCTCCGATTGTCATCTGCACTCTCCCGCCAAAGGTCTTGCTGAAACTCATTCCGGAGAATTTACTGCCGCCGGATTTCGTCAGATTAACTAAAAAAATAATTCATACCTCCATGGTTGCCGCCCAGATCGGCATGACCAAACCGCTACATGAATTCTGCGAACTTAAGGTAGACCCCAGGTCTTTCTACCATACTTCGATGTTGATTCCCGAGAGCGAAGGACTTTTCCGGGGTAATGTGCCGCTGGATATTATTGCTATGTCGGCTATCGCGCCGACCTCCGCGCCGGAAGGCAAACACCTGATGGGTATGGCCAGCAGTATCCTGGATAGCGAAGCCCACGACAAGAAGAAGGTGAATATCGTGATTGACCGGATGTTGAAGTTTTTGGATACCGCCTTTAAAGGCTGGCGAAAATCGCTGGAATGGATGGTGTTTACCGTTGGAGATACCTGCATACTCTGGAGACACCCGGAAGACGACTGGGTGGATGTGAAATGCCCCACTGTCGAGGGATTGTATTTTGCCGGTGATACCTACGGGAAACGCATCAACGAAGGCGGTATCGAGGGAGCTGCCCACTCTGCGTTTATTTGTGCCGGAGCCGTAACCGGCAAAGACTACCTGCAACTGCTGCCGCCGGTTTTCCGCTAATAGGCGGGGAGATAGAAAACCAGGCGAAGCCTCATAAAATAACTGTGGAAGAGATAACATTATGAAAGTGATAGCTTTAAACGGAAGTCCGAGAAAGAAATGGAATACGGCGACGTTATTGCAGCATGCCCTTGATGGTGCAGCGTCCAAGGGAGCTGAGACTGAGCTGATACACCTTTATGATTACAGTTACAAGGGCTGTATAAGCTGCTTTGCCTGTAAACTTAAAGAAGGAAAAAGCTATGGCAGATGTGCGGTGAACGATGATTTAAAACCAATTTTAAACAAGGTTCATGATGCCGATGCCATTATTCTGGGCTCGCCCATTTATTTCGGCATGCCTACAGGTGTTATAAAATCCTTCATGGAAAGGTTGCTGTTTCAATACCATATATATGATGCAAATTACTCCTCTCTTTTTAAAAGAAAGATTTCAACCGGGCTGATTTATACCATGAATGTTGATCAAAGCCTTATGGAAGCTATAGGTTTTGACAGGATACTCAGGGGTATTGAAATGATATTTAAAAGATGTTTCGGCGCATCAGAAACACTTATGGTCACAGATACATATCAGTTTGATGACTATTCCAAATACGAGACGTCAGCCTTTAATGAGGCAAAAAAGGCACAGAGGAGACGAGAGGTATTTCCGGAAGATTGTAGGAAGGCTTTTGAAATGGGCGTCAGGTTTGCAGGCTAGTGCGTAGATACCGGTGGCAGGCTTATCGACAAAACGCGTCAGACGGTCATGGCGAATTTCGATTCCGGGTACGTAAGGCGTTAGTCCGGCAGGGAACCCCGGCGTATGCCTGGGAATGCCGGAGCATAAGCGGGGAGGGCTGAAGAAACAGGGCGCTGCTGTCCCTAATATCCATAATAAATTATTGAAATATAAAGAAAAATGCCTTGACTTTGTGTAAATAGCAGAGTAAGTTCTCTGCATATCGTGTGCCTCGCTATGGTCTATTAAGTCAGTGCGGTACAGTTAAAGTTGAGTTATGACAATTTGAAGTGCAAAGGCGGCCACCATGCTCTTTAGAGACTTGGTGGCTTTTTTATTTCTGTCATATTGGTAATTCGACTTTGGGTAAATTTTTAAGAAAGGAGGATACTAATTATGTCAGAAGGTAAAGTTAAATGGTTTAACGAGAGTAAAGGTTTTGGGTTTATCGAGAAGAGTGACGGCGGGGACATTTTCGTCCATTTCAGCGCCATTCAAGCAAGTGGATTCAAGACCTTAACTGAAGGCCAGGCTGTAAGCTTCGATGTTGTTCAGGGCAATAAAGGCCCTGCAGCAGAAAACGTGAAGGCCTGCTAATTAACCTGAGTAAAGAAAGAGGCGCTTCATAACGATATTGTATTGTGGAGCGCCTCTCTATTTTCAGCATATTCTGTAAAGTTTGAAAGAAAGACAAAAATAGGAGCATAAAAATGGGAAGTTCAATGTATAACTTTGGCAAACAGGCAAAAGAAAAAGCAAGACAGCAGAAGCAAATGGATAAGACTGCGAAGCGCATGATGGCTAAACAGCGGAAAGCTGATATAAAAACGCACATTCCGGACGCAGGCTCAGATATAGCCTGAACCGCAAACAGCGGAGGAGATCGTTAAAAACACAGCATAATGTTTGTTTTCAGGATTGTAAACTTGAAGGTGAGTTGGAAATGACGGAAGATATTTTAGACCACTGGACTAGACTTATAAAGACAGTTTTTCCTGAGAACGCCTGGATAACTTCTCGTTTTTTCAAAAATGATTGTTTAATAAATATCGATTGGAAGCTAAAAAATGATCCAACGAACCCAAACAAGCGTTCCAAAAGGATTGAGATAATAATCAAAGGCGATACACTTGAAAATTATCTCGACAAGAACAAGAAAGATCGTGAATTATCCGACATCATGTTGAAAGAATTTATTTACGAGCAGTATAACCATTTTAGTTCTAATTATGATATTAGTACCTCCCAATATGTACCGAAGGAAAAGTGGTTAATCTCCAGGGATGTACTTAATTGCAAGCCTTCATTTGACACCTCCTTAGAGATCAAGTTAAATCAGTTTATCAATAACAATGGTGATAATAAAAAGGGCAGACTTCTGCATGAGTTGTTGCCATTTCCGGTTGATTTTTTTTATGCATAATTCTATCTTTTCAATCTTAATTAAATAGAGTAGAATCGAGTCGAAACTTTAGAAAAATCAACTGACCACGAAGATTAACCGTGCATAATGACACGGAATCTAAACTTCGATAAGGAGACAAAAAGATGGATGCACAAAGCTTGATACTGTTTCTGATAATTGGACTCGCGGCAGGTTGGCTTGCCGGTCGCATCATGAAGGGCGGCGGGTTTGGCCTGGTGGGGGATTTGGTTGTTGGGGTGATCGGCGCTCTGCTGGGAGGCTGGTTATTCAGCCTACTCGGTATCTCATTGGGCGGCATCCTCGGTTCACTGGTGATGGCACTGGTCGGCGCGATGGTGTTGCTGTTTCTAGTGCGGTTGATCAAGAAAGCCTGATCTTTTCTCTGTGTGGGTCGCGCGCGCGGCTGATACAAGTATTGCCATAGCCCAAGGCAGTGTAAAGGCTATGTTTAAATGGCTGGATGAACACAACTGCCTGACGAAATCGGGTAATTAGAGAGCTAGTACAGCCGTTCCTAATATTACATACCACCGATACCGTGCAAGAGCTTATCGACAAAACGCGTCAGGTGGTCATGGCGAATTTCGACCGTCGCCTCTTATATTTTACGGTCAATATTTAATTGACATACAAAACTGACAGTTCTATGGTTCATTTATAAACAAGCAACGTCTTATACCGCACATTTGCAGCGTTTAGATTTTTATATAAGATACATATAAACATTTTTATCTGCATAGATGAAAAGGAATGCTATGGAAAGAACAACACTAAAATTTTCGAGGTTATTAATTCCTGGCTTAATACTCATTTTTGAGTTTATACCGATGCTGAATATTTTAAAGGTGAGCTATAAAGTTGGAGAAGGTTGGCTATCATATAGTTTTTTAATAATACCAGCCCTAGTAATTGGGGCAATTTATCATATTTGTAATCTTAGATATACTGTAACGAATGTTTCACACAGGAAGATCGACTTAAATATCGTAAGTTCCTTACTTAAAATATATAATAAATCAATTTCCCAAAATGAATACAATTATCTCAAAGATAAAAGACTAAAACATATTTTCTATAATTTTATCGACAATGATCAATCACTTTCTGCTAAAAGCCAGTTAGTATACTTCAATGGATTACTTTGGACTTCTACAGCGGATCTTTTTATTCTCTCAATTTTTAGCTGTATTGCATTTCTAATTATGGGTTTATGGATTTTTAATAGCGATTCAATTTGGCTTTTAGGCGTACTTTATGCTGGTATAGCTTTATTGGCTATTAATTTTCACTTTTTAACTATTATAAGACATTATAAACTATCCAATGACCAACTTGAATACATAGAGACGAATTATCAGTCTGAATTAAAATCCAAAATTGATGCTGCATTAAAGCAAATTACAAAAAATTCTTAAAAAAATCCAGAATGCTGACTGAATTAGATTACAATACAATTGAATTAATTGAAAAAGAATACCAAAATAATAAAGTGCCTTGGTCGCTTGGATATAGTGGTGGGAAAGACTCTACCGCATTATTAAAATTGACTTTCCAGGCTGTGTTTCAGGCAAAGGAGAAATTAAAGACAATAAATATTGTTTATTGTGATACTGGTGTTGAAATACCAATTATAGCTTCACTAGTTGATAGCACTCTTAAAAAAATAAAAATAGAATCCCAGAAAGCAAACCTTCCTTTCAATTGCCTGAAACTTATCCCAAAACTAAATGATAGATATTTTGTAAAAGTCATTGGTCGTGGTTATCCACCACCTACAAATATTTTTAGATGGTGTACTGATAAATTGCGTGTCATACCAATACAAACATTTCTCCAAGCTCACTCAAAAGAAAATATCGTTTTATTGGGTGTCAGAAAAGGTGAAAGTTCTGAGAGAGACAAAATTATTCTCAAACATTATCTTGAGAATGTTTACTATTTTCGGCAAAATAACTTCAAACAAGTAAAAATATTTTCACCAATACTAAATTATGATGAAGATAATGTATGGGAAGCAATATTAAATGATTCATTACCAAGAAGCATTGATGGTAAAAAACTTAAAAAATATTACACACTAGTTAAAAATACCAACGGTAAGATGGTCGGTGGTCGTTTCGGTTGTTGGACTTGTACGGTTGTTCGAAAAGATAAAGCAGTTATGAATCTTATTAAAGCTGGTTATATAGATTTAATTCCATTATTGAATTTCAGAAACTGGTTGGTTTCAATTAGAGACATTCCAATATATCGCTGTAAACATAGACGAAATGGGAAAGTCGGTTTTGGACCGTTTACTCTTGAAGCGCGTGCATTAATTTTAAACAAATTATTGATAGCTCAAAGTGAGTCAGGTTATTCACTTATAAATGAAGAAGAATTAGATTCCATTTATAAATTATGGATTGTTGATAAAAATTCCAGGAGTTACAGGGAGAAGTAGCATCTATATGCCTGATCCAGGGTTTATTAAGAAAGGAGAAAATCATGATATTGCCGGAATATGTAACAGTAAAAGAAGTCGGAAGGGGAAAATGAACCACAAATATTTTAAGTTTTTATCAAATATATATATCCCTT
>CAVXLI010000027.1:0-56988 GCA_963762595.1 uncultured delta proteobacterium
ACCTCCGATGATAACTGGTTCCCTGGCAAAGCTTAAGAGCTTCTGGGGTTATCTCTCTGCAATGCTTTCCCTGCGTTCTAATCTGGCAAGAGCTCTTTCAATCCTCATCTCTATTCTCTTTGCTTATAAGCCGCTGTCTTCCATAAGGTCATTCACCCAGCCTGCTTCTTCCACCATTATGGCAACAGGGATCGTTAATTTCACTGCTAATCCCTGCCGCAGTCATCCTAGTGATGCTTTCCCGGTTTCAATCACCTGCTCGGTCCACAAGCCTCTTGATGTCGGCGTTCGCAATTTTGGTTACCATCATCTAGCAGAAAACGCCTAAAGATGATTGCAAAACTGCTGATGAACCAGAAACGCACAACGTTCAGCCGCGTCAGCTGGGATAGGCATCCTATTTATCCTGCTGATATATAAGGAGCCAATCCCGTTTTCTAGCTGAATGAATGCCACATACCCGTTCCGGATTCATCGGGATTCCGCAAAGAAAAAGCCGTCTTTCATCTTCGTCTTTATGATTCAATAAAAGAAAGAATGTGTTCTGCCGTGATACACTTCAAAATGGCTTCTCAAGAATTAAAAGATCCGCGGATTCGCGATGATATGCCCATTTCAACACTTCCCGTCCGTTTTCAGCCAGTTGTACAGAGTAGCCTTCTGCCAGCATTTCACGTCTTATGAATTCTCTCACATGGGAATTTCTGTCGGCTATTAATATTTTATATGTTTTTTCCATAAATAGTTCCGAATGAATAGTTCTAATGAAATGATCAGCAAGGTACATGCCATTTTAAATGTTTTCGCAATATTTTAATAAGTGCTTTTAATTATTGGGATATCAATGTTGGACTGACAGGGTGTTAATAACGAAACTTTGTCGAAAATTTTTACACAGTGTAAAATAGAGCAGGAGCAGGATATCCGGCGGGATACCGGTCACAGTAAAAATAAGGTTTTTACGCGCTCATCATTCTTGACAATTTGATGAATAAAATGAGAGAAAGATAGAAACAATTGCTGTCTTAAGGAGAAGGCCATGTCCCGAAACGAGTCGTTTATCATAGGTGGAGAGAATTTTCAGCCCGTTGTCCAATTGGGCCGGATGAGTAACCGTCATGGTATGATTGCCGGCGCCACCGGCACCGGCAAAACAGTCACGCTGCAGGTTATGGCGGAGGGGTTCTCCCGCATGGGCGTCCCTGTGTTTGCTGCCGACATAAAGGGAGATCTCTCAGGCCTCGCCGCAGCAGGTAAACCCCATCCCAAAATCGATGAACGCCTCAAGCAAATTCCCATAGAGGATTACCGGCAGTCTCAGAGTCCCGTGGTTTTCTGGGATGTTTACGGTGTAAACGGACACCCTATCCGTACGACTATTTCCGAGATGGGCCCGCTGCTGCTTTCCAACCTTCTTGAACTCAATGATACACAGGAGGGTGTTCTCTACGCCGCATTCCGCATCGCTGACGATCAGGGATTGCTCATGCTGGATCTTAAAGATTTAAAAGCCATGATTGCCTGGATGGCAGACAATGCCAAGAAATTACGCAGCGAATACGGGAACCTGGCGCCCGCCAGCATAGGCGCCATCCAGCGTAGCCTGATGGTGCTTGAGGAACAGGATGGCGACCGGTTTTTCGGCGAGCCGGCCGTTCAGATAAGCGATCTGATGCACGTTGATTTTTCAGGCCGCGGCGTAATCAGCCTGCTGGATGCGACCCGCCTGTATTCACAATCCCCGAGAGTATATACCGCATTTATGTTGTGGATTCTTTCCGAGCTGTTTGAACAGCTTCCTGAGCAGGGGGATTCGGATCGTCCGCGCATGGTGCTCTTCTTTGATGAGGCGCATCTGATTTTCAACAATGCTCCGAAACCGCTTCTCGATAAAGTGGAGCAGGTTGTAAGGCTTATCCGATCAAAAGGTGTTGGTATCTACTTCATAAGCCAGAGCCCAACCGATATTCCCGAAACGGTGATGGGACAGCTCGGTCTGAAGGTTCAGCACGCCCTGCGGGCATTTACTCCCAAGGACAGACAGTCGGTTAAAACTATTGCGGCCAATTTTCGGACTAATCCCGCCTTTGACACGGAAGCGACCATTACCGAACTTGGCATAGGCGAAGCGCTCGTTTCATCCCTGGATGAGAAAGGCACTCCCCTGCCGGTAAGACGCACCCTGATTGCCCCGCCCCAATCGCAAATCGGCCCGATCTCTCCCGAAGAGCACAATGAATGCATGAATCGCTCGCCTTTGCGCGGCCGCTACGATAATCCCGTCGACCGAGAGTCGGCATACGAACTTCTCAAGACACGTGCTGCCCGGGAGACCGCTCAGACGGCTGTGCCGCCTTCTCCGAAACCTGCCGCCCAGAGCAGTACCCGCCAGTCCATAACCGAGGCTTTTATCAAGAGTGCCGCCCGGTCAATTGGCAGCCAGATCGGAGGCCGTATTATTCGCGGGGTTCTGGGATCGGTATTCGGGGGGCGTCGTTAATGAAACTGTTTGAGTCTGATGAATGTCCGCCTCAGGTGATTGCCGGAACCGGAACCGCATTCTTTTTGGAATGCCAAAGCCCATTACCCCTGCCCTGCCAGAACGGGAGATATTCAAAGCCCTCTTGCAGCTGATTATAATCATATGAGAATTGCGGTTATTTCGGATATACACAGCAACATGGAGGCATTTACCAGGGTTCTGGAGGATGCCGACAGTTCCTTTATTGATACTATGGTCTGCCTCGGGGACGTAATCGGTTACGGCCCTGAACCGAATGAGGCTATCCGCCTTATTCGGGAACGGAAGATCCCGACTGTAATGGGAAACCATGAACTTGGCGTGGCCGAACGCGATTACATGGATGACCTGAATCCCGTTGCATGCAAATCATTGCAGATGACTATTGAAATGCTCTCTGAAGAATCTTTATCTTTCGTAACCGGCCTTGCGCATTTTTTAGTTTTCCACGGCTGCCCGTTTGGTTCACGGCTTTCCTCCTGATTCTCCAACAACATACATGTTTGAAATTTCGAATGTAAAGACGAAGGAAATTTTCGGTCAATACAAAGAAAGGCTCTGTTTTACAGGCCATACCCATAACCCTGAGATAGTTGAATTTGACGGCGATTTTGTTGTCCGCACCCTGCTTAAGAAAGGAGTAACAAGTCTTGGCAAAGACAAGCGTTACATAATAAATGCCGGAAGCGTGGGGCAGCCAAGAGACGGAAACAACCGTGCAAAGTATTTAATATGGGATACGGCAAATGACTCCATCGAATTAAAACATATCTCTTACGATATCGAGTCGGTTGCAAGTAAAATCATCAGGGCAGGCTTGCCTTCAATAAATGCGACAAGACTTATGTAGTTTCCATCCGGAAATGGCCCTTTTGTGCGATCTCTGTGTCAATCTGCGGGATTTCTTGTGCGACATACAATGCGTATGTCTCCGCGCAATCCCTTGATTTCCTTGAGCTTGCCCAAAATTGCCTATTTCCGAATTGGAAACTTACATGTGTCCAAATTTGGTTTCCGGATGGATCTATCGACAAAAATATAGTCATGACCTCCGGAGACGCCTCATAAGCAAATCCATGCCGAATGAACAAACTGCCGTACAGGTGAGGATCGGGATTCCATGGGAATCATTTATGACACAGCCGTTTTGATTAAAGTTGAGCGCAATGGCGCCGTTAAGGAGTTTCAATAGATGTCGCAACCGACGAACTCAAACCCAACTGATTTTATCCGGGATATCATTGATGACGACCTTCAGGACAAACAAACACGAAGGGCGTGTCGCCACCCGTTTCCCGCCGGAGCCCAACGGCTATATCCATATCGGACATGCCAAGTCGGTTTGCCTCAACTTCGGCATTGCCGGACAATATCAGGGAACCTGTAATCTCCGGCTGGATGATACTGACCCGGCCGGCGAGTCCATGGAATATGTGGAATCGATCATCCGCGACGTCCGCTGGCTGGGATTTGACTGGGGAGACCGTCTGTTTTATGCCTCCGATTATTTCGAAAAGCTTTATCAATTTGCCGTTCGAGCTCATCAAAACCGGCAACGCCTATGTCTGCAGCTTGAGCGCCGATGAGGTACGGGAGCACCGCGGAACATTCACCGAACCGGGTAAGGAAAGTCCCTATCGAAACCGTTCCGTGGAGGAGAACCTGGACATGTTTCAGCGGATGCGGGCAGGCGAGTTTGCCGATGGCGCCCATACTCTGCGCGCCAAAATTGACATGGCTCTCGCCGAACATTGTCATGCGGGATCCCGTTATCTACCGCATCAAACGGGAACCTCACTACCGGACGGCGACAAAATGGGTCATTTATCCCATGTACGACTTTGCCCACTGCCTCTCCGATGCCCTGGAAGGAATCACCCACTCCATCTGTACCCTGGAGTTCGAAAACAACCGTCCCCTGTACGACTGGATCGTGGAAAGGCTGATCACCGGCTCACGCCCGCGGCAGATCGAATTTGCCCGTCTCAATTTGAGTTATACGGTTCTCAGCAAGCGGCGGCTCATTGAATTGGTGGAAAAAGACTATGTGCAGGGCTGGGATGATCCGCGTATGCCCACCGTGACGGGAATGCGGCGCCGGGGCTACACGCCGGAGGCCATCCGAAAATTCTGCGCCCAAATCGGCGTGGCCAAAAACGACAACCTGATTGATGTATCCCTGCTGGAGCATTGCGTCCGCGAGGATCTCAATGATCGCGCGCCCAGGGCGATGTGCGTCTTGCGGCCACTGCGGGTTGTGATCGACAACTATCCGGAAAACCAGGTGGAACAATTCGAGTGCGCCAACCATCCGCAAAGTCCCGAAATGGGGACTAAGAGATGTTCCCTTTTCCAGAGTGCTTTATATCGAGCGTGACGACTTTCATGGAAAATCCGCCCAAAAAATATCATCGCCTCGGCCCGGGACGGGAAGTCCGTCTCAGAAATGCTTATGTCATAAAATATGAAAACATGGTGAAGGACGAGCATACCGGTGAGGTACATTGAACTGCACTGCACCTATGATCCGGCAGACCCGCAATGGACCGCCGGCAGACGGACGCAAGGTACAGGGGGTTATTCACTGGGTCTCGGCCAAGCACTGTGTACCTGCAGAGGTGCGATTGTACGACCGGCTATTTAGTATTGAGGATCCGGGAAGCGAAGGGAAGACTTTACGAAATATCTGAATCCGAATTCTCTGGAGACCCTGACGACCTGCTATGCCGAGCAGAGCCTGAAAAATGCAGAGCCGGGGAGTCAATATCAGTTTGAAAGGTTGGGGTATTTTTGTGTTGATACAAAGGATACCGTAGCCGGCAAACCTGTTTTCAATCGCATTGTGCCGCTGAGGGATTCATGGGCTAAAGTAAATAAGGATTAAAATTGGCTGGGGAATAAGGATTCGAACCTTAATAAACGGAGTCAGAGTCCGTTGTCCTACCATTGAACGATTCCCCAGCAAGGAATGTTTAAGAGCCTAGCCCGTCCAGTTCTTTCTGCAGGAACCTGCTTTCGGGCGGCGTGAATATAATGCGATTGATTTTTTATGTCAACAAATTTTCTCCATAAGTTCCTGTCATGGAACTTAATATGTTATTTTGATCCGGTAATCCTCGATTCTGATGAATGCCCCCTATCGACACCACACCACCCGTTGCGTAGTCAATATTTAATTGACATATAAGACCGTTCTTTTTATACTCTTTTATATCAGAAACAATGCCTTATCGAAAAATAAACCCCGTTAGAGAACGGGCGTTTTGCTATTTCAGAAAGCGGCATTAAACTGCCATCTTTCTTACAGGACATTAACCACCAACGGGAGTTGGGGGCATTCTTTAACGGGGTAAATATCTTAATATCCGCATAGAGGAAAAGGGTATGGCTGAAAAAATCTCCAGACGTGATCTGATTAAAAGATCGGTTCGTGCCGGGCTTGTTGTCGGCGGGATTGCCGCGGTCGGCACGGCAGGTTACAAACTGTTCAGCAGTAAATCGATCGATGAACTCTACGGGTCATATCCCGACGACTCTCGACTTAAACCACTGAACGTCGCAAATCCTTCCGCTCCGAAACCGAATGTCATCATCATCTACTGCGACGATTTGGGCTATGGCGACCTCGGCTGTTACGGCAACAGGGCAATACGTACACCCAACATCGACCAGCTTGCCCGTGGCGGAATAATGTTTACCAACTATTATGCGTGCAATGCCGTGTGCGCGCCATCGCGGGCGGGACTCTTGACCGGACGCCATCCGTTCCGGACGGGCGTCATCGGAAATCCGTATCCGGCGGATTCACCATTGCTGCGCAGGCTCGAAAGGAAAATTGCCTATATTTTTACACCCCTGGGATCTGTTGATCTGCATGAGGACTGCGTTGCCGCAGGGATTTCCAGCAAAGAGATCACCATCGCCGAAGCCTTGAAGATCGCCGGTTACCGAACCGCGATGGTGGGGAAATGGCATCTGGGCGACTACAGCCGGCAGCCCGAGTTCAATCCGCTGAAGACATGGCTTTGACCAGTACTTCGGCGTCCCTCACAGCAACGATATGCAGCCGTGTCCGCTCTTTCGAAACGAAACACAGTTGGAAGCGGACATCGGAACCAACCAGGCCAGGCTGACCGGCATGTACACAAAGGAAGCATTGGCATTCATTGAAAAGTCAAAAGATAGCCCGTTCTTCCTATATTTTGCCCATACGTTTCCTCACCAGCCGCTGTATGCATCGGAGAAGTTTTCCGGAAAATCAAAAGCCGGAAAATTCGGCGACGCCGTCGAAGAAATCGACTGGAGCGTCGGAGAAATCATCAAAACATTGCGAGAGCAGAAGATAGAACAAAACACGCTCATCTTCTTTACCAGCGACAACGGCCCCTGGTACGAAGGAAGTCCGGGATTCTTCAGAGGCCGAAAGGGGCAGAGCTATGAAGGCGGATTCAGAGTGCCCTTCATTGCGAAATGGCCGGGGCATATCCGGCCTGGTACGGTGTCTTCCGAACTGGCCGTCAACCTTGACATTTTCCCCACGCTCCTTTCACTGGCGGGAATCGAACACCCCTCCGACAGGATTATCGACGGAAAGAACATCGATGGCCTTCTTTCCGGACGGAATCCCCGGTCGCCGCACGACACCGTCTATTTCTATCATTATGATCAGCTTGAAGGCGTACGCTCCGGGAAATGGAAGTATTTCAGAAAATTAAACAGGTACGTCTGGCCGGTACCCCTCGATGCGGAAGCTCTGCCTAGTGCGATGGGGAAAAAGCAACTGGGAGTGAGGGGACCACTGCTGTATGACCTTTCCCTTGACCCGGGCGAGAACTACAACGTCATCAACACCTATCCCTCTGTCGCCGAAAAAATGCACGGCATGCTCATTGAATGGGAACAGCTGGCTAAAAAGAATCCGCGGGGATTCCTCGATTAACGGGGGACAGAAACACGGGCATCGTCTCGCAATGAAAAAACACACCGCTCTACAATCGATATCGCTGCTCGTGAAACCAACCTCCAGCCTGTGCAACCTTTCCTGCGCGTACTGCTTTTACCGGCGCGTAAAAGACCTTTATCCGGAAATGCCGACGAAAATGAGCCGCCACGTAGCAGAGACCATGATCAGGAAGACGCTCTCCGCAGATGCACCGCTCAATAATTTCTGCTGGCAGGGAGGGGAACCGTTGCTGATGGGACTGGATTTTTTCCGGGACGCGGTCGCGTTTCAGAAAAAGTACGCCCGCCCCGGCCAGGCCATTGAAAACTCTATACAGACCAACGGCCTGCTCCTGGACGATCAGTGGTGCGAGTTTCTTCGTAAAGAGAATTTTCTTGTCGGTATCAGTCTGGATGGTCCTGCCCCGATCCATGATTTTTATAGAAAAGATTATGCACAAAGAGGCACCTTTACAGAGGTGATGCGGAGCATCGAGCTGATGAAAAAGCAGGATGTTCAGTTCAATATCCTGTGCCTGCTGACCGACCGGAATATAAAATCACCGGTGGATCTGTATAATTTTTTCCGATCCCATGATTTTAAATTCCTTCAATTCATTAACTGCTTTGAGAATGATTACTTAACCGGCGCGCTGAAAGCATTCTCCGTACGCGGGGAGGAAACCGGGGAATTTTACATTAAGATATTTGACGAGTGGTTCGGAAAAGACTTCTTTGATGTATCGATCAGGTTCTTCGAAGATATCCTTTTGTACCTTATTGACGGCGTCAAGGCATCATGCTGCTACAATAACGCATGCAGCAACTACCTGGTTGTCGAACATAACGGAGACTGTTACCCCTGCGATTTTTTCGTGTTCGAGGAATGGAAGATCGGCAACCTGATGGAGAGCGGCATCCGTAACATTATGAATAGTATGCTGCGGTTCAGGTTTGCTTCCCTCAAAGCGGATCTTTCGGAAGCATGCAGAGATTGCCGGATTGCCCCATTCTGCAAGGGCGATTGTACCCGGTTTAGATATCTTCCGGAAACCGGGCACAAAAATATCAGCGAGTACTGTACTGCGATCAAGATGGTTTATCAGCACATTGAACCGCACCTGCCGGAAATCAGACAACGGGTTGCAGCCTATCGCACCCGGCAATTTTGAAAGACATATATCCTTTCAATTCATTAAAAAAAGACGGTCGACGCAATATCACTTGCACAATGATCAGCAACGCATCCCATTTTTTATGGTCAAAATTCAATTGACACACAGGATCATTCTTCATATACTTTCACAAAGAAAAGGCAATACCTTATCAATTCAATCAATGGCGTCAACAACATCAGGATCAACTATAAATAGAAAGGCAATTATGCCTGGAGGGTGTATCATAGAAAAAAAGCCGGTATTAAAACGGATTATTTTCCCTGCCGGGATTGTCTTTTGTCTGATGGTCATTTCAATCAATCTTTACAACTTGAGCCGCTGGTGGGAGCCTCAATTACTTCATGATATATTCGCCAATCTTTCAGCCGCCGGCATGTTCCTGAGCATCTGGCTCGGCGCAATGATAGCCAACACTATAGCCTTTTCCCAGGGCGCCACATTCAAAGAACGACTTTTGGTATGCCTTGTCACACCAGTCATCTGGGATGTCAAAGTGCTATACGATTTTATCGGGATATATTCATGGGCGGAATTCATATATGTCTGCTTTCATGCGGTCATCATGGGCGCGATATTTGTTGCGCTTTTATGTATGGGGATTTCCGAAATATGGTGCAGGATACTCTATAGAAAGCGTACGGGCGACCGGTCCGTTAAAATCTTTGAGTCCAAATCAGTATTGGTGCTTATTATCGGCTTCATCATGTCGTTCATCCTGCTTTATAACGGCGGACACAGCTTCTATTACTTCTACATGGACACCTACACAAAGCTCTTCTTGTGATCGGGGGGGATATCATGATCGATAATAATAAAAAGACCTTTTTCGAAGAAAATATAACCCGGAGAAAGGTCTTAAAAATCGCGGGTACGGCAGCCCTTATGGGTATGATGGGGCCGCTTTCCACCACAAAACTTTTTGCTAAAGAGAAAAAGCCCAATATTCTTTTTATCCTGACCGATGATCACCGCTATGATGCATTCAGTTGCATGGGACATCCGGTAGTGAAGACCCCCAACCTTGACCGCATCGCCAATGAAGGCGCAAATTTTAAAAACACATTTGTCACCACAGCCCTTTGCAGCCCGTCCAGGGCGAGCTTTTTAACCGGCCAGTACGCGCACACACATGGCGTGGTCACAAACCATACGATGTGGAACGACAACAATGTCACATTCATGGAGCTAATTAAAAAGGCCGGCTATGACACGGCCTTTATCGGCAAATGGCACATGCCGGGCGACAAACTGCCTAAGCTGAGAGGTGTCGATGAATTCATCACATTTACGAAAGAAGGTGGCCAGGGCGTATATTATGACTGCCCGCTTGTCATCAACGGCTTAGAAACGCCACGGCCCGGCAAATACATCACCAATGACCTTACCGATTTTGCACTTAAATTCATCGACAAGAAAAGGGCCAACCCTTTCTGCCTGTACCTTTCGCACAAGGCCGTGCATTTTGGTTATCGTCCGCCAAAACACATGAAAACGATTTATAAGGGACAGGACCTTCACATGCCGCCCGAGTCCGACACATGGGTGACATTGACCAATAATGACATCTTTGTGGGTGCGCCCATGCCCATGAATAATCTCTATCGCGACTATTTAAGGGTCGTCACATCGGTTGACGAACAGGTCGGCCGCGTGCTGGCCACGCTTGAACAGATGGGCGAGCTCGACAATACCGTCATAATTTACACGGGCGATAACGGTCATCTCTTCGGCGAGCACGGGCTTTATGACAAGCGCAATGCCTATGAGGAATCAATAAGAATACCGTTCTTTATAAGATACCCGAAGTTCATAAGACAAACCGGAAAAAGGGATCAGATGATACTCAATATAGACCTTGCACCAACCTTGCTTGATATCATAGGCGAAAAGATACCTTCATACATGCAGGGCAAGAGCATTGTCCCTTTTCTGAAATCCCCGATTCTGGAAGGCAGGAACGCCTTTTTATACGAGCATTTTCCAGTATTCCCGATTCCCATACCCGGCATCACGGCAGTCAGGACAAGGGATTACAAATACATCACCTATCAGAAAGGCACCTGGAAGGATCAGCTTTTTAATCTGAAGACCGACCCGAGGGAACTTAAAAACATCATAAAGACCGATGCCGGAAAAGCAACACTCCCCGGCCTTCAAACCAGACTTGAACAGCTCAAAAAAGAAACCGGGTACAGGTTTTTTACACATGGTTAGGGAAAGACAGTAAAGTTTTACCGGAAGACATTGCTAAGTAAGTGAAAGCGATAATCGAGATAAAACTTAATTGGACTGTCTTTCAAGTCTAATACTCTTACTCTCCACCTTTATACATTTCTTCGATAATATCTTTGTATTGTTCGGCAATGGCTTTGCGTTTGACTTTCATGGTGGGGGTCACTTCGCCGTCCTCGGTGTAGAGTTTCTTGTCGAGCAGGCGGAATTTGCGGATATTCTCCACTCGGGCGATCTGTTTGTTTACCTTGTTGATTTCTTCCGTGATGAGTTTGATAACCTCTTCCGTGCGGGTGAGGCTGGCAAAAGTCGTATACTGAACTTTGTGGTCCTGGGCGTATTTCACGACGTTTTCTTCGTCAATGACAATCAGCGCGGTGATGTATTTACGCTTGTCGCCGATAACCACAGCGTCCGTGATGTAAGGAGAAAACTTAAGCAGATTTTCGATATACTGAGGCGCGACGTTCTTGCCTCCCGCCGTAATGATCAGGTCTTTTTTGCGGTCGGTGATTTTGAGATAGCCTTCCGAATCGACCTCGCCCACGTCGCCGGTGTGGAACCAGCCGCCTTCCAGTGCCTCCGCGGTAGCTTCCGGTTCCTTGAAGTAGCCCTGGAATATTCCGCCGTGGCGAATCAGTATTTCGCCGTCTTCGGCAATCTTCACCTCGGAGTCCGGCAGGCTCCTACCCACGGTTCCCAGCTTGAAGTGCTCTTCATCGGAAATGTGCGTGATCCCTGTAGTCTCGGTTAGCCCGTATCCTTCACGGATGGGGATGCCGATGCTCTGGAAAAATTTAAGAATCTCATGCGAGATGGGCGCGGCACCGGAAAATACCTAGCCTCACCCGGTCGAAGCCGAGGCGTTCCTTGAGCTTCCAGAATACACGAGAAATAGGCAATCCAGTAAGCGATAAAAAGGTAAAAGGGCATGCTCTTCTTGGCGAGCTTGCGTGTGTTGTACTTGGAGCCGATCTTGAAAGCAATATTGAAGATTGTCCGCTTCAGCCAGGTGGCATCCGCCATCTTGAGCACAATGGCCGAGTGATATTTTTCCCAAATTCTGGGCACCGCGTGAAATAGGGTCGGGGAAACATTGCGCAGGTCGTTCATGACCGTGTCCGTATTTTCGGTAAAGTTGACGATATGGCCGACCCGCATGTGCATCATGAGGTCGAAGATCTGTTCATATACATGATTTAAGCGGCAGAAACGAAATGGTTTCATCATCAACGCTCATTTTGGTAATCTTCTCGTTTTGTTCGGCAATCCACAAATAATTCTGATGGGCAATCATGCGCGCCCTTGGGAGGACCGGTAGTGCCTGATGTATAGATGATGGACGCGGTCTCTTCGGTTTTGCCTTCATCTACTATTCTCTCGAACAGACCCGGATTTTCCTGATCGGTCTTACTCGCCCAGTTCGAAGAAGATCATCAAAGCTCATGAGCATGGGATCATCGAAGTGCTTGAGCCCCTCCATGTCCCAGACCACGATTTTTTTAAGATGCGGCGTTCTTTCCCGACAGGCCAGCGCCTTATCGAACTGTTCTTCATCTTCGCAGAAAAATACTACCGACTCGGAATGCCCCACCACATATTCGCACTCGGCTGCCGGATTGGTGGTATAAACGCCGACAAAGATGCCTCCCAGCGACATGACGCCCATGGCCGAAAAGAGCCATTCGGGTTTATTCTCGCCGACAATGGCCACATGATCGCCGCGCTTGACACCCAGCGCATACAGTCCCATGGCCACCTTTTTCACGTTTTCATAGTACTGTTTCCAGGTGATGTCGTGCCAGATGCCGTAATCCTTCATGCGCATGGCAATCCGGTCGGGCTGTCTTTGCACCAATGCTTTCAGCGCCTGCGGCAGGGTTTTGATTTCATCATTCTATCCTCGTTCATACTGTTTATACCTCACCGGAAACGCACCTTCCGGCGGTAACGTTTGTAGCCCTTGACCGATGTTTCCGTGGCAATGCCCAGATAAAATTCCTTAACGTCATCGTCTTCGCGCAGCACTTCGGGTTTATCGGCCCGGACAATGCGGCCGTTTTCCATGAGAAAGGCATAGTGGGAATATTTCAGCGCCATGTTCACGTTTTGCTCCACAAGCAGAATGGTCACTGCCCTGCTTGATTGATCTTCTGGATGATGGTGAATATCTCTTTGGTAAGCAAGGGGGAAAGCCCCAGCGATGGTTCATCCAGCATGAGCAGTTTGGGGCGGCTCATCAGCGCCCTGCCGATGGCCAGCATCTGCTGTTCGCCGCCGCTTAAATGCCCGGCCTGCTGATTTTTGCGTTCGCTTAAAATGGGAAATTGTTTGAGCACTGCCTTCAATATCTTCCTGAATGCCTTTCCTGTCCTTGCGGGTATAGGCGCCCATGAGAATATTTTCCATCACGGTGAGTTCGGGAAAGACCTCGCGTCCTTCCGGCACATAGCTGATGCCCAGACGGACGATCTCTTCCGTGTCCATGCGGTCTATTCTTTTGCCCATGAACTCAATGGTGCCTTTTTCCGGCTGGTCGTCGTCGAGCAGGCGCATGATGGTTTTTAGGGTGGTGGTCTTGCCCGCGCCGTTGCTGCCGAGAAGCGCCACGATATCTCCCTGCTTTGATTTCAAAGGAGATGCCGTGCAGCGCCCGAATCAGATCGTACCAGGTTTCGATGTTTTTAACCGAGAGCATTATTCCTCCTCTCCCAGATAGGCGGCAATGACATCGGGGTGCTTCTGCACTTCCTGGGGCGTTCCTTCAATAATTTTCACGCCCTGGCTGATGGCCAGAATTCTATCCGAGATGCCCATGACCATATTCATGTCATGCTCGATGAGCAGAATTGTCACTTTATAGTCTTCCTGAATGTCCTTGATCCAGATGCGCAGGTCGTCTTTTTCTTCGGTGTTCATGCCGGCGGAAGGTTCATCCAGAAGCAGTACTTTCGGCTCCAGCGCCAGGGCCGTGCCCAGTTCCACGAGCTTGCGCTTGCCGTAAGGAAGGTTGGAAACAAACTGATCGCGCAGGGACTGGAGATCAAGAAAATCGATTATATGTTCAATTATTTCCCGGTGTTTTCATTTCTTCTTTTGCGGTGCGGGAATGTCTGCCCCACATAAAGGCACCGCCGATGATGCCTGTCTTCATGTGGATATGTCGGCCCAGCATGAGGTTATCCATGACGGTGGCATTGCCGAAGAGCTGGATGTTCTGAAAGGTGCGAGCGATGCCCTTGCGGGCTATATTATCCGGACGAAGGCCGACCAGATTTTCATCTTCCAGAAAAATCTTTCCGAAATTGGGTTTATAAATGCCGCTGATCATGTTGAAGATGGTGGTTTTCCCGCTTCCGTTAGGCCCGATGATGGAAAATATTTTATTGTGCTCAACTTCGAAGCTGACGGATTCCACAGCCTTGATGCCGCCGAAGGAGATGCTCAGGTTTTCCACTTTGAAGTGCGCCATGTACAAAAATTCCTAATATTATAAATAATCACCCGTTGGTAAAATCAGGGGCAGGGCATGCCCTGCCCCCGTTAATCACACTATTTCTTTTTCTTTTTCCATGTAGCCAGATCGTTTGATGTCCAATCCTGCAGCAAAATGTAGCTGGAGTTCGGTCCGCATTTCTGGATCTGGATCGAGTCTGTACCCTGATGAACAGTCGGCGACCAGTTTACAACTGGACCTATGCCCTGAAAATTCTTCATGGAGTTGAGCTGTTTCAGTACAGGCTTCCGTGCTCAGTTTCGGTCCTGTCCGCTTGAGGGCTTCCACCAGATGGCTCAGCAAAGAGGATACCCGCCATGTAGAAGGTGCCAAAGCGCTCTTCGGGTGCGTATTTTTTGGCAGCCTCACGGTATTTATTCATGAGTGGGAGTGATCGGCATCGGGCGGTCAGGCCGAACGCACCGGTGATGACACCCTTCCCAGAGACCGCCGGTGATTTTATTCATCAGCGGCAAAATCGGACAGGGTGTTGGAAGACACCCACTGAGGCTTGAATCCGATGGTGGCGCAGGTCTTCAGCGCAATAGTAGCAGAGGTCGGATTAACCCACATAATGACTACATCGGCGCCGGAGTTTTTCAAGCTGCAGCATCTGAGAGGAGAGGTCTTTTTCACCGGGTTCCACCGAAATCTCTTCCACCAGCTTCATCTTTAGTAGCATCCAGCCTTGCCTTGCAGCCGTCAAGCCCGCTCTTGCCGTAGGCGTCGTTCTGATAGAAGAAAGCAATCTTTTTGGCCTTGAGTTTTTCCACCACATACTTGGTCAGGATGCTGGCTTCATCTTCATAAAGAGGGTACACGGCAAAGAGGTACGGATTGACCGGAAATACATACTCCTTGATGGCAGTCGACGGACCCACCCAGATGATCTTGTTTTCGGCCAGATAGTCTTTCACGGCCATGCCGCAGGCTGCACCCACACCGCCGACAAAGGCAAAAATGCCCTCGCGCTCGACCAGTTCCTTGACCACGGCCTTGGTCTGGGCAGGGTTGTACTGGTCATCACGGATGAAGTACTTGATCTTGCGGCCGTGGATGCCGCCTTCATCATTGACGATCTTGAAGAGCAGATCACTTCCCCTGGCTACCGAGCCCCAGGGTGCAGCCGGTCCTGTCTGCGGCCCCCACTGGGCAATCCGGATTTCCTTGTCGTCAAAGCCGGGTTTGGCTGCGGCATGCGCGAGCATCGGAATCAGAAAAACCGTGCAGATAACCATTACTCCGATCAAAACTTTTCTCATAATATCCTCCTTTTCATTATATCTATACTTTAAATAACCTAATATATACCCCAAAGCAAGCTTCTGAAACCGATTCTAGTAACTTGACATCATCCTTTGTACCAGATTCCTTTTTCTTTCAGAAAAGTGAAACAGTAGTTATAGATGCTGTTCGGACCTGTGTCGGCGTAACTTATGTCAACATCCACCTCCACCTGAACAAATTTGTCCACAGCCGGATAATTTTCTCTGTTATCGTTATCCCGAGCCGGTAGATATCCACAATTCTGATAAGTCTCTGATCCTCACCGGAGAGCTTCCGACATGCTTTAAAAACTGCTCATAGGAATGCGTTTTCTTATAGGTCGAAGAAGGAGCAAGATACGCATAGACCTGTTTAAAGTCATGTTCCATTTCCGCCTGGAAATAGGCATTGGCTGGCTTTTTCAATGGCAACTTTCTCCATGATGCAACTCTACTTTGTTGCTCGGCGCATCCCAGATGACAAGAACAGCAACAACAGCAATAATCACAAGAGCTACGATAATCGCGATCTTGTTTTCTTTTTCATTTTTTCTGAACCGGCATCTAACATTAAGCTTCTTTCACCGTTATAGCTTATAGCCTTAAACTTTTTTGATATAATGCTTCGCAAACAATCCGCTCGGCCTTACCGTAATAATAAGGATAATGACGACAAAGGCCACTATCGGCTTCCACTCCGGCCAGGCATAACCGAAGAAATTTTCGATGATTCCCAGAAGCAGACCACCGACCACGACGCCGGGAATACTGGTAAGACCACCCAGCACCGCCGCGGCAAAGGCTCGCATAAAGGGTTCCATCATGAAGTTTGGATCAAGCACGGAACGTGCCGCAAAAAACATGGCCGCAATGGCTCCGATCAGCGAGCTCATCGCCCAGGTAATGGAAAAGACCCGCTCCACCTTGATGCCCATAATCTTTGCCGCATTGACATTCTGCTGGGTCGCCCGCATGGCAATGCCCAGTCTCGAATACCGGAAAAATAGAAACAGAAGAACCATGATGACAATCGAGAGAATGAATACACCGATAGACCATTCGTTTAGCACCAGCCCGGGAATGATCTCATGAGTCTTATGGACGGAGAGCAGGAAAGGGAAATCTTTCTGTTCGGCCCCCCACTTCCAGCCGGCCATCCCCATGAGCAGCATCTCCACGCCCAGTGTCAGGATAATGAGGCCCAGCACGGTCGGATCTTTGGCCGGCCGCAGAAAGCATATTTCAATGAGCATGCCGAGCAGCATGGCAAAGACCATGGTAATGAGAAAGGCCAGCCAGAAGGGGAAGTTGTATACAGTAAGAACATGATAGGCCACAAAAGTTGAGATCATGCCCATTTCGCCCTGGGCGAAGTTCACCACCTCCGAGGTCTTGTAGATGATGGCCACGGCAACGCCGAAGAGCCCGTAACACGCCCCGATGGCCAGACCTTCAATAATAAGATGTTCAATCATATCGCCTACATCCCTTTCGGTCTAGAATGGCCAGGTCTTCCAGTACTTCTTGATCCTGATCCATATACCGAACATGCCCAGAGGTTCGAAGATCACAATGGCAAGCATGATGAGTCCGAGTGCTATGTTGCTGAAGTTTGCCAAGCCGATCACCGTAAACCATTGCTTTGATATATATACTAAGAACGCACCCAAATAGGGCAGTTCTTCCACGTTTTTCAAGAAATCATACTGTAGATAAGTAATAAGAATTGCTCCCATGATGGCTCCCAGCACCGAGCCCAGCCCGCCGACCACAACCATGACCAGAAAGATGATGGATAGAATCAGGTTAAAGGTGAAAGGATCGAAGAAGGTGACCACAAATCCGTATAAACCGCCTGCAACTCCTGCGTAAAAAGCGCTCACCGCAAAGGACATGGTCTTGAAGATGGTGAGGTTCACGCCCATGACCTCGGCGGCAATGTCGTCGTCGCGGATGGCTACAAATGCCCTGCCGACACGTGTTTTCATGAGATTTCTGGCCCCGATCACCATGAGCACCGTGATGATGAGAATAAGATAGTAAAGCTTAACATCACCTGCGATGACGAAGCTTAAGGCTGATCCCGCAAAACCCAGATCAAGGGGCGGTGTCTTGATGCCCATTCTGCCGCCGAAGATTTCCCATCTTCCGATTATGTGCATGATCGTAAGCCCGAAGCCCAGCGTAGCTATGGCCAGGTAAGGTCCCTCCAGCCGCAAGGCCGGAAGACCGATGATGAAGCCAAAAAAAGCGGCAATGAGCGCGGCAATGATGAGCGCAGCTATGAAGGGGAAATGCAAATGCGTCATAATGAGCGCAGTGCCGTAGGCGCCGATGGCGAAGAAGCCCGCATGGCCAAGTGAGATCTGCCCCGTATAACCCACGAGGATGTTGAGACCCACGGCAAGGATAATGTTAACCATGATGATGTTAAAGAGGTAAATATTATAAGAGGGTAAATAAAGCGGTAGTGTGAAGAGAAAAACAAGTAAGACTATGGACCAAACAAGAATAGTGCCGCTGCTGAATAATTCAATGTCCTCGTAGTAATCGCGCTTTATGTCCATAAGCTTATATCTTTGCCTTACCCTTAATATCCTCAAAGATTTAGCAAGAACTAAATTTTTACAGGCTGGGGTCGAATCTATACAATAGACTACATTTATGTGTCAAGATATTTTAAAAAAACTTCCTTTTTTTGAAATAATCGGGTGATATTTTATATGAAAATATCTATGATCCCCAGATACAATTTCATTGCATATTCCCGGTGAATAAAGAAGATATTACTTATACTTAATCAAATATCCTATTTACCCTTGCCTTCGAAAGAAAGTTGAATCGGAGGGGCTTCAAAATTCTTTAGAAAATTTGCGAACTCGATTACATTGCCTTTCGGATACTTAAAGCCCGCCAATGTAGTCACAGGGCTTCTCATCTTCGCCAGCATTTCTTTCCATTTTATGGAATTGGCATACACGAGCATGTCGGGCTTATCCAAAAGCCTGGGCGTGATTTCCGCTACGCCTCTGCGCACGTGTATCGTGTAGGCTTCGCCGGTATCCGTAAATTTGATTCCCACCTGCTTATTCAGATCGGCGCTTTTGACGGGATCGAGGTTGATAGCCATCGTATCAAAGAAAAACGATGTGGGTAGCCGGTGAATCATTCGCGGTTCTAACTTCACCTGCGTCCTGGCCACAAACTTGTCGCGCATTTCCAGAGCCTCTGTTAAATAATAGTGGCGGGCATTGGCGTTGCTCTCTTTTTCCCCAAGGGCTATAAGAGCTTTAATCCGGACTTCACGCGCCTTTTTATTTTCGGAATTAAGCCTGACGACATAGCTGGAAAGCTGCAGTGCCGCCTGATGATTTCCTTTGTCGAGGTATTTTCCTGCATAATCGAGCAGTTTTTTCTCTCCTCCGGAAATTTCCGCCATCATCTCCGCCTGCTCTTTTGGGGGCAGTGGCTGGAGATCCGCCGAATCGCCGCTGAACCAGCCAAGGTTGCCTGTAAACATGGATCGGGCCGACCAGGATACTTTACCATAGAACTCCTGAAGATAGGGTGAACTTGCCAGATGCTCAGGAAGTTTGATGTATTCCGCAATTTCGTCGGGAGTCATTCCCCGGTTGATAGCTCGCAATGATTGATCATGAACAAACTGGATCGCGTCCCTATAGTCGGTCGCAATCCGGTTGATCAAGGCGGCCCCTGTTATCGGCTGCCCATGCGAAGGAACCAGATATTCGGGCTGCAAATCACGGATGATGTCTACCGAACGGTACCAGTTTTTCAGACTGCGGAACCAGGTTCCCCGAATCGTGTAGAGATTCGGAAAGGATTTGTAAATATTATCGCCACACATTAAAATTTTTCTATCCGGTAACCAGACATAAATCTGATCATCCGTTTCGCCGGGCGCATGGATAAGCTCAAGGGATATGCCGGCCACTTTTATTTTCTCGCGGTCGCGGAATGTTTTTGTTGGAGGAATGTAGCCCAGGGTGGAATTGGGGCCAAAAGACAGGAATGGCCCGATCCCTACATTGATCATCGCTTTTTTATCCAGGTAGGTGCCGTACATGCGCATGCTTCGTGCCCCGATAATAGGTGCCGTTTCGCTTGTAAAACGCGCTACGGCGTTATCGGTCGTTTCGTGGGCATAGATTTCCGGAGTGCCTTTTTCGGCAAATGCTTCAGCACCGTATATATGATCAGGATGAAAATGCGTATAGATAATGGCCTTCAGGGGCAAGCGGGTTAATTTCTTCAGATCGTTCCAGACTTCGCGTCCCTCCTCTTTGGTCTCCATCGTATCGATGATAATGACACCGTCTTTTCCTACAAGCATAATGGAATTGGCAATGCCGTAACCGACGGCGGAGTAAACTCCTTCTGCAACTTTATAAATCTTCTTTTCGAATTCTTTCGAATGCTCAGCCAGTTTTTGGTTTTCGGCGATATCCGGCAGACCCTTCTGCGCTTTGTCGCAGGAACTGATACCAAACGCAAGGATGATACAAAAAATACCAGCAGAAATACTTTTCTTATTCATGGTTCCTTACCTCCAGAGATCCTTTGCCGCCTGATTAAGCCCCAATTCCATCAGTTTCTCTCTTGTCGGCTTACCCGTTTCCCAGTCCCACTTGCTCACGTCATAAAACTCCTTCAACATCAGATCCATGTTGGGTTCTATTCCCGCGGTTGATCCCTCCTTAAGTGCCCGCCGAACAATTTTCGGCAGTCTGTCATCCTTTCTCGTAACTCCAAGCCTGTTATTGATAGCTCTCTTCAGGTTGAGGGAACGTTCACCAAATGTAAGTAAATCCATTGTTTTAATATCATTGCCCGTTATGGAAGCCAGAGCCCGGGCAATCATCGGGGCTGTCATCGGAGAAAATTGACATAAAGTAAAACTGTTGTAGAGCTCGCAAAAATGAAGAATTTTTGCAGTCAGAGCCCCTTTTTGTGCCGGATCATTTTTATCGGTAAAAGTAATCCCCAGTTCCAAACCGGTTTCGTTTCCCGGGGCATCAAGATTATAAAAACTGCCCTTCAAATGACAGGCGCCCCTTGGACCGACCGCATACGCAAGCGCCGCGCCTTGATAAGTCCGCGGATCGTGCATCGGGAATTCAAGCCCTTTTACATGAGCCGCTTCTTCGGGATCCGCCCCGAATTCGGCGGCTATTTCTTTAACACCTTTTGATAGTACGACACCAATGCCTTCCTGTTTGACTATCATTTCCAAAAGTTTGAGAATGACAGCTTTATCTCCCCACTTGATTTCCATTCCCGCTTTTTCCTTCGTGAGGATTCCCTTCTCATATAAATGCATGGCAAAAGCTATGGACACGCCCGCAGAAATAGAATCTATCCCGTGCATATTACAGATATGATTTGCTTTGACTATGGAATCAATATCAAAATTCATGCATAGCGGTCCAAACGCTGCTATCGTCTCATATTCAGGTCCGTCAACCTTTTTGATGTCATTACTGAAGTCTTTGATTATCCTCCCGCATCCTATCAGGCAGCCGCTACACGCATAGTTTGCCATGTTATATCGCGTCCTGAATGCCGGACCGTGCAACTTCTCCACGGGGAAAATGCTCTTGGTAAAATACTTCGTCGGAACGTCCCCCAGGCGCATGCCCAGGTCAATATACATGTTTGTCCCGTACAATTTGTATGCGTTCGCATTCGGGTTACTCTTAATGCAATCACGAACTTCATTGATAAGACTCTTCAGGCTTTCGCCGTCCGCGGGTTCGGCCTTCTGGTTTCCCGACACGACTACAGCCTTAAGATTCTTCGAACCCATCAATGCTCCCAAACCGCATCTTCCGGCAGTCCTGCCTTCGTCGTTCATGATGCCGGCGAACTTGATTAGTTTTTCTCCACCCATGCCGATGCAGGCTGTTGAAGCCTTCTCACCGACCTCCTTGTCAATCATTTCCTGTGTCTCATAGGTGTTCTTACCCCATAGATGCGAAGCGTCTTTAAATTCCGTTTTACCTCCTTTAACAAATAAATATACCGGTTTTTCAGCTTTGCCGGTTATCAGGATTCCGTCATAACCGGTACCTTTAAGCCGAAAAGGGAAGTTTCCACCTGTTGTTGCCTCACCCCAAAGACCGCTTCCCGGAGCTATTCCACATATCGCTGCCCGGCTGACCATGGGTATATTGGAACCGATAAAGGGCCCTGCTGCAAAAACCAGAGGGTTTTCCGGCGCCAGGGGATTCATCCCGGGCTTAACATAGTCATATATAATTTTAGCCGCCAATGTTGATCCGCCGACATAATTCTTCAAGTCGTCATCGCTGATGGCTAAATCTTCGATTTTTTTATTTGTAAGATCTACTTTTAGAAATTTTCCAAAATATCCCTTCATAGAATCACCTCCATATTTCCGAATTCATGTCGAGCAATTTACCTTCATAGGCACATAAAAATACGTCCTTTAACTGTTCCCGCGTCAGGTCATACCATCCAAAATAGAAGGCGGGATCAGTCGGCGTTTGTTCAAGGATAAAATCAAAATTCTTTTCAAAATCACTCTTGGAAACACCGGCATCCTTAAGACTTACAGGAAGGTTCAACTCAGTCATAAGGTTGCGGATTTTTTCGATCAGATTTAAGAGGCTTTTCTCGTCAGAGCTCTTATCCCGGATGCCTAACATATCGCAAATTTCAAGATGGCGATTTGTCACCTTTGAATAGACTTGAAGTTCATAGGTCAGAAACAACAAAACCATAGCACCGTGATGAATGTGATATAATCCTCCAATTGTGTGTCCCAGAGCGTGTGAAATCCCGGAACCGGCATTACAGAGCGGGATTCCCGCCATCATTGCCGCCTGCTGCATCTTAATTCTGGGCATGAGGTCATTTCCGTCTTTGTATGCTTTCGGCAACCATTCGAAGACCATCTTAATGGTCTTAAGAGCAATAGCCTGATTCAATTCATCAGACCGGGGAGCCATAAAGCCGTCTACAGCATGAGCCAAAGCGTCTCCACCGGTTCCCGCTGTCAGCTGAGGCGGCATTCCGACCGTCAGTGTCGGATCGAGAAGGGCAAAGTCGGGAACAAATTCCGGCAGTGCGCCGCCCATACCGAGCTTTACGCCATCGGGGAATGATATAACTGCAATTCCTGAGACCTCGGAACCGGTGCCGCTAGTCGTCGGTATGGCAACCAGTTTGGCTTTATTCCTTAGATTCAAAGGCGTGAGCGGACTAAGGATCTCAAAATTGGCGTCCGGATGTTCATAAAGAAGCCATGCGCCCTTGGCAGTATCCATAGATGAACCGCCACCGATAGCAAAAATAAGATCAGGCCCGAACTTTCTTATCTTTTGCAGCACATTCCCTTACCGTATCGATCGGGGCGTCAGGTTTAGCCTTGTCCCAGATCTCGAATTTAATGCCATGCCTTTTTTCGTAGGGGCTCATAACCTTCGGAGCAAATCGTACCGCGTATTCGTCAGTTACTATAAAAGCCTTTTTTGTTTTGCACTCCTTAGCCACTAAATCAACCGCATCGGGGATAATGCCCGCCTTATCCAGAAACAGATTAAGTCCGGAAAATACCCGTGGTACAAAAAAAGGCCTCTGGACTTCTTTTAAAAATTCTGCCTGTACCATGGGGCCACCCCAGTTTCTCAGCAAATATTCATGTGACCAGTAGCTCATATTTCCTCCTTACCTTCGATATTGGCGATAGAGCTCATATATTAATTTCCATATTCAATGAGTTTTCGTTCAGGATAAGCCCACAGCTAATCCGCACAACTGAAAACTTCTATTCTGTAACAAATTTAATGGCCGCGCCAAACCATGTAAAAGAATGAATTTCACCTTCAATACTGACAAGATGGTTCTGGAGGGCATGCTTTATTCCTTCTTCACCGTTCTTGAGGCCTTTAAACGCCGCTTTTGCATCGCTCCATACCATCGCTGTATCATATTCATCCAGTACGCCGTCCGATGAAAAACTACCGTCTTTAAAAATAAAACGTTTCCCGCGTTTGCCATCCTTTGTTTTAATAACAACCGCGCATTCATGACCCATAAGAAATTTCTTAAAGTTCTTGTCTGTCTTTGCCGCCTTTTTGAATTTTAATATCAGCAGGGTGAGAATTATTGAAAATCCCATTAATTCCTCCTTTTTACATAATAATTTGATAACAACCTATTTCCAGCAGACCGAACATCAGTTCAATCCATTCTCCTTTTTTATACTCTACGCAACGCTTCCCCGGGGAAGAATTCCCGCAGCTGCCATGGCCATGGTTTCATAGCGTTTCAGCGGAGATTCTGCCAGAATCATCATCTTCTGTGCCGCCATCGAACCTTCGGCGTGAACGGTGGTCACTTCATGAAAGGCCGATTCATGGGAACAGACATGCCGCATGGTCTCGTGAATCATTTTCAGCCGGTCCAGGGTGCTGTATTTTTCCGATCCTCCCAGATAGTGTTCCAGGTAATCATGGATATCGGGATTCTCCCAATCCTTTTTGTCCGGGAGGTGGCCAGATGCCGCCGCCGATGTCCTGAATCAGTTCGACGAAGTCGTGGTATTTGCTGGCGAAGTGAAGCTTGGCCATGTTGGCGATCAGGGGATTGGGAACGGCGATGTCGCCGTACATGACCGGGTCATTGGCCGCCGCGTTGGCCAGGGCGCGCAGGGTTTCCACGTAGGCGGCGATGTCCGCCAGCTTATCCCGGATGTGCCCTACCTTATCCAATCCGTTGTATTTGGCCATGGCCACGGCGCAGCCGGCCATCACTTCCACGGCAGGAACCTTGTAGCTGATGGCCGTAAAACGGTGAAAGGTGGCAAAGGTGTAGGCCAGGAGCATGGAATACTGCCATTCGCCGCACATAAACACCCGCTCCCAGGGGACAAAAACATTGTCGAAGACGATCATGGCTTCGGTCAGCTCTCGGACCGGCCGGTCGGCATGAAATTCATGGTCCGACCAGGCACCGCGCCCGCTGCGGCAAATGAAGGTAACCCCCTTGGTGTTGGCCGGTATGGCAAAACTCACCGCATAGTCGGCCTCATCTTCACGCATCTGCCGGGTGGGGACGACCAAGGATTTCGTTGGCCGCCGGGGCGCTGGTGATGTGAATCTTGGCTCCTTTGACGACGATGCCGTCCTTGTTTTTATCCACCACATGGAGATAGTAATCGGGGTGTTTCTGTTTGGACGGCTCTTTGGAGCGATCTCCCTTGACACAGGTGACCGCGCCGCAGGTATGCAGGTCATTCTTCCGCAGATGTTCCAGAAAATTCATGGCATTGTCCTGATACTGTTTCTTTCCCATCTGACCGGCCACGACAAAAGCGGCATTGAGACAGTCGGTCCCGATATCCTTCCCGAAGGGAAGGCCGCCGATCATTTCGATGGAACGCTGAATCATCTTGGTGCGATTCGCCAGGTCTTTCTTATTCTCCGGCGTAATGAAATAGCGGTTGATCGGTTCTCCCGTTTCCGGATGAGGCGCCACGAAAAGATCCCGGACGTCCGGGTCTTTCGATGCCGTCAGTTCATAACCGGCGGCGATGGTGTCACAGGTGATGCCCGAGGATCGGGTGTTTGGTGATATCTTCCACCTTTTCGCCCCGAATATACACGCTGCCTTCCATCGCGCAAACTTTCCTTGTATTCTTCAACAGTTCGAATTCCCATTATATCCTCCTTTTTTAAATATTTTCTTTTTTCGTTACGAATATTGTCTGTCTCTTAAAAATGCTTTTAAGACAATTTTCTCAATTCCTTTTTCAACACCTTGCCGACAAGGCTCTTGGGAAGGGCTTGCAGAAAAACCACTTCCTTCGGCAATAAAAAATTCGTGAGCTTCGTTTTGCAATATTCTATGATTTCTTCGGCTGTAGCTGTCTGTCCGGGATTCAATACCACAAAGGCTTTGATATCCTCACCGTAAACATCGTCTTTCATACCGATCACCGCTGCTTCAGATACTTTGGGGTGCATAAAAAGGATCTCTTCGATGGTTCTTGGAGAAATATTTTCCCCTCCTTTGATGATCAAATCTTTTTTCCTGTCCGTAATCCAGAAGTAGCCGTCATCGTCTACATAACCGACATCGCCCGTATGGAGCCAGCCGTCTTTCAGAATATCTGCCGTTTCCTCCGGTTTTTGCCAGTATCCCTTCATGAGCAGTGGCCCCCGGATCACAATTTCTCCCTGCTTGCCCCGGGGCAAGCTCTTTCCCGCTATCGTCAACAATCCGAATTTCAGTGCCGATCATCGGCAGGCCGATGGAACCAATTTTTTTCAGCCCGTCAAAAGGATTGCAGGAGTTATTTGCCCCGGCCTCCGTCAAGCCCCAGCCTTCGATAATCTCAAAACCAAATACTTCCTTGAACTTGTTACACGTTTCCAACGCAAGAGGCGCCGAGCCGGATATCCAGTATTTCATTGAACTCAGATTGTATTTTTTGGGTTCCGGATAGAGAAGCATATAAACGTACATGGTCGGGACACCGGCCATAATGTTGACCTGGTATTTTTCGATGGATGAAAATATGGCGTCAAGATCGAAAGAATTAAGAAGGACGGTTCTTGTAGTTCGGAACAGGCCGTTATTTACCGTCGCGATGCCATAGGAATGGCATAAAGGAAGAACAATGATACTGGTCATGCCGTCCGGAAGTACTACCGTTTCATACTGCATCTTGGCATTGGCGTAGAGGGAAAGATGGGTATGGATGACACCCTTAGGTTTGCCGGTGGTTCCCGCGGTATAAATAAGCGCGGCGATTTCATCATCTCTAGTATTCACAGCCGAATGCTCTTCGACAGAACTCTCCACGAGCGGATGATAAGCAAGAGTTCCTTCGGGGACGTCTTTATCAACGAGGATAATTGTCCTCACACCGGGCGCTTTTGCCTGACCCGCGCGGATTTTAGGAAGAAAAGCCTGACTGCTGATTACTACTTTAGCGCCGGAGTCCTGGTATATGTAAGCAGTCTCTTCCTCGCCAATAAGGTAGTTAATCGGTACGATCACGGCGCCGATTCTCCAGATAGCCCCAAAACCTTGAAGAACTTCCGGACAATTGGGCATTTGCAGAATAACCCTGTCTCCCCTCTTTACTCCAAGCTTTTTGAGAGCGGTAGCCAGCTTTTTGCTCTTTTGCAGCATCTCCATGTTCGTGATTTCACGGCCTTCAAAAATGATGCTCACTTGTTCACCAGTTTCCATTACCTTTTTTTCACTAAGTTTAGCAAGGTTCATGATCGCCACCTCCATAAAATACGCTATTAAAATTTGTTAAAAAATCACCCACGCTATGGAATCCTGTCTTGTTTTCCAAGGTACCTGTTGCGGCATAACCCTTCTTTTGGGTTACCGGTATGATAACTTGCCAACACACAAGAGGTACGGCTATTCCAGTTCCACCTGGAGCGTTTCGAGTATCCGGCAAACCATCCCGTAATAACCAATGGCTGTCGTCAACTCCACAATCCCCTCTTCACTTAAAATTGCCCGCACCGCAGCAAAGGTTTCATCTTTTACCCTAATATTCAGGGTTTCTTCGTCGGTGTAGCGCAGAATTGCTTTTTCCGTATCACTAAATTCAATGGAGTTCTCCCATTGAGGCAAAGCGTCAATCTGCGCCTGCCGCACGCCTACGCGCAGGGCAATGGGCACATGCTGGCTCCACTCATAGACGGCTTTATTAATATGGCCTACCCGCAGGATGGCCAGCTCGCGCAGGTGGGGAGGGACAACTCCCCTGAAAAGAATAGCATTGCCCAGCCGCAGAAATTGATAACCAACTTGGGGAGAATGGGCCATAATCTTAAAGAGGTTCAAAACAGGGCGACCTTTTTCCGTCATCCGCCGGAATGTCTCCCGCAGCTCCGGCGCTGCCGATTCTTCATTCAGTAGACTTATCCGTGCCATTCCTTCTCCTTTTTTTCTTCGGCATTAATTTAAATAAACGATTCTTGTAGTCATCCGATTCTCGCGCTTTGGCCGCCATCCACGGGCAGAACCGCAGCGGTAATAAATTTGGCTTCATCCGAGGCAAGGAAAAGAGCGGCATAGGCCGTATCCCAGCCGGAACCCATTCCCCCTTTCAGGGGAATCCTGCTCTCTCGCTCTTTGATCAGGTCTTCTTTGCTAATTCCTCGGTATCGGGAAATTCCTTCGATGGCCATGGGAGTATTCATCAGGCCGGGCATAATGCAATTGACGCGAATACTTTTGCCGGCATACATAAAGGCGATGGAATGGGTCAGGGAATTAACGGCCGATTTGGAGGTTTTATAAGCAAGCATCGGTGTGGCGCAGACCGATGCAATCGAAGAGATATTGACAATGGAGCCGCCGCCCTGCTTTTCCATATAAGGGATCACATGTTTGCAGGTTAAATACATGCTTTTGACGTTTACATTATAGATGCGTTCCCACGCTTCTTCCTTCAGCTTAACCGGCCCCAGGTCTTCACCCCCGGTGCCGACATTATTGACCAGAATATCGATTCGGCCATATCGTGCAACAGATTCCTCGGCCAGGCGGCGGCAGTCATCCGAACGGGTGACATCAGCGGCAAAAGCGAAAGCCTCACCGCCCTCCTTGGCAATTATCTCCTGGGTTTCCTGAGCGGAATCAAGACGAAGATCCACGAGCATAACTCTTGCTCCGGCGCGGGCAAAAAGAACGGAAATCGCCCGGCCGTTCCCGATGGTATCCCCCGGTGTTTGACCGGCACCTGTCACAATCGCCACTTTTCCTTCCAGCCGCTTATCCATTCGTCCTCCCGATTATATATTCAAATTTAATTTAGATAATTTATGATATATTTTTCACAATATCTTTCGTTAAAAGAACTCGAGCGTAAGGAAACGATAACGCGGCCATAAAGGACGCGTGGACCTCCGACGCTTTTATGATTTTGTTTTGGAAAATCAAATCCATTGTCGCGCAAGCATCCTCGGCAACAACGCAATTGAAGCCCATATCAAAGGCCGCTCGGGTTGTTGCGTCTATGCACATGTGGCTCATAGCGCCGCAAATGACCAGTTTGTCAACATCCGCATTTTTCAATATTTCCAACAGGGATGTATCCCGGAAGCTATTTGGATAATTTTTTTGAACTACCGTTTCGCCCTTTTGAGGAGTTACCCTTTTATTTATATTCGCTCCATCGGTTTCGGACAAGAAGAAGAAAGCGTTAGGAGGCAGGGAAATGTGTTGTACGTGGACGATTGGTAATTTTTTCTTTCTGAATTCATTAAGGAGAAGCTCAGCATTTCCCGCGGCGTCTTCGATGCCGGCAAGTTCCATTTTACCGCCAGGAAAGTAATCATTTTGCAAATCAACCAAAACAAGACATGTGTTCATGTTTACCTATCATCCTTATTAGGGAATAACGACAAACCTCTGTAGAGTGGCATACCGCAACTTGTTAAACTTTTTCAACGAAAAAAACCAAGGCTTTTTCCGAAAGAACTTTGCCTTTGTGTTTATGTCCGGGACCATCATGGATGAAAATGCCGTCACCGGGATTATAGATTATTTTTTCATTCTCATACTCAATTTCCATTTGACCTTCGATCAAATAGCCATAATGACCTTTTTCACACCAATGGGGCAGTACCTCAGTAGAGTATTCAACCAGACGAAGGCGAAAATCACCCTGGTCGATATACTTATGTCTTACTCCTTCAAGGGGAAACTCCCATTTAAGTTTGCCGAAGTCCACTTTATACTGAATCTTCATTTGTACTCCCTTTCCAAGGTTTAACTTATACAATGGCCGGAAACTTTCTTGTTCCAGTCGATTATCAGATCTACTTCTTCATTATTTATTGGTATGCTTTCTGTAACTAATTAATGGATCATCATCATTTCTGTAACTTAACGACCTTGTACCCGCGTTTGCGGAGTAAATTGACCACACTGTTATCCGCCGACAAGGTGCGCTGCACCTACGACCACCATAGCGTTTCCCGAACCATTGAGGTAGCCTTCGATATCCCTCACCCATTTATTGTTTCTGTCAACAATCAGGCTCTGATATAATTTTGGGTAGCGCTTTAATCCTTTGATGTAAAGTTCTTCCATTTTGGCCTCATCTCCCCTTCTCCAGGCGGCCAGATGTTCTCCCAGCATCACTTCAATTTGTTCGAGTTCATCGATAGCTTCAAGGATTTGGTCGCTTCCCACGCTCGCATCCATTGAGGTAAGAATGCTGATTTGTTGATCCACCGTTTCCAAACTTCCTGTAGCTTTTCCATCGTCCATAGCTTTATCTTTGAAGAAATAATCAACCCCTTTTTTAGGGTCGGCGCCGATTTTGTTCATTTCTAATACCGTAAGCGTCATTATAAAAAAAGTCGGCTTAAAAAACTGGTATTGCGCCATCGGATAATTCCGTTCTATGCAGAAGTTTTCGGCCATGGAGTAAGCCTCGGATGTAATATGCTCTTTAAGAGTTGTGCCGTCATTGTAAATTGCCGCACTTAGAAACTTTCCCATATACTCCGGCTTTTCCATTTCACCGGGCGGGACTTCAAATATGATTTTACGGGAGTCCTGATATGCTGTAAAAAATTCGGCAGGCAGAGGATAATCAGACGCACGTAACATATGAAAAGAACCGGCAAGATAAACAGTAGCCTTGGAAGAGCTTGCCACCCACACGGAACTTTCCGCCTGAACATCGGAAGCCGTAAACAAAATAAATAATACCAGCGCCGTTCGCAACAAATTCAGTTTCATAGGATTCTCCTTTCCCGGGAATAATAAAACGTCACTTCATCCGGCTGAATAAGACACTCCCCAGCAGGAACATAATAACCGCAAAAAAAGTGATGACTATGAAATCAACATAAAACGGAAAAATATTGACATTGAGTAATACGCCTCTGACTCCATCTACGGTATAAGTAAGAGGATTAAGTTTAACCAGTCCTTGCAGCCAGAAGGGAAGCTTGTCGTTAACCGGAAAGAGAGCGCCGGATAAGAAAAAGAGCGGAAAGATAAGAAAGGCCGAGATGACCTGAAATCCTTCCAGACTTTCAAAAAGAGAGCCGAGAGCAAGCCCCATCGAAACCAGCGCGATCGATGTAATAAACAATAATAGTAAAGCCAGCGGAATGCCCCAGGGATTTATAGACGGAAACAAAAACGAGAAGAGAAAGAGAACTATAATCTGCAGCGTAACATCCGTGCATCCACCCAAAACTTTTCCCATAAAGATGCTGATACGCGATACCGGCGCCACCAGTATGGCCTTGAGTACGTCAAGCTTGCGGTCCCAGACTATATAAAGGCCGAAGTACACTGATCCGAAAAGCACGAGCATAGCCAGTATGCCCGGATATATATAATCCTGATAATTGATATCGCTGACGCTAACGCTCGCTCCCACGCCGCTGCCGAACAGGAAAAGCCACATGAGCGGCTGGACGATGCTCGAAACGATTCTGCTTTTCTCGCGTTGGAAAACTTTGAATTCCCGCCACCAAACAGCGTAAATACCCATCAATTCTTTGCGGACGCGTCTCTCGCTCATAGAATCAAGACCCTCTCTGACGGTAACGGGCTACGGAATCCACCCAGCTTCCGGAATCCTCTATAGAATCTTCCCTGATGTCCCTTCCGGTCAACTTGATAAACACGTCGTTGAGCGTAGGTACTCTCATCTCCACACACTCCACATTCCGAATATGAGCAAGAAGTTCAGGCAGGTGCGAATAAGCTTTTTTCATAGTTATCTCTACCAGACCATCGTTTTCCCTTGCTTCAGAAACATAAGGCAGAGCGCGTATTTTTTCGAGGGGAGGTTCTTTCACTCTTATTACTACCATATCTCCGCCCATTGATTCTTTCAGGCTTTCCGGTGAATTCAGCGCGATTATCCGGCCATGATCGATAATGCCCACGTGGTCGCATACCTGCTCCGCTTCCTCCATGTAATGAGTGGTGAGCACAACGGTGGTTTGCTCCATTTGAGCCATCTTTTTGATGTATTCCCAGATGCGCGCCCGCGTTTGCGGATCAAGCCCCAGCGTCGGCTCGTCTAGAAAGAGCACTGCCGGCCGGTGCAAAAGACCGCGGGCTAACTCCAAACGCCTGCGCATCCCTCCCGAGTAAGTGCGGGTTATATCATTACTGCGCTGCTTCAAGTCGACCAGTTCCAGCATCTCTGTTATCCTTCTCTCCCGGATATCGGAAGGGACGCCGTAGAGACGCGCGTGAAGTTCGAGGTTTTCTCGTCCGGTAAGAACGGTATCCAAGGTAGGGTCCTGAAATACTATGCCGACCTGGCGTCTTACTTGCGCGGGCTCTTTTATTACATCATAACCGGCTATGGAAGCGCTGCCTGAAGTCGGGCGGACAATCGTGCAAAGCATGCCGATAGTGGTGGTTTTGCCCGCGCCATTGGGCCCGAGCAATCCGAATATTTCGCCTTTTTCTATGTTCAGATCGATGCTGCGAACCGCTTGTATTTTGCCGTAGCTTTTTGTAAGGGCATTGGTCTTGATAATAACCATATTAGTAAAGACACTGGCTCCTGAATATTTATTGGCAGATGATATTTATCAGTCGGCTGATACGGCCCCCGGCCACAGATAATAAAAACCGGCCTTAGCGCTGAGGATTTCCGGAACTTCAATATTTATCACAGAAAAATTCAAATTTCCAGATGTGGCGCCCGCGATATTATAATAATTATCCTCCGGGAATTCCGCCCTGCGGTATACTATCAATTTCGCGTCTTCGGAAATTCTGGCTATTTTTTTTGTTTCTTTAACCGCGTCGCTTATATAGCCGATTTTATCAATGAGCCCCATCTGCAGGGCCTCGTCTGCCAAAAACACACGTGCCGTGGAAATTTCCGTGATTGCCTGCAATGTGAGCTTGCGGTGTTTTTTCACCAAACCTATAAAGCGTTCTCCAAAATCATTCATTGTTTTTTGCAAAAGTTTTCTTTCCTCTTCGCTAGTATCCCGAAAAGGTGATCCCATATCCTTATATTTACCAACCTTTTGCACATCCACACCGAGGCCGATTTTGTCCATTAAACCTTTAACTTTCGGCTGCAGAGAAATAACTCCCACTGAACCCGTTATAGTTGTCGGATGCGCCATAATTATATCCGCGGGAAGAGACATATAATAAGCGCCGGACGTGGCGAGGTCCATCATGGAAATTACGATTTTACTGCCTGTTTTTTCTTTGTAGGCAGAAATCTCGTGATAAAGAAGATCGCTGGCGGTGATGGTGCCGCCGGGAGAATTTATCTTGAACAAAACCGCCTTGATTTGTTTATCCTTTTGGGCTTTGTTAATTTGCAAAACTACCTGTTCAACCAAACTCGGCGAGGTGGTGAGCAACCCTTTTTTAGGACTGTCCGAGATCAATCCATCTACAGGAATCAATAATATTTTATCCGCGCCTGTACCTTCCAGCGTATATTCTTTGAGCGGGTCGGGTGTGACGCTAAAAAGATTGACTCTCGGCGTCGCGCACCCCATGACCAAAACTAATATCAACATCAATATAATAAAATAAGGTCTTTTCATACTTTACCTCCTTTAATTGAGCAACAATCTTTTTTTAAGTTTCTATCATATTTTAACTTACAGTTCTCTGAATTTTTTTAATGATAAAAAACCGGAGTTATTTAAGCTACCTTCTCTAATATCACGGCACGTTGGAAATGCTCTGCGCGTCTTATCGTCGTTTCTTTTATTGACTTTGACCTGCCTTTTTTGTAAAAAAGTGCGGGTTTTTCAGGAAGGTCGCACCTGAATAATTCTCAAGCGCAGGTATTAAGGAGGCATTACATCATGGCAAAGGTTCAGGTATTTGAAAAAAGACCGCCGGTACTCGGCATCAATAGTTTAGGACGGATTGGAAAGTTGACATTGTGGCACCACGTAGGAAGAAAGTATTTTAAAGAAATTGTTGTCAATCTCGGACGGGAAGTGGGAACGGGATTTGATGCTATAGCACAGATGATCGAAAAAGACGCGACTTATGGATTACTCCACAGATTTCTCTACGGCATAAAATCAGAGCGCGTTATTCAGATCGTGGATGAAAAAAAAGGTAAGATGCTCATCGACGGGGTTCCGGTGACGGTTCTGCGCGAAGCAAGAAATCCCGCCGAAATTCCCTGGCGTGACTACGGCGCCGATATTGTCGTCGATTGCACGGGAAAATTCAAAGATCCGACAATATCCCCGGATGATAAGAAGGGCTCTATTCGGGGACATTTTCACGGCGGGGCAAAAGTTGTTATCAATTCCTCCCCTTTTAAAATAAAAAACAAAGCTTTATCAATGCCTGACGATGCCGTAACTTTGATTTACGGAATCAACCATACCGCTTTTGATCAGAAGAAACACCAGCTTATTTCCGCGGCTTCCTGCACAACCACGGGGCTTGCCCACATGATTAAACCTCTACTCGAACATGAGGAAACAAATACAATCCTGACGGCCTCTATGTCGACCATCCATGCCGTTACCAATACGCAAAGTGTGTTGGACAGCGTTCCCAAGGCAGGAGAAAAAGACCTGAGAAAAAACAGGAGCATCCTCAATAACATAATCTTGACTTCCACGAACGCGGCTGAAGCTTTGGGACAGGTAATTCCGGAGGTAAAAAATATCGGTTTTATGGCAGATTCAATCAGAGTGCCCATCAACACCCTTTCTTTAATTGTTCTAAACGCGACTTTTCAAACACGCGTAAATAAGGATGGTGTCGCCGCTTCTATCGACACAAAAACAATAAATGATATTTACCGAAAAGCCGCTGAGAGCAATCCTGAACACTTAATCATATTTACCATGGACCAGAATGTTTCCACCGATCTTATCGGCGTGGACGCGGCGGTAATTATCGAAGGACAATTCAATCACATTAGAACGGCCTTTATTAATGTGGATCTCTCTCATATTCCGAATTTACCAAACGGCCTGCTTCAGACATTTGCCGAAAAAACGATGAAAATACCGGTCGTCCACGCGAAGATTTTTGGGTGGTACGACAACGAATTCGGAAGCTACACAAACAGGGTGGGAGACCTGACGGTCTTTATTCATAAGAACATGTTATAAAAGAAGTCACAATTCATCAACAGCCTGATGATTGTGGCCTTCAAAGTATTATATTACGCGTGTCTTCCGGTTCGCATTCATGTTTTCCCGAATAGACTGTGCCACTCCAACCGTCTATACAGATGAAATCTCCCGCACTGATTTTGCGGCCGTCAACTGAGGCGAATCCATCGGTCTCATAGACCTTGAGTTTACTAAATCCGACAACTCCGACTTTGTTGAGTTGGGGGATGGTCACGGCAGCATGCGAAGTGCCTCCGCCTTTGGCCGTCAAGAGTCCCTCAACCTGCAGAAGGACTCCTACATCATCAGGAACCGTATCGCGACGCAATCAGAATGAGCGGCGTTTTCGGCTCAGTCGAGCGGAAACGCTTAATGTCCGATTCCGAATAGACCGCCCTGCCGCAAAGAGCCCCGCCGCTCACCCCTATGCCTGTTCCCAGCACGGATGATTGTAAAGCATCGGTGTCTTTAAAACGCTTCAATCTTTTTGTCGTTATTTGATCCATATCTCGCGTTTGCAGTATATATAACTTATCTTTGCTTGGCCCTTCAAAGGTAAATTCAATTTCCTGATGGTTAAATCCTTTTTCGTAAATCAGGATTTCAGAAATTCTTACCAATTCAGCGTAAATCTCCGGAAATTTTGCTTCCAGAGATATTTCTGAATCTCGGCGTTCCGCGATACGTTGTTTTTCCGAAATAGGATAGGTTTCCACCAGACCGGAAACAATATCATCTCCCTGAACGCCGAATATAAAATCTCCATAAAGAGTTACATCGGATGACGAGCTTTTCGGTTCGCGGGTAAAAATAACGCCTGAACCGGAATGTTCATTGAGATTTCCAAAGACCATCGTCTGAACAATCACGGCTGTTCCCCATTTATCGGAAAGATGCATCTGGTGACGATAAATTTTCGCCTGTTCGGAATACCACGAATCAAAAACTTGGAGGATGGCGTGCCGCAACTGTTCCAGAGGATCATCTTTAAGCTCGATGCCATTGTCCAATATTCCTTTTTTATACGCAAGAGCTATCTGTTTCATTTGTTCGGGAGAAAACTGTATCTTTCTTTCCACGCCGTATTTTTGTTTGAATCCGTCTATTATCGCATCGAAAAAATCACGGTTTAATCCCTGAAACATACCCCATGTCTGTAAAAACCGGCGATATGAATCCCATGCCGCCCATTGAAAATCTTCTTTAGCGCTGAGATTTTCCGCTATGGATTCGTTAATGCCCACATTTAAAAAAGAATTCATCATACCGGGCAGAGAAACAGTGGCGCCGCTTCTTACCGATAACAGCAGAGGATTATTGCGGATCACCGAATTTGCGGCCGGTCATCTTCTCCAGTGTGGATATTTCTCTGTTTATCCTGGACAGCGAGATCATTAAAAATATACTTATAACCGATAGACCGCATCATATCCTCTGAATACTTCCGTGGTTATGATAAATCCGGGAGGCACATTAAAACCAAAAGATACCAGCTCTTTGAGAAAATATCCCTTGTTCCCGAGAAGTATCTGATTATCCAATCTGTTTATTCTTTTTATAAAAGGATGAAATGGCAAGTTCCGGATTATAGGCCATGACAAGTTTAAGAATCTGTTTGTTATCCTTAAATTTTTCCAGCTCCGCGTTCAGGGTTTTGATGACTGCGTTAACAAAATTATCCAGCACCTGAAGTCCGAAAGCAGAAGATATTATCCCTCTGATAAAATTTTCCGATTGCTGATAAATGAATTTTTCATGATTTTGAATGCCCGATTTTTTGTCGGCTTCAGTCGTTTGCCGGGTAAATCTGACCGATAATAACGGGCAGGTTGGAGCTGTGAGCGTCAATGTAATAATCACGGATAATATCCTGAATACCTTTGGAGATAAAACGGAAGATATCGACGTATTGTTCCATGGAAAACTGCTTGATCGCCAGGGCGCTGGTCACGTATTTGACTTTGGCCACTAGACCTTCCGTGGAAATTCCTTCCAACTCCAGAGCGCTGATATAGAGCCACAGATATGTATGAATCTTGATGATGGTGTGTTTGGTAATGAATTTGAGATTCAATGACTGGGCCAACTCCTCAAAAAGCATCGTGGCCAGGCTTTCCAGCCGCAACGATAGGCCGAGAGCCTCAAATTTCTCCTCATTGTAGGTCCCATACATTGACGGAATGCCTGCCGCAATGTGCCTCTTGTAATATATGTTTTCAAAAGATTGCGTTTTCTTGGCGAGAGAGAATTCTTTCTTTCAATATGGACAAAAATTTCAATATGATTGTAAGACTGTTGTAATAATTTTTTGCGCCCAGAGCAGCGTTTCAGCGACATGATATCAGATTTCTGGAAAGGATTGACCGATTCCAGGTCTTTCAATAAATCAACATACTGCGGAAAATATTTTTTATAAAGCAAGCTGATAAATACGGATCATGAGCCTGGTGCGTTCTTGATCTCTTTTATTAATGCTTTTGACATTATGTAATCTCTTTTAGAACTCTTTGTCTGATCCCATTCGAGAAATTTCCGTGGATTATCCCGAACTACCGAAAACAAATATTTAAACGCTTTGTGCATCCCGTCAAAATATTCTCCGGAGTTCACCACTTGTTCATACACTTCATCAGGAAGATGTTTGCGGACAAATTCCTTGTTACCGGAAAGCCAGTATTGAAAAATATTTTCCATGAATTCTACAAGCAGGCTGTTGCTCTCTACATGGGATTGCTTGCGCAGAAAGTTGACAAGCTTGTCGTTACGGTAAGAAAGCTCATCCACTTCGGTGGAGATGATCCCGCAATTCACCTTCGGCGCCGATTTCGCTGAAATAAACAGGAAATATCCGGAGGAGCTGTTTTACCAGATTGTATGCCGGCGCAATATCGGCATTGAGCAGTGCGGAAATGTCTTTCTGCAGGAGATCTGTATCGCGAACAAAAATTCCGCCGATTTTTAAATTGATGATCAGGGCGGAAATGAGTCTTTTTGTCCATCTGGGTTTCATGGCGATAATCTCGAGCCATGACCTTATGTTTACGATATGAGTCGGATTGACCTGCACCTGCCATTCGGTTGTCGTCCCTTTAACTTCAGGATATTGAAAACCGTAAGCAATCAGTTCATCAATAAATGTATCCGCGAGGGAGTGAGAGTTTTGCGCGAATACTTCCCTTGCCGTCGTCGTGATGCAATCAATAATGGAGCCGCGGTATTCATATTGCGATCTGCTCTTTTTCAGAAAGCCGAATATCTTGCGCACAAAATCGTTGAGGTTTTCCTTTTTTTCCTGCCCGAAAGACCAATTTCAGACAATGGTTGATTTCCCGCAAGAGCGCTGGCGTGGATATCGGAAAGACCGGGAACACCCATGATGCTAAACAGAAAGTCCAGTTTCACCAGGTACTGGCGTCCTTGATAAGCAGGGGATTTTTCCAATTGATCGGCAACCAAAAAATATCCGTTTACTATCTGAAAATAGTCCGGCATATCAAGGTAATCTTTTGTTTGCCAGACACCTTTCTTCTGTTTGCCCGGGCGAAGAACTTCCATTTTCGTAAGTAGCATCCGGATATGCTGATGGCTCAGGGGCTGGATAATCTGCCTGTAAGCGTCTGCCGCTTCCCCGGTTTCTCCATCTGCTGCTGTATACCATCCGGAAGGATCAGGCTGGGTAAGCCAGAATTGGTATGTAATCTTAAACATTTTATAGAGTAAAATATCGAACGTTTCGACAGGAAGAGGCGTGTTATTTTCTAAAAATAACTTGACGGTTCTTTTGAGGTAAGCCGAGCTTTTTTTGAATATGACTGCATCCCCATTCGAAATTTTAATCAGCGTTTCTATGATCTCGGAAAACAGGGATAAGTTTCTGGAAATAAATTCGTTGCTTTGAGAAATTATTGTGTCAATATAGTCAAACAGATAGTGTATCGCGCTGTCTTTGATCTCTTCACTGGAAGAAAATTTAATTACATCGAAGTATATCCGCAGGAGTATGGAAAGGGCGGATATACCGTCTTTATGTCTATTGTACTCATAGAAATCGCCGATGGAAACGGATTTGAGCTCTTTGAGAACATATTCCCAGTTAACAAAAGGATGGTTTAACTCCGTCAGCAGTTCCCGTGTTTTTTTCTGCAAGCCGTAATGCTCTTCTACAACTTTAAGCAGAGGGGCATACTGTTTGGGTATTTCTATGGCTACCGCCGTCCTCTCCAGATTCACTTTAAGAGCGGACGAAACCCATCCTTCGTTTTTTTCAATGGGGCTAATTTTCGCCTTCATGTGGAAATCAATCCCTCTAAATTGTAGATTAATCAGAATTCTTACAACATTTCAAGCCCAGAACTCATTTATTGGCTGAGCGTTTGCAGCATACTATATCTATTCCCTAAAATAAATCCGGTAATGGCATCGAGTATTTAGATAAGATCCATGCTTATTATTTTATCCGAAATTTAATTTTTTCAAATTTTTTATTGACAAATGCAAATATAGTTGTATCATACAACTATGACCAAAGAGATAAATGTAAATTATGCTCAATTAATGGAATTATTCACCGGCCTTTCCCAGGTGACGCGTTGCTGTTGTCAGACTGATGCTTTTTGCGAAGACGTGACGTTTCACCAGTTTATGATATTGGACGCGGTAGCAAAACACAAAGAGCTCAATATGTCCGACTTGCACAAACATCTTTCTGTGGAAAAAAGTACGACAACCAGATTAGTTAGCCCCCTGATTAAAAGAGGTCTTTTACAGCGCGATCAAGCCCCGCACGATTCCAGAGCGGTAACGCTATCTTTGACGAGGGAAGGCAGGGATGTCCACAAAAGAGTTTGGCTTTGTCTGACGGATTTTTTCCGCAAGGTTATGAGCAATATCCCGGAGAAAAAAACGGATGTTGTTTTGGAATCCGTTAAGACTTTTATTAAGGCTATAAAAAATTATGCGCAAGAATGCAGTTGCTGTAAATCACGATGAGGATAGTGTATGAAAAAAATTGAAAATTGTTCCGGTTCAGGAAATATGATTACACTGCCAGTAATCCAGGCAGAGTCAAGTTGCTGCGGGACAGCACAAACGGTTCAAGATGCTCTTCCCCGCTTGAATCAAGCCTTTGTTATAGGCTCGATTCCCACAGTTGCAGGCAACCTGCCCAGAGTATCATCGGCATTAAATTGGCAGGATCATTGGGGGAGCATTAAAGCCCGCTGGGGAGTCGGCAGAATGGATTATGCAATTGACCCCGGTCTTTACGCTTTGGGCAATCCCGATAACAATTCTCCTGTTTTAGTTACCGCCAATTACAAGATGAGTTTTGACCGCCTGCGTGAAGCTCTGCCGGGCAGAGATGCGTGGATTCTTGTACTGGATACAAAAGGAATAAACGTCTGGTGCGCCGCGGGAAAAGGCACATTCGGTACGGACGAATTAATCAGAAAAATAGAATCAAGCAGACTGAAAGATATTGTCAGCCACCGAAAATTAATCATTCCTCAACTGGGAGCGCCCGGAGTAGCTGCCCACAAAGTAAAACAGGTCTCCGGCTTTAAAGTTTATTATGGACCGATACGGGCAAAAGACGTAGCGGCTTATCTTGATGCCGGTTTTAAGACCACAGCCGAAATGCGGATAATGACATTTCCGCTCACGGAAAGAATTGTTCTTATTCCAATAGAGCTTGTTGAAACGATAAAACCTTTTTTAATCATCGCGCCCATTTTGTTTTTACTTGGCGGCATTGGAGGCCCGGCAGGTTTCTGGGCAAATGCGTTTAATTATGGCTTGTTTGCTGTCGCGGCATTTCTTGCCGCCATTTTGGGAGGAGCAGTGATAAATCCTATTTTTTTGCCATATCTTCCGGGACGGGCGTTTTCTATAAAAGGTTTTTCCATTGGTTTAGTTATCGCCCTTATTCTTCTTTACCTGCGCGATATCAATTTACAGGCATGGCATAGAAGAATCGAGGCTTTGGCCTGGCTGCTGATAATTCCGGCCATATCAGCATATCTGGCAATGAATTTTACCGGAGCTTCAACCTATACTTCTCTCTCCGGTGTGAAGAAGGAAATGCGCTGGGCACTGCCTCTGCAAATTACGGCAAGTGTTTGCGGTCTTCTCATATGGATAACATCACGCTTGATTACTTATTTAGGAGTTTAAAATGAAAAATTCAATTTACCTGAAAAATGTCGTCACCTTAAAACTTAATGAAGATAAATGCACCGGTTGCGGAATGTGTCTGGATGTTTGTCCGCATGAAGTATTTAAAATGAACTGAAAGCACGTAACCATCCAAAATCGCGATGCCTGTATGGAATGCGGCGCGTGCAGTAAGAATTGCCCGGCTGATGCTCTTTCCGTCCAATCCGGTGTCGGCTGTGCTGCCGCCGTTATCAATTCCATGCTGGGGAAAAATAACGCGGCTTGTTCTTGCGGCTCTGAACCCGCGGGCACAATAAATGATAAACGCGGCGGATGCTGTTGCGGATAAAATATTTCATTAAATCCTGAATTAAGTTCTATTATGCAAAAATATTGGGGATATGTAATAATTTGGTTTTCGTATATTTTAGGCGGCTCTTCATTGATCGCCTTTACTGTTTTTCTTTATACCGGGCATTTAGATTTGGTTAATCTCGAGTTAGACGAACCTCAGGCGCTTTTGTTGAATGCCGGTCTTTCGCTCGCGTTTTTTATTCAGCATAGCGGGATGGTGCGCAAATCATTTAGCCAATTCCTATCCAGATTTTTGCCGGGTGCATACAACGGAGCCATCTATTCCATCACTTCCGGAATTTTTCTGTTCTTAGTGGTAATTTTTTGGCAGGGAACATCTAACTTATTTGAAGCAGAAGGCTTAACCCGCGTAATTTTGCGTGTTCTGTTTATTTTGCCAATTGCCGGATTTGTCTGGGGAGCAAAGGCGCTGGGTTTATTTGATCCTTTTGGTATAAAAGAAATATTAGATTACCAGCATGACAGAAAACCACGGCCAATAGCGTTCACGATAAAAGGTCCTTACCGATGGATACGCCATCCTTTATATTTATTTATGTTGGTTATGATCTGGTCATGTCCGAATTTGACCACGGACAGATTGCTTTTTAATATTCTTTGGTCGGCGTGGATTTGTATCGGCACCCTGCTGGAAGAACGAGATTTGGTCGAACAATTTGGCGACGCCTATCGCGACTACCAGAAAAAAGTGCCAATGCTTTTACCGTTTAAATTTTTCAGAAAAGAATTGCCGAATTCAAATTAACGAAACTTCCCGGGTTGCCGATGTAACCACAAAGCAACGTTCGATATTGGAATTGGCATCAGCAGGGACGACAAAGAATCCCGGGCGGTTCGGCTCATAGCCTGTTGTCGTGCCGACCATTAATTCCCCGTCTTTGAAAACCACTTTTATTTTGCGCCCTATTGCCGATTTAGACGGATCGAATTCCTTTTTGTCTTTGTAATTCGAGTTGCCACCGAATCCCTTAACAAAAAAAACCGCTTTCAGGTCGGTAGCGTGTAATTCCAACGGCTTGCTTTCCGGCGGGGTATCCATCGGCACCAGATGAAAAAGATCTTTATTGGGGAAAAAATCATTGGTGATACCTTTCAGCAGCCGCCCATCCTGATAATGAACTACTATTTTATTCTGAATCATTGCTTTTCTCCCGTCTATTAAATTTATAATGCGGCATATCATAATAGCCGCAAAAATATCTATCAATTATTACAGCATCAATTTCGCGATAAAAATTTAAAATAGGTTTTTTACCGGTCTGCTCCTATAATTAAAGCCGCTCTCTAATTTGGTTGAAAAGCAAATACAATCTTTGCACGCCATTTTCCAACCGGTAATAATGAATAATGTATGCTACCGACAGAACCATCAGAAGCGCGGAAAGGATAATGTATGGAAGGGATAAATTGGCAATAGTGAATCCGAAAGAAAGCAAAAAGAACAGGCAAACAAACAGCATTGTAATAAGGTGCGCCAGCCTTTCCTGCTGTAACCATTGAATTTGTTTGTCGTGATAAGCGAGAAGTTCCAGTAAAGCTTCCCTATCAAGATTCTTTTCCAGCATCTCTTTTACGTATCGTTCGTGTCTTTTCATATAATCGATCATACTTATACCTTATAAAATATTTGCTTTTCAGAAAGCGATGGACAAATTGACGGGCATAGAATTAGTTGCTGCTCCATAAACCGTTGCCGCCATAACCGGTCCATGAGCCGTTACCGGATAAACGGCCCCCCGAAAAATTTAACTGGCCGCTCCAGTCGGAGAAACCAGCGGAACCTTTTGCGCTGATATTTCCGCTGTCACTGACAGTTCCGAAGATGGTGCCTGATTCAAATCCGGAGAAGGAACCTGATACAGTGCCGTCAGCGGCAATACTAATAGAAAACGTTCCCCTTACAGAAACACCATACACATCTCCGTGCCATTCTCCGGAAAGAGTCCCCTTATATACAGCTGCGCTTCCGCCATCGGCTACGGCAACATTACTGAAAAATATAACAAGTAAAATAAGTATAGACTTAACAAGATACTCGATACCGGCTAATTTGAATATCTTATTTATTCTTAATTTGTTCATGTTTTGCCTCCCTTTATTTATTAAATATCATGACCTCCTGCAGAAATCCATAACATACAAATATGGTAAGTTCCGATTTCAGGCAGTGCAGTTACTTCGCCCTACGCGCTTCGCCGGATCCTGACAGTAGTATTCCTGAAGCACCCGATAAAGGTCGGGGGCATGCTTTATCATTAGAAGAGGCTGATCAAAGAACTGCTCAGTGGCCACGGCAAAGAATTCAGCTTCATTCGTTGCGCCGTAGCCATCGAGAAATGTCGGCTTGCCTTTTTCGATATCCCGTTGGAGTCGAAGATATTCACGGGAACATATCCGCACCCAATCGCTATATTCTTTCCTGTCACGTAGCGGGGGAGTGCCGTTAGCGGCGCCATCCAGCATATCGAGTTTGTGGGCAAATTCGTGATAGACAACATTGTAACCGGACCCTGCATGACGGCCGCCATGTAGCGCCGCATCCCAGATGATGATGACAGGCCCTTGTTGAAAGGCTTGCCCGATAATGGGATGAGCAACCTCCATTGGCTCGAAAGTGGTTTCAAAAAAACCGAGTTTACGCTGGGGCGGAACCACGGTGGAAGGATAGACAATGATGGTGAAGACATTTTGATAGTAGTTGTGGGGGAGCCCAAGAAGAAGGAGGCACGCCTGAGCGGAAATGGTGACGCGGATTTCGTCGGTAAGTGTAAGCCCGCCACAGCCTTCCCAATATTTTTCAGCGATGAAAACCTGGATGAGAGAGCGAAGATGAGCGCGCTCGGCATCATCCAGCATACAGTAATGAGCAACGTTACGCTGAATGATTTCTTCCCATGCCGGTGGAAATGGAGCTAGCGCAAGCTTTTTCCGGCGGCGGCCAGTAAACCAGCTAAACATGAGGATCCTTTCCGTCGTTTAGCTTCGTTCTACGAATTCCACAATATTGCCATCCGGGTCTTTGACCATCGCAATGCGCACACCAGGCCGCATTTCTCTTTCTGGAACAGTAAATTCTATACCAATTTTTTGGAGATCAGCACAAAGTTCAGAGAGATTTTCAATGACAAAGGTCACATAACGAAACCCGAGTTGACTTTCTAAACCAATGGCGCCGCGGGGAGGAACTACCTTCGGCTCAACCAATTTGAAGTCGCTTGTACCGAATCTAAGCCGGTGCATTGTGCCAAACCATAAAGGAACTGTGCCGACAAACTCTAGCCCCAAAATATTTTGATAGAAATTGAGACTAGCCTTGATATCACTGACAATCACTCCGATATCCAGAGAATTCTTTGCTGGTTTCATCATTTTGTTTAAATCCTTTCTGATTATTACGGCTGGGAATGTAGCATAAAAGGTGAAATAGAAAAATGAAGATTTTGCGATGAAAATTTTTAACTGGTGTTTCGTTTATTTTTTTTCAGGTCTTCAACTAATTGGCTTAAGAGCCTTAACTGTTCCTGTTGCATTGAAATCAGCTCCCTCCACTGCTCCTCCTTGAGTGAGTCAACTTTATCATGAAGCCCAATTATTTCAAGTTCTGCCTTCAAATTGACTTCATAGTCGTGTTCCGCACTCAGTCTATCCTTATAAGCCTGTCGATTTTGAGACATCAAAATAATTGGAGCTTGAATGGCGGCAATCATAGATAAAAACAGATTCAGCAAAATATACGGATATGGATCGAATGAGTCATTGTACCTGATTAGAATAAACGAATTCAGGAAAACCCATATAACCATCACACACGCAAATATAAAGATAAATATCCAGGATCCTCCAAAAGATGCGACCTTATCAGCCATCTTCTGGCCCAAAGTCATTTGTTCGGACAAGTCTTGAACAATATTTGTCGAAATTGGGGTTCTTTCGGTAATATGATGAGCGACATGCTTTTCTTGTTCAGTAAGCTTTTCATATTCCGAGCTAAAGAGCTTTTCCGCTGTATCGCGTACCTTCTTATCCATTTTGCTTTCACATCCTACTGTAGATTATAAATTGCAATCTAGCATAAAAAGACAAAATAGAAAAACGGACCTTTCACAAAGTTTGGACCTGCTTCCTCTTGACAAATAGTTAGAATCATTTTTTAATAATATCAGAAGGGTTAAGGGTTGTTGATTACTTTACCTTATGGAAGGACATCCAATTGCCAAGAAGCTCTCTATCCCGATTGAAGAGGAGACATTATCTGCTATATTGGCCAATAACTCTCTCAAGTCGGATTATATACATCCCAATGCCGCAGGATACCGCCGTCTGGCCGAGTCAATTACCACCATTCTGAAGAAGAGCGGCGCGATAGATTAAACTGCTTTTTTGAAAACGTAAAACGCTTATCCTGTAAGCTTTCTATGCGGGAAAAGGTTCAACCAGAATTTTGATATCGCCTTTGTTGTTCCCGGCCAGCACTTCAAATCCTTCGTCTTTGATTTTGTCCAGGGGAATAATCTTGGTGACCACACTCTCTGGACAGATGTTTCCGGCTTTAATCCAGAACATGGCCAATTCAGGATTAATAAAATTAGTGCCGATCATGGTTGTTTCACGCGTGACGAAACCGAGCATATGCACGGATGCGCGCTCAGTGAAAATGCCCTGAACGACGACTTTCCCCTGGTACTTTACCGAAGAGAGACAATCCTTCAATGTTGCTTCAATGCCGACGGCTTCGATGGCCACATCAACTCCTCTGCCGGAAGTTAATTCTTTTACTTTCGCCGCAGTCTTGATTTCCATTGGATTCCATACCAGCGTGGCGCCCAGCTCTTGCGCTTTTTTGCGCCTGTATTCCAGCGGGTCAGTCATATATACAGTTTTGACACCCATGGCTTTAAGCCCTAAAAGGAGCATGAGACCAACGGTACCGCAACCGGCGATAAGAACTTTTTCATCGCCTTTGATTCCGGCGCGGTCAAGAGCATAAGCCGCCCCTGAGAGGGGTTCTACAACTGCCGCGCGTTTCCAATCCATATCCGCGGGAATTTTGAGCAGACGCTCCTGCGGACAATTTATATACTCGGCATAAGAGCCGGAGACAACGGAACAAACGCGCTCACCCACGGCATAGTTTTTAACTCCCGACCCAACGGTGACAATTTCGCCGCAGGCTTCGTGGCCGAAAGGGCTTTCAGGAAAGAGACCGTGGAGATATTCGTGCAAATCCGAGCCGCAAATACCGCAGTATTTGATTTTAATTTTGACCTCCCCTTTTCCCGGACTAATTTCAGGGACCTCCTCCACTCTGATATCGCGAATAGCGTGATAGACAACCTTTTTCATTTAAAAAACCTTTCATAATCTTGAGCCATATTTTATAATCTCAGCGCTGAGATTTTTTGTCGCGGATAAAGTGATTGGCGATGATAATTTGTTGGATCTCCGAAGATCCCTCGTAAATCCTCGGAGCGCGTACTTCCCGATAGAGCCTCTCCAGGGGAAAATCTCCCATCAGAACGCCGTTTCCTCCGTGAATTTGCACGGCCTGATCGACGACGCGCTGGGCCATTTCGGTCGCATAATATTTGGCCATGGACGATTTGAACGAAACATCCGGATGACCGTTATCTTTGGCCATGGCGGCCTGATAAACCAGAAGCCTCGCGCAATTAATTTCGGTAATCATATTGGCGAGCTTCATCTGGATTGCCTGGTGCTGGGCGATCGGTTTTCCGAATTGCACTCTCTTTTTTGCGTAGGCAAGCGCCAGCTCAAAAGCTTCCTGCGCTACACCGACGGCATGAGCGCCTACCGAGCAGCGCATAAGATCGAGGGTCTGCATTGCGAGGACAAAACCTTTCCCTTCTTCGCCGAGAAGATTTTTTCGGGGAATAGCGCAATCTTTAAAAGAAAGCTCATTGACGACTTCTATAGCCAGAATTTCCATCTGCCGGACGACAGTATAGCCCGGAGTACCTTTCTCCACTATCAACGCGGAGATTCCTTTTGTTCCGGCAGAAGGATCGGTTTTGGCAAAGAGAACGATATAGTCGGCAAAGCCCGCATTAGAAATAAAGCACTTGCCTCCGTTTACCAGATAATTATCGCCTTCCTTCAAAGCTGTGGTGGATAGCCCCGCCGGATCGGAGCCCGCTTCGGGTTCAGTGAGAGCAAAGGCGCAAATGCTTTCTCCTTTAGCCACCCGCGGCAGAAAATGTTTGCGAATATCGGGGCTACCGCCTAGAACCAGCGGATAACTTCCCAATCCCTGAACGGCGAAAGCCGCGGCGGCGAAATTATATCCGCGCGCCAGCTCTTCTCTCACAATACAGATGGGCAAAGATTTTACATTTTCATAGACGCCCCCATATTCTTTGGGAATCAGAATACGAAAAATTCCCTGGGCAGCCATGCGGCGGAATATCTCTTTCGGTGAAATTTTCTTTTTTTCTATATCCGGAACAATCGGGCGAATTTCCTGATCTACGAATCGGCGTGTTTCCTCCTGCAAATGTTTTTCTTCGGGTGACAACTCAAAATTCATAGTCAAATCCTTTCTCTATTTATGAACGGCAATTAATATTGCATATGCCGCAGGCTTCATAGCCGAAAGGGCTTTCGGGAAAGAGGCCGTGGAGATATTCGTGCAAATCCGAGCCGCGAATACCATGATAGACAGCTTTCTTCATTGAAAAAGCCCCTTTGCTCTTGACCGGATTATTAATTTGCCGGAGCATATAAATCAACGCAGTACTTTAAACCGCCTTCTTTTTCATAAACTTTATCTTTTTTTATGTCCTGTAAAAATTGCATAGCTGCAGGAGTACCTATATCTCCTATTGCTTTTACTGACATATATCTGTCGTTATACCAGCCTTCACGGTAACGTCCCTTAAGAAATTCAATCTGATCAGCCGCCCCGAGAGTGCCAATTGATGACACAGCGCAGGATTTAAAAAATTCATCACCGGTTTGCGCATATCTCTTCAGGGATTCAACAGCTTTAGGATTATTGGTATACCCAAGCTCAAGCACTTTCCAGAAATTGCTGTAATTATTCTTACTGATTTCCGAATTGATCTCATCCGCCAATCTATTTACCCTTTCATCAGATACACGAAGGTTGAAAGTTTGTTGATTAATCTTTGAGGCGACATCCTTTATGATAATAGATATTGGTATGGTAAAACATGGTTCTTCAATTTCGTTCATGCTCCAAACGGGAACTTTGCCGTTATAAAAATAAGCTTTAATATTTTTTTCCTTACCGTCTTTTATTATTGTGCCGGAAAATATGTGAAATGATTCCCATGGTGAAAAACCGGTGGCTCGAAGATTGGCAATCTGATACCTGTTAATAAGCAGCGTCAGTCCTCCAGTGGCAGTTTTCCCGACAACGCATTTAACAGGAATCCCCCGGCTATTGAGTTCTCTCTCCAAATGCTGCGCGAAATAGCCAACAGGATCCTGAATATTATCCAGCTTTAAGGGTACATTTTTGGACATAGTTGCACCTGCGCCAATTTGCCCCAAGATAAAAGCGGCATCCATGTCAGTTCTCTTATCAATTATCGTTAGAGTTGACGGGGTAATATTCTGTTTTTCATAATTGATGGATGAAATAACGGGGTCCTTGATTGTGTAGTTAAGGCCGCATCCGGTAAAGAAAATTAAGACGATAAAAGCTGCAACGATTTTGGTAACAAAATTGAATTTGGTCATTGATTATTACCTCCGAAAAGTATGCAAGTATTTAATTTGGTAAGAATTAACTCATTGTTGGTATAAATACATAAGATATTGCCTGTATGTCAAGAAAATTAAGCTAGAGATAAAAACGATCAAGTCTGCCTTTGACGTATAGCAATAGTCAACAGCAAACTTGAGCTCTCCGAGTTATTTGCGTATCAATATTATATTACTTTATTAGAATCCAACCGTTCGATTTTGTGCACGGCCAAATAACGCTCCACGGCTTGCTCGATTGTCGGGAAGAAATTCTCCGTGCCTAATCTGGTGAAAAGACCATAACGCTTCAGTTTGTCTTTCACCGGACCTTTCATTTCCGCGAAAAACAAATCCATGCCGGCCTGATGCAGTGTTTCATCAAGATCGGCAAGCATGTCGGCGGCTGTTACGTCCACATCGGTTATTGGTTCAGCCGTAACGACAACCCACCTGGTTGGCGTCGGAGCGTCCGCCACCGCGTACAGCACCTGCTCGCGGAAAGTTTCCGCGTTGGCAAAAAACAACGGCGCATCCCAGCGGAAGAGCACCAGGCCGTCGATGCGTTTTGCTTCGGGATGACGGGAAATATCGTGATAGCTCTTCAGGCCATCCACGTGGCCGAGCACGGCATCATAAGGCCGCCACGCGCGCCAGATAAAAGCGAAGAGAGCGAGGCCGACGGCAATAAAAATACCTTTAATGACGCCCAGTAATACTACACCGAGAAAACACACGATCGATAACACAAACTCATCGCGCCGCAGTTTATACAGGCGCAAAACACCGCGAACCTCAAAAAGCCCGATACAGGCGCAAATAACTACAGCGCCAAGCGCCGCCTGGGGCAGATTCGTAAGCAGAGTCGGCGCAAATATCAGTAACAACGCGATGCAGATCGCGCCGACGATGCCGGTGATTTGTGTTTTCGCGCCTGCCGATTCAGCTACCGGCGTGCGCGACGCACTGCTGGTTATGGGAAACCCTTGAAAAATTCCGGCGGCGATATTTGCGGCGCCGAGCGCGATGATTTCCTGATTGTTGTCAACTTTATGACCGGCGCGCAGAGCAAAAGTGCGCGAAAGCGTGCTCATATCGGCAAAAGAAACCAGCGCGATGGCCACCGCGCCGGCACACAAAGACACCGAATTCGGCAAATGAAATGGCCGGAATTTGGAATACCGGTAAACCTTGCGGCAGAGAACCAACCACGGCGATTCCCGCTCTGGCGGAAAGATCGAAAATCGAGACAACGATTATCGCACCGGCCACAGCAATCAAGATACCCGGAATTCTGGAAGCCCAGCGCCTGAATCCGAGAATCACAATCAGGCAGGAAAAACCGATGGCAAAAGCCATCCAGTTTATTTGTCCGTTCCAGATGCCTTGCATGAGGCCGTTTGTTTCCTGTAAAAAATTACTGCCGCTTACGGAAAAGCCGAAAACTTTCGGCAACTGGCCGAACAGCACCGTGAGCGCGATTCCGTTTAGATAGCCGTAGCGAATAGGCTTGGAAAGAAGATCGGTGATAAAACCGAACCTGGCCAGCCCCGCCAGAATGCATAATACACCTGTCAGTATTGCCAGCATTCCGGCGAGGGCAACCGCCTTATCGGCATTGCCCGCGGCGAGCGGCAGAATCGTTGCCGCAATGAGGGCGGCCAGTGCCGAGTCCGGCCCCAAAATCAGAATGCGGCTTGGCCCAAAGACGGCATACGCGATAAGCGGAACGATGGTGGCATACAAGCCGTAAATAGCAGGCAAGCCCGCGGCTGCGGCATAGCCCATGCCGACAGGTACAAGCACCGCCGTGAGCACCAGGCCGGCGGTAATATCTTGCGTCAGCCAATCGCGTTTATAATCGCGCAGTGTCGCCAGAAGTGGAATCCAGCGATACAGACCGCGCGGACGGGCATGGCGGGCAAAAGGATTAGCGGCCGGGATTTGTGTATTTGTCAAAAAATATTCCTCATTAGATGAATTGATATTGATTCATAATCTCCCGGCATTTTTTTTACAACATCTTTTTCTCTCTTGTGTCTCCGGAATCAATAATAATTTTGTCATGTCGAACCGTGGTGAGGCATCTTACCTCCTTCAGTCTAATCTCCTCTATTTTCACTTGAACTCACCACATATTGCGAGTATATTCAAGAATCTTCTCTAAAATTAAAGAGGACTAAACAATATGGCCAGAGTTGAACTAAATATACAGGCGCCGGATTTTACCCTGAACGATTTCAACGGCAAGAGCGTATCCATTTCCGATTTTCTTAACAAAAAAAATGTTCTGGTGGTTTTCAACCGCGGATTTTTCTGACCGTTCTGCCGCGCGCACATGGCGCAGTTGCGCCGGGATTATCAGCGATTTGTAAAACTGGATACGGAAATTATCGTTGCCGGGCCGGAGAAGGCTGAAGCTTTCCGGGAATTACTGGACAAAGGAAGATTTGCCGTTTATCGGATTGCCCGATCCCGAACATAAAGTTTTAAAATTATACGGCCAGCAGGTAAAACTTTTCAAGCTGGGTAGAATGCCCGCGCAAATGCTGATTGATAAATCCGGCAAGGTTCGGTTTGTGCATTATGGCCATTCCATGTCGGATATACCATCGAATCAGGAAATCATCGAATTAATTGAAAAGCAAATTTCGTAATACGCACTTGAACTCAAGATATATTGCGAGTATATTTAAGCACATGGTTTTAAAAATAAATTATTTCTTGTAATATTTGAAAATAGGGTGTTTTAAAATATGAAAAAAGTAATCATACTGCTTCTCTTAATAACGAGTCTTGCTATAGGGATAATCGCTTGTTCACAATCGACCTCTCCACAAAGCGAAGTATCCACAAATAGCCATCAGTCCACCGATACAAAATACCAAGTAACCAAGAAACCTTCTCTCGCTGTCAAACCATCGGAAACTAAACACACACAAGAAAAAACCAATAGCAATAGCACTCAGAGACCAATAGAACAGACTGAAGCTTGGGGACTTAGCAACAAAATTGCCGCGTTGGTGGCTATAATCGCCCTGCTTCAATTCTTCGCATTGTTTGCAATGTTTCGGATAACGAAAAGTAATGGGCGGCGGCAGTTGCGAGCTTACGTTTTTATACATGAGATTACTTTGGCTAATGTCTTCGGTCAAATACCTTCAGGGCAACCTCTGAATAAACCTGGTCCTTGGATTTCCCGGCCAAAGGAGGGGCCAATTAATTATATTATCATAAAGAACAGTGGTCAAACTCCAGCATTTGAAGTAAGGCACGTAGCAAGGATTGGCATATGGGAATATCCATTGAAATCCAAATTGCCGATTCTTGGAATTCCTCCACTCACCTCGGTTTCGACTCTTCCACCAGGCGGAGAAGGGGGTAAAATTCATGCCCTGCCCAAACCACTGACTCCAGAACAAATCACTGCTCTGCAAAAAGGAATTGCTGCTATATATGTGTATGGCGAAATCACTTACATTGACGCTTTTAAAATAAAACGCTTCACAAAATATCGGTATAGCCATACTGGCCCCATAGGCGAAACTATGGTTATGCGAGCCTGCGAAGAAGGTAATGAAGCAGATTAGCAAAAAAGCTTGGGGGGAATTCTTGAGGAACAGTATATTTTATTCATCTTTTGTTATTTCGTTGAGTTTTCTAATTTCAACTGCCTGATTAAAAAGCTGTCCAGCTGGTTGGCAAATGCCTGACGGTCTTTCTTGCTGAATTCAGCCGGGCCGCCTGTTATCATGCCATTATCTCTTAGTTCATTGAGCAAATTGCGCATAGCCAGCCGATCTTTGATGTTGTGCTCCGTATAGAGTTTGCCGCGCGGATTCATCGCAAAGGCTTTTTTGGCGACTACCCGGTCGGCAAGCGGGATATCGGCTGTTATCACGAGGTCGCCCGGCTGTACTAACTGGGCAATGCGATCATCGGCCACATCAGGCCCCTCCGGAACCAGGATCAGGGATAGATTTGCCAACTTCTCCAGGCGCAACGGTTTATTGGCCACAAAGATCAGAGGAACATTTAATCGTAAGGATGCTTTGATCAAGATGTCTCTGATAACATTCGGAAAAGCATCCGCATCAACAAATATCTGCATAAAACCTCTGTTTAGGTATTTCGGAGCGCATAAGTGAAGTCTATATGTCGTGTACTATGCCGATTTCGATCATGGCAAGCGAATTGGAATTAGATAATTTCTTTGACCCTGCCCACTATCCCGCCCTCCAGACGCACCTTGATTCCATGCGGATGAGTACCTGATTTTGTAAGAATATTCTGCACAATGCCTTCGGTCAGATTGCCTGTGCGCTGATCCTGCTTCTGCACAACTTTTACGCGCGCGCCCACTTTGATATCGGCGCGGTTAGTTCCTCTCATTAAACGAGCCCTCGCAATAATTTGCATGACAATATCATGATCTATTTAAATAATTCAACTTGCATATTTTTTTGGATAAGCCCCTTTTCTTGCCTGTGATTAAATTTTGCGCTAAGTATTTCATTGACACACAAAATCGAAATTCTTATACTCGCCTCAATAAAAAATAAGGCCCTCATTAATTTCGATTTACTATGAAAAATAGCCCGGAAGTAACCGTAATAACCGCAACCTATAATAGCAGTAAAACGCTTTATTATGCGCTTAAAAGTCTTTTGAATCAGGATTTCCAAAATTTCGAAGCCTGGATTATCGGAGACGCATGTACAGATGATTCCGAGAAAATTGTGATGTCCTTTTCGGATAAAAGGCTCAATTGGTTCAATAGGGAATCTAATTCCGGAAGCCAGGGAGCCCCTAACAATGAAGGTCTTAAAAGGGCAAAGGGAAAGTTTATCGCTTATCTGGGACATGATGATCTGTGGTTTCCATGGCACTTGTCTGGCCTGGTATCTTTCATCAAAAAGACAAATGCCGATTTGGCACACTCGCTAAGTGCGGTGTTTAACCCTGAAGGTCTTATGTATACGGTCGGGCCACCCAGCATAGGAAGGACTTATGAAAATCACTTTGTATTCCCTTCCTCCTGGTTACACCACCGTCATATTATCGAAGATTGTGGTCCATGGGGAGATCATTTTAAGCTGAGCAGAGCGGTGGACATGGACTTTGAGCGTCGGGTTTATCTGGCCGACAAACAAATCCTATTTTATCCACAATTGAGTTTACTTAAGTTCCCATCTGCATTTTGGCGGATTTATGCTTTGGATTCCCAGCTCCCCCAATCCCACTATCTGCATTTAATGATAAGTAATCCTGCGGATCTGCAGCACAAAATCCTATTGGAAGCAGCCACGATACTCGCTCGTCGAAGTAACGTCAGAAATTCTGTTCGACAGGCGCTGCGTGAACTCTTACGCAGCCTGCGCTACAGGATCATGGATTTTTATGGATATGATAATTGGCCGCTTGAACAACTCAGATTTTGGTATCATCAACGAAAGATTCGGCAATTAAGAAATGATCGTGGCTTGCCGCCATACCAACCCAAATCACGGGTATGAACCCCAAAGCAAGCTTTAGAAACAATTTCGCGAACTCGCTACGGGGCATTATACCCTCCACTGCGTGGGATTGTTCAACTTCCCAATTCCGCCGGGCTTTCCTTTCGGAATTGGACTTTCAGCAATAAATTACGGCGGCATCACATTTCTGCGCCACCCCTGAAATCATAAAATGCTGGGATACGAGAAACTGGGAACAGGCTCACTTTGTCGTGCTTCTTTGTCGTTGCGCGATTGAATTAACTTTTGTATATAATCGCTGAACATTGGTGGTCGATGTTTTGTGCCAATAAAATCGTAATTATCGCTGTTTAATTCGTCTAATCGTTTTAATCGCTGAGGATGCCACAAGAAATCATCTTCCAGATATTCATTGAGATTCAACAGCTCGGCATTTTTATCATACTTGCATTCCGGACCGGCATAGTTGATGCCGTCAGCGCCAATCTGAATTAAAAAGTGAGCGCCATGAAGTTTCTCAAAGTATAAAGGCTTTTTTGAATAGCGATCAACCGGTACTTGAATATTAGCATCCGGCGGCGCTATTCTTTTTAGATTTTCGATTGCGTCTAAAACACCGGTTTGGTCTGCCTGAATCGGATAACCTGTTTCCCAATTAATACAATAAGGATGAAAATAGAGCCAGTGCACACCGGCATTCAGAGCCTGCAAACCGACTGATTCATATCTATGATTCAATTCTTTGCGTGTTAACATGGAAGCTCCTATTTCCAGCGAACTTCCTTCTTTTTCTATACGATTGCGAAGCCTTTCAATCTTCTCCAGCGTTTCAATAAAATATTTCGATTCGTTTTCCTGCCAATCGTATAAAGAAATACGAATCGAGGTAACATCCTCCAGGAGAGCATCTTGTACTGTGGTTTTATGGGTATGGCCTCCGTTGGAGATGACCGCAATCTCTTTAAACCCTTTTTTTCTTGCCAATGCCGTTGTTTCGGGAAAATGAGGAACTATTGTCGATTCTCCTCCGGATAGCACAAGGCCCGGTGTATCAACCCCCAATATGCTGAATAATCTGTCCAAAAAAGGAAGCTCCAGGGTAAGACCCTGTGTTCTCTTTGAAGCGTACGGACAACCCGGACAGGCGCGAGTGCAACGTTGAGTCAAATCCATCTCGACAGTTGTCGGAAAAATTTGTTCCCCTTTTAAATACGCTTCTATTTTTTGTTTTTCGCCGGCTACTTTAGATGGTGCGAATATTTTAGACTGCGTGTTCATTATAAATAAAAATCCTTTCCTACAATAATTTGATATTTAATTTTTTAAACCGGCTTTCTTCCTCAGCTTCAGAATTGCCTGAGTTGCTTCTTTGGCACTTTGCAGATTACAGCGCGGCCTGGGGCCGCCATCCAGATATTCAATAAATTCTTTCAATTCCAGATAGAGGGGAAACGTTGTGTCAATTGAAATCTTCTCCTCGCCTTGATTGTCTCTCACTGTAATATGATCATCAAGAGCATCATGGAGCGAGGCAGAACCTTTCTTTCCATGAATACTGACGCCGCTTATTTTATGGCAATGCCTGCCGCTCACGGAAAGGACGACGGTAGGTTTGTCCCCCAGCATAGCGGTAAAACTAACAGGCAAGGCATCTTCATTTTTAATAACATTAATAGCCTTAATTTCATCCGGAATATATCCCAATATATGTTTGACAATAGTGAGGTCGTGAACAGCTTGTGTCCAAAAAACATCCCCTCCATGAAAATCTTTTACCCAGTGGTGTCTCGTCGCGCATAGTTCCTCTATTTCCCCTATCCTTCCTGATTGGTGAACAAGCCGCAATGCTTCAATACCGGGATGGTAATGCCATTTATGCATGGCAAAAATATAATCCGAACCGCCTGAATTATTTAAAAGCTTGTAATCTTCCACAGACAGGCACAGTGTCTTTTCCGAAAAAATAGGTTTTTTATATTTTAATAAAGCAGCACATTCTTTTGTTAAATCAGGAATGGGAACAGCTACCACGTAACCGTCACAATCGGGCAAATCGACTATTTTGGAGAATACTTTCAAAGCGCCATTCGCCGAAGCTCTTGACCTTGCCTGGGAATTAATGTCCACCACATAGACATGGCACTCTAATTTAATTAAATCTCTTAATATATTAGAGCCCCATGCCCCACATCCTATTAATCCAACAACTTTCATTTTTCAAAACGCTGCCTGTATTTATTTTTGCATAGATACGCACTTTTTATGGTTGGTATATAAGGAATAAAGCATTATATGTCAAATTTTTAATAAATAGGAGATAGTCAGGTCTATTTTATTAGTTTTGCTTAGTTTCTTTTATTGACTCAATAGGCCGCCAAGTATTTCTCATTGACACATAAGGTTGAAATTCTTATACTTCCGGAAGTTAATGTAGCCAGGATTTTTCATCAAAAAAACTCAGAGGCTTACCATGACAAAAGTAAAACTGCTTATCG
>CAVXLI010000028.1:0-132692 GCA_963762595.1 uncultured delta proteobacterium
CGCCGGCAAAGTAGGGATTCCATCCTCCATCTTTTGTTTTCAGTTTCATCTTCGTCTCCTTTCTTTTTACATCATTTTAAAAATAACCATCTGGACAAACATCCGCATGCGCGGGACTGACGCTGCCAACGCAGATAGCGCTTTGATTTGGAAGCGGGGTCAGTTCCAATCCACCAGCATCATCCCCGCGCTGAAACGATTGATGCTGGTATTGTAATCCAGCAGGCTTTCTCCATAACCGTTGAAATACTGGAAATAAAAACTGAAGTCTTTTAATTTATCGCAGGTTTCTAAAGATAAGGGAACTCCCCAATCATAAAACTTCTTAGCAATTAAAGACATGGGAATACTCCAATCCAGTTGCACAGCTCCCAGGTTGTTCTGTCTTAAATTATTGCGCAACATGATCGCAAAGCGATTTTCTTTCCAATAGTAAATCCCCCAGATTTCGCCGTAACCCATATAGCGGGTAATATCGGGATTATCGTCATTATTATCCTCTTCCGGAAGCCGGTACCATGTTTTCAAAAGCAAATTAAAATTGCCTTTTTCGAAACCAGCGTTAGCCACAATACGGTTCCAACTGCGCGAAAGAGGCAGGGAACGGCCATTGGATTGATGATTAAACCCGACGTTTACAAACTGCAATTTAAAATCATCCAAGATTGAATATTTAGTTCGCCAATTGATGAGCATTTCCGGTTCATAGTTGGTGTCGCGAAAAGGTGATGAAAATGCCGAGTTGTACAACTGCCAGAAAGATAGCTGGGTATAAGCCACCCATATATCTATTTCAATATCCTTTTTAAATAAATATTTCAGCGTATCTTTGAGTAAATCCCTCCAAACATTTATTTTAAAGCTTAATTGAAATTTGGCTTCGTTGTGCTGTGCTTTGGCTTGAGGATCGACGTCTAAAGGAGCATCCTCATTCGGCGAGGAATTATAGGCAACAGGCAAAAAATAATTGGGACGATAAGGTTTTAGCGCAAAAAAAGCGCTTTTCCCTTTTTTCCCTTCCAGCTCCCACTGTCGCGACATTACACTCTCCGGTGCTGACGATTCTTTGGGTAGAGTTTCGGCAACAGCACCGGGAGGAGAAGCATCTTTTACAACAGTTTTTTGCTTCGCCAGGTCATCGAAACATTTTAATCTATCTGCATCCTTTTCAATTTTCACGCATTCAGACATGCGTTCATCAATCTCAGCGGCTCCGCTGGAAAACGATAAAAACAGCAAAAAAAACATACATATTAATATTGTTTTAAATGCTTTCCCGGTCTTTAAAGTTTCCATCAATGTAGCCCCCCTTGCTTTTTTTGTTTTCTCTTTTCCAAATCAGCATATATTTTTTTCTCGCAATCCGGACAAATGCCGTGGCTGAATTCCACCTCGGTATGTTTTTGGAGATAAGCTTCGAGTTGATTCCAATAACCCTTATCATCGCGAATTTTTTTGCAGTAAGCGCATATCGGCAATAATCCGCCTAACTGGTTGATATCAGCCAGGGCATTTTGAAGTTCGGCAATAGTATCATGCAATTTTACAATCAGAGGTTCCGTGAGCATAATAAATATTACTGTGCCGATCATAATGGCGATAATGCCAAATAAGCCGCAAATTAATCCAGCTTTGAGAAAAGGAGCACGAACTTCGGCCATATCTACCTTGGCAACTATACCCCAGTTTAATAATGCCACCGGCTCGTAGGCAGCTAAAACTTTTTCTCCGCGATAATCTAATCCAACAATAGTTCCTGATTGTCCGGATAGCGCCAGTCGCGTCGGCACCGCCAATTTTGAGTCGAAAGGAATGGGTTTCGGATTCTGCAAATTGCTGTGACGCTGATTTAAAATAAAAACAATATTATCTCCTTGTCTTTTGGCCAAAGTAAATTCACCTGTTTCACCAAAACCATTATATTGTTTATGCGCATCTATGATTTGACTTAATGTCGCTTCCTTTGCCCCCGCAGGATAATTCTTAATATATAGGGAATTGAATCTAGCCATCGCTTCAATCAAGCGGGCCTGACTCACAACCATGTCCCGGAGGGCGTCCGCTTGCTCCTTGAATGCCGTTCGATAAAGCATTTTAAGCGCAATTCCTTCGACTCCCAAAACTATCACTACCATGATTAAAATCAGCAAAATAATTCTTTTACGCGGGCTCATTGTTCCTCCGTCAACGCTTCAAGATTTACTGCAGCAAACTTACTTTTTTGCGGCAAGAATCTGCCGCACTTTTTCCAGTTCCTGCTGGTTATCCACTTCGACGGAATCGTAAGGTGTTATGACTACTTTGATTTTGTAGCCGTATTCCAGTGCGCGGAGCATGTTCCAGAGCTTCGAGTTTTTCCAGTTTTCCTTCGGGAAGTTTGGTAAAGGTATCGAGGAAATCGCGGCGGTAGGCATAAATGCCGTGATGCTTGTAATAGTCGGCTTTCATCGTGCTGCTGCGCACATAGGGAATGGTTGCCCGCGAAAAATAAAGGGCAAAATAATTGGTTATCGAAAGCAACCTTTACGGCATGCGGATGGGTTATTTCTTCATCGAGAATAATTTTATAAATCAGTGTGGACATAACGATTGCGGAATCATCAATCAGCGGCTGGATGACTTCATCCACCTGCACCGGTTCAAAAATCGGCTGATCGCCCTGAATGTTGACGACAATCGCATCGGCGGAAAGATTCAAAGATTTTACGGCTTCGGCAATTCTATCCGTGCCGGAGCGATGCGTGACTGCCGTCATGATGGCATTGCCGCCGAATTTTTTCACGGCGTTAAATATTCTATCATCGTCGGTGGCCACTGCTACATAAGGAACAGCTTTGGCTTTGGACACGCGTTCATAGACATGCTGAATCATCGGCTTGCCGCACAGATCGGCCAGAGGCTTGCCCGGAAAGCGGCTGGATTCATATCGGGAGGGGATGATGCAAACAATATCTCTTTTCATTTAGTCTCCATAAATTTAATTCTATAAATATGATGATGCCGCAAAAAAATTGTTACAAGATCCTTCTTGTCATTCCGGCGGAGGCACGGAATCCAGGGCAGTAAGGTTTCACCGCTTTTATGAAGATACATGTCTGGACTCCGGCCTACGCCGGAGTTACGAAATTTAGAACTTTTTACGAAGCCGGTAAGTATTCGGATCGGTCTTGCTGCTGCAAATAATTAACCACATAATCCCGCACGGAATCTTCCAGCGAAGAAAATTTTACGGGACATCCGGCAGCTTTCAGTTTATTCATTTCCGCTTCGGTAAAATACTGGTATTGATTGCGCAAAGATTCGGGCATTTCAATGTATTGGATATTGGTTTTTCTCCCCATTGCGGCAAATACGGCCTTAATCAAATCATTCCAGGTTCGGGCTTTGCCTGTGCCCAGATTAAAAATGCCGTTGACCTTCGGATTATTAAAAAGCCACCACATGACATCGACGCAATCTTTGACATAGACAAAATCGCGCATCTGGCCGCCGTCGGGATATTCCTTCTTATAGGATTTAAAAAGTCGCACTTTTCCGGTTTCTTTAATCTGATGAAACGCCTTGAAGATGACGCTGGTCATATCGCCTTTGTGATATTCATTGGGGCCGAAAACATTGAAAAATTTTATTCCCGCAATTTTATTTTCCAGCTTATTTTTCAACACCCATAAATCAAACACCTGCTTGGAATAGCCGTACATATTAATTGGTTTGAGTTTACTGATTTTTCTGTGGTCATCGGAAAAGCCCTGAGTTCCGTCGCCGTAAGTCGCGGCGGAACTGGCGTAAATAAAACGAATATTTCGCTTCAGCGCCCATTCGGCAAGTCTTCGGCTGTAAAGATAATTATTTTCCCAGAGATAATCGGCGTCGCGTTCGGTCGTGGATGAGCAGGCGCCCATATGGACGATAGCGCTGATTTCAAAAGGCACTTGATCGTCACAAATCATCTGTAAGAAAATCGTCTTTATGGATGTAATCAACAAAACGCAGGTTGACCAGATTTTTCCATTTGTCATCGGTTCCCAGTTGATCAACGATGACAATATCATCAATGCCTTCCTGATTGAGTTTCCAGACAAAAGCGCTGCCGATAAATCCGGCGCCACCTGTGACAATAATCATGCGTGCTGCTCCCTTGTGTCTTAAAAATTGTTAGATTTAACTAATACTTAAAAGAATTACTGTCAATAAAGAAAATTGTCACGTTTATTGCCGTTTGTTGGCTGTGTGAAGACCAACGCATCCTAATGGTTCACTTTTATCCACATTGACAAAGCTCCTTACATGAAGTAAGAATTTACAACTTTTTTAAGGAGGGAGAAAATGATGAATAAAAAGAAGTATGTATTATTTTTATGTATCGCAGTCGCCCTCGTTTTACTGGGTTCGTTAGGCGCATACCTGGTGCATACAAGTGGCGGTAAGGTTAAAATTACCGACATGACCTATGTTACAGAAGATGGGGCCCGCATGAGCGCATTGCTCTATGTTCCTGATTCTGCAACTGTTGAAAATCCGGCACCGGCCATTGTCTCCTGTCACGGATACAATAACACCCGGGAAGTACAGGACATTAACGCTGTAGAATTATCACGCCGCGGCTATGTCGTGATAGCCATCGACGCGTATGATCATGGTAACTCGTCATTCCCTGATCCGCGTATCAACAAAGGTGTGGCAGCTGATATGGGTGCCTATGCGGCGTTGCAATATCTGGGCACACTGCCGTATGTTGATGCCAAAAGAATCGGCATGGTCGGCCATTCCATGGGCGGCAGTACTGTGCAATTAGGCGCCTTAAGGGCATTTGCGAAGCAGGAAAAAAATCCCGCAATTATCGTCCCCAAAGCGGTCATGCCTACCTCGCAAGCTTTTATACCCAACAAGGAAGTTACCGCCATTTTACTAGGTAAGTATCCGGTCAATATCGGTATTGTATTCGGTCAGTATGACGAGTGGGCGAATAATATGTGGCAAGTTCGCTCAGGCATCGATATTAATATGTCGAAAAAAGCTATCGCGGGCATGGGATTTCCAGGGGCTGAATACGGCGCCTACTATGTGTTTGGAAAAGATAAGAAGCTTACCAGGGATGAAGCCATAGCCGCTGCTGCAAGTGGCAAACTGAGAGTGATTTTCCAGCCCAAAATAGAACACCCCAAACTTCATTTTTCCACTGTGGCTGTAGGCTACATTCTTGATTATTTCAACATTACATTGAAAGGCGGTAAAGAGACTGTACCTGTCACTGAACAGACCTGGCCGTGGAAGCAGTTTTTCACCGGTTTGGCTTTGGTAGGATTTTTCCTGTTTATCATTCCGTTTGCGTTCCTGATGCTGGAGATTCCTTATTTCAAAACCATTATCCAGCGCGAACCTGTCGCTCCGTCCATTATAACAACAGCTAAGGACAAGCTGGTATATTGGATCATATTCATTATATGTTTGCTACCGGCGCCGTTATTATTCAACTGGGCTATAGGTTATCCGATTGCCATCAAGTCGATGGATAGATACGTTCCTACAGTATTTCCTTTGAATAGTTACTTCCAGTTACCTTGTGTCAACGGCACGGTACTGCTGATGTTGCTGGTCGGTGCGATCATGCTGGCAATATTCATCGGTACTTATTTCTTGTTTATGAAGAAAAATAAGGTAACCTTCGATAATCTCGGAGTAAGAATGTCCGGAGGAAATATCGGAAAAAGTATTCTCCTGGCCTTGATTATATTTGTGGCAACGTATTTCCTGCTGGTGATCGCTGATTTCTTCTTCCTCTCCGATGCCCGGTTCTGGGTGTTCAGCATCAAAACGCTCACGCCCATTAAATTCTGGATTTTGCTTAAATACTTACCATTCTTCTTATTCTTCTATCTGATCAACAGCTTAACGCTGAATTCATTTACTCGTATAAGAGGAGCAAGCGAAACAACCAATATCATCCTGATGATTTTGGCCAACGTAACCGGTTTGGCGATCCTTACCATTCTCGATTATACGTGGCTGTTTAGCACAGGGGTTAAGCTGTTCCCCTCCGTTCCATTTCCTCCCAATATGACCTCGGCGCTCGCCGGCTTATTTGTATGGAATTTCATACTTGCTGTTTCGCTGGCCGCTGTGTCTGCCAGGCTCTTATTCAGGAAAACAGGTTCTATCTGGCTGGGAGGTTTTGTTAATGCTTTAATTGTCACTTTGTTTTCAATTTCGAACACGGTGGCTGGGGCAGGAATTATCTAGTTCTTTTTCAAGCTAGATAATTGATCAACAAGTTGTTTAAATAAACGCAAAGGCCAAACAGGTCCGCCGCTACGGCGGGTTTGTTTGGCCTTTAATAATAAACATACAATTACTTCCCGCAAAGAAAAACTTTGATCATCCCCCATCAGGCGCTCTGAGCATCCTGTCTTAATATTCTCCTTAAGAGCTTCCCTGCCGGATCGCGGGGAATTTCATCACGAAGGAGTATCGTTTTGGGTAACCGGTAATCAGGCAGATTTTCTTTGCAATACTGGAGGAATTCTTCTTTATCTCCTTGCAATCCTTCTTTCAAAGCAATGACCGCAATAATGGCCTGCCCTTTTATTCGGTCAGGAATACCGATAACTGCCGCATCCTTGATCTTAGGGTGCCGCTTCAGAACGTCCTCGATCTGGCCGGGGTAGACGTTAAATCCTTTGGAAATAATAAGGTCATCTTTCCTGTCTACCAGGTAGAAGTACCCGTCTTTATCCATGCGGGCCATATCCCCGGTGTAAAGCCAACCGTTACGCAAGACCGCCGCGGTTAGCTCCTTGTTATTCCAGTATCCCTGCATGATCTGGGGCCCTTTTACTACCAGTTCGCCAACCTCTCCCACATCGCATTCTTTCTTCCCCTTTTCCATGTCCATGATTCTGACTTCTGTGTCCGGAAGGGGTAGTCCGATTGATCCTCTGGGCGCACCTTTGGGGTAAGGTGTGATATGGGTAGCCGAGGAGGCCTCAGATAGACCGTAGGCTTCCATAATCTTTCTTCCGGTGAGTTCTTCAAACCTATCATGGACCGAGGGCGGGAGAGGCGCCCCTCCGCTGACTGCCACCTGGATAGAGGAGAATTGGGTTTTGGCAGCCTCAGGAGGAAGGGACATAATAGCGCCCCACAGGCTGGGCACGGCTGGAAAAGATATGGGTCTGTAGGTTTCCAGCATCTTCATCAGGGAAAGGATGTCCATTAAGTCTATCCGGGGAAGAAGAACCATCCGGTATCCCTTGAGTACGGAAACCAAAAGGCAAGACGACATCCCGAAAACGTGGAAAAAGGGAATGATACACATCACCGCGGCATTTCCGGCGCCCTTTACTCCCATCCAGGTATCGGACTGGAGCACGCTCGCCACTACATTAGCATGGGTCAGGGTTGCCGCTTTGGGCGCTCCGGTAGAACCGCTTGTATACTGAAGCACCGCCACATCTGCCGGAGATATCTCTACTGCCGGCTCTGCCGCGCTCTCTATTGAAGCAAGCACTTCCAGAAATATCTGAGGTTCGGGCATTCCTTCTTCCAGGGAGATCTTTTTTTCCAGGCCAAACACGGAATGGAGAATAACAGTTTTAACTTTCGTATTTTTTACCACTTTGTAGAGATTCGGGGCAAATATATCCAGCGTAACTACTACTTTCGCGCCCGAGTTATTCAAACAGTTGATTAATTCCTCGCCCTGAATGCCAACACTAATGTTGACCACTATAGCTCCGAGCTTCATGACAGCAAAGAAGGCGATGACATGTGTGGGGGAGTTCACCATGATAAAGGCTATTCTGTCCCCTTTTTTCACTCCGATATTTTGGAGAACCAGGGCAAACCTGTTTACCTTTTCGTTTAGTTCCCGGTAAGAAGTGTCATTATTGTTGAAGGACATGGCCACATAATCCGGGTGTTTAGAAACCGTATCCGTCAGGAAACGGTGGATGGGAATCTCCGGATAAGCGATGGTATGAGGAACGTGTTTCGCGTAATGCTTGAACCAAGGATTTTTCATGTTCATTACACCTGTCATGTTTTGTTTTTCAACTCATAAAATGTAAGTAATACTGAAAATAAATACTGTCAATAAAAAACTGCGGCTCAGGTTTATTGCACCGAATAAGTTTTGTCATCGAAAATAAGAACGCGGCAGGGGGCATCTTCCTTAATCATCATAAAATTAATTTGCCTGCCTGTAATTCCGCCGGAGCCGCGATGCGAGAAAAAAATATCCTGATTACACATCGTACAATATCCGGATATTTCTATATTCTTTTCGGGAACACCGCAATCCAGAATTTGCCGGCGGTTCGCCTCGGGCAAATCCAGCATCCATCTATTCTTCACAGCGCCCGGCAGCAGAAATAATTCGTTATTTTTTTGCCGAAGAAAAGCATCAGCGACAGCCGAATCCACCTGATAACAGCATTTGCCTATCGAAGGGCCGATAGCTACCAAAATATTTTGCAAAGAAGACCCGTATTGATTTTGCATCAATCCGATAACTTTGGCGCTGATTTCCAGAGCGGTACTGCGCCAACCGGCATGCACTACGGCGATTATTTTTTTCACCCGGTCAACAATAAAAACCGGCACGCAATCCGCCGTTTTGATGCAAATCGCGAGGTTGGTGCGGTTGGTTACAATGGCGTCATAGTTAAGTTCGCTACGCGAAGAAAAATAACTGCCATGCGGCTTAATAACGAATATTTCATCGCCATGAACCTGATTAACGACTAAAAATTGTTCCAGAGGAATGGCAAAAGCCTTGGACAGACGACCCCAATTCTGCAAAACGCTGTATTCTTCATCGCCTTCGTTAAAGCTCATATTGAGGCTCGCATATTCATCTTGCGAGACTCCGCCTTGCCGCGCGCAAAAAGCGTGAATTAAAAAATCGCATTCACTGAAAATTGGCGCCTGTAGATAAGAAATAGAATCTTTTTTAAGAAGCGAAAACATATTATCGCCTTAGCTTATCTTTTCATTGAGTTAGTGTTTGCCCACGGAAAAGCGCGCACAGAGTAGCCATATCTTCCGGCATTTCCGCGGTAAACACAACTCGCTCGCGCTTTAAAGGATGGATAAAAGAAAGCTGCGCGGCATGCAGTGCTTGCCTGTTTAATGCCTTTAAACTTGTCTTTAACATTGGATCGCTAATGGCGCGTATTTTATTTGTCGCACTGCCGTAAACGGTATCCCCGATGACCGGGTAACCCCGGTCGGAGAGGTGGACACGAATCTGATGGGTGCGGCCTGTTTTAATTTCCACATCCAACAAGGTAGCCGCACCGTAACGTTCGCGCACCTTCCAAAGAGTAAGAGCAGCTTTACCCCGCTTGCTTTTTGTGGACATTTTTTTACGGTTGGTGGCATGCCTGCCGACAGGCAGCAGAATTTCTCCCTGATTGCCTTTCATGTCCCCCCAGACAAGTACCCGGTAAGTTTTGTGCACTTCATGGTTTTCAAACTGGGTGGAAAGATTGCGATGCGCATCATCCGATTTTGCCGCCACAATCAAACCCGAAGTTCCTTTATCCAGTCGATGCACAATGCCCGGACGAATAACGCCGCCGATTCCGGACAGATTCTTGCAATGAAAAAGCAAAGCGTTGACCAAAGTGTTGTCGGGATTTCCCGGTGCGGGATGCACCACCATTCCCGCCGGTTTATTCACTACAATTACGGCTTCGTCTTCATAAACAATATTCAGAGGAATATTTTGGGCGATGGCAATGGCTTCTTTTGCCGGTTTTAGATGGAGACTGATTATGTCTCCTTCCTTCAGACGCTGGCTTACTTTCGGCGCCATGCCGTTGACCAATACATCGCCTTCTTCCACGACGCGTTTCACTTGCGAACGCGATAGGGTTACATCGTTTTGAGCGAGAAACACATCCAGCCTTTGGCCGCTCTGGTTGCGGCTTACTGTAAAGCGGATTTCTTTCAATTGCGCTGGTGGAATTGACAATTTGACTCCGCTAAAATCACAAGTTAAGTTGATACTATTTGACGCAACCCTTCGATGATGAAGGCAAATTCATCTTCGGCAACTGTGCGCAAATCAATGAAGATTTCGTCTTTATCCACCCGGACAATTATCGGCACTTCCAGTTTGCGCAATTTTTCTTCCATGCGGCTGGCCGGCATTTTTTTGTTTTTGATTCCGACTAAAACAGTGGGAATCTTCTGCGTCGGCAAAGATCCTCCCCCCGCTGCCGCAAAATCATCTCGCAGGAAAAATTCCAGAGAATCAAGATTTGCTTTCTGCAATTTATTGATCAGTTTGCGGGCGCGCTTTTTAACCGCGGCCACAGGCTCGGTCAATGCCTTTAATGATCTTAATTTTTTTACCGCGGCGGCGGGATCGAGGTAATGCATCAGCGTTGCTTCCAGCGCGGCCAGAGTGAATTTGTCGATTCTCAGTGCGCGGTTTAACGGATTTTTTTTGATTTTCTCCAAAATTTCTTTTTTGCCGACAATGATTCCTGCCTGCGGGCCGCCCAGAAGTTTATCGCCGCTGAAGGTGACTACATCAACCCCGGCAGCTAAAACTTCGCGAATTGTGGGTTCATGCTCTAAACCGTAATTATCAAGGTCGATTACACAGCCGCTGCCCAAATCATCCATTACCGGAATGCGGCGTTTTTTTCCCAGCGCGACAAGCGATTCAATATCCGCTTCTTCGGTAAAGCCGACAATGCGGTAATTGCTGGTATGAACTTTCAGAATCAGGCCGGTTTCTTTATTGATGGCTTTTTCATAATCGCTCAGGCGCGTGCGGTTGGTTGTGCCCACTTCGCGCAGACGGGCGGCGCTTTTGCGCATAATTTCCGGTATGCGAAATTCGCCGCCGATTTCGATGAGTTCGCCGCGGGAGACTATTGCTTCTTTTCCTTCCGCCAAAGTGTTCAGGACCAGCAAAACAGCCGCGGCGTTGTTGTTGACAATTAAGGCATCTTCAGCTCCGGTTAGGGCGCAAATCAGGCGACTTACATGATCGTAGCGCTGTCCGCGTTCGCCTTTGGCTAAATCAAATTCCAGATTGGAATAGCCTCTGCCCACTTCAACTATTCTTTGCAGCGCTTCCGGACACAGAGGCGCACGGCCTAAGTTGGTATGCAGAATAACGCCGGTGGCATTGACCACCCGGCGCAGGTTATAGCGGTAAAATCCTTTGATGATATTTTCCACTTCCCGGGCGGTAGTTTCCGGAGTTGCGGAAAAATCCATCGTTATGGTTTTTTTAGCCGAGACGATTTTTTCCCGCATATTTTGCACGACCATCCGGCAGGTTTCTTTGACAATTTCGCGCGGCGCCAGAGTATAAATATCCTGCTTCTCCAAAAGCAGAATAACTTCGTCAATTTTCGGCAATTTTTTGAGCATCTCTTTTCGTTTTTCATCCATAAATACCCCTTTAGCCGGCAAAGTTATACAACACCGGCCTGCTTACCCCGCGGCGGAACTCCACGGCAATAATCACGGAAGTTGTTTACAGCGATAAAAAACTCCCTCATCATTATTACCCAGAGGTAACGGCCCCGCGGCGTTAAATGCAAATAGGGCGGAAAATAACGCAAAGCCCTGACTATTTCGAAGAGGGCTATTTCCTTCCATAAGGTTTTTAAAAACTTACCGTTATATTTTTCTTCCACCGCCGCAATATCCAATTTTGTGCTGAATAATTTCATTAAAAAATCATAGCTCATTTGATCATGAAGATCAAACCGGCGGGAAGCCATCAGCGGCAAATTATCATGATCCAGGCGGGCGATATATTCTTCAATATCAAATGTATTGGCATAGCAAACACCGTTAAGATAGCCGATAGCGCCGCTGCCCAGACCCGCGTATTCATCGTAATCAACAACGTATTCATCAATGAGAGATTCTTTCTTTTTCCGGGAAAAGCACCAGGCCGAAGAAAAATTATAATTTTTTTCCAGACGCCTGACTATCAGTTTGTATAATTTTTGTTCACCTTTAAAATCAACTTCTCCGATAGTCTTTTCCATTAATCTCTTGCGTTATGGTTGAAACCATCAAAGGATAAAAGGTGATTTGATCCATGTTTAAATTCAGCAAAACTGGCCAGATCGGCGTCAAGCATTTCCGGCGTTTGCCCGGGAATATTAAAAATCATATCGGCATTTAAAGTATCAAATGCATCCTTGCGTGTTTTTGAGCCCTTCCGCAATAGCCTCGCCTGAACCGTATTTTTCGTAACGGCCAATTTTTTTAAGCAAATCATCATTAAATGTTTGCACACCCACGGAAAGCCTTTTCACGCCGCTTTTCTGTAAAATTTCAATATTCCTCGAAGTTAAATGATTGGGATTTGTTTCTACCGATATTTCCCTGATGGGAAAGCACTGTTGCGCCAAATGCAGCGTTTCGGCCAATTCATCAATAAGCACTGTCGGGGTTCCGCCGCCGACATAAATTCCACTGAATTTATAGCCTTTTTCCCGGTAAAGATTAATTTCCCGGCGTAGAGCTTTAAAATATTTTCGGACAAGCGATTCGGTAAAGGTTATCCGGTGAAAGGAACAATAAGGGCAAAGTTCTTCGCAGAAAGGAATGTGCATATAAAGGAGGCGCGGTTTTTCATCGGTGCAGTCAGGCAATTCCGGCAAGCTTCCCTCTTCAAATTTCAGTGCGCGGGCAAATTCTCTTTTCGCTATTTTAGTAACGATTTGATTTATCAAAATTAACTCCATGCAAAACAAATTTATAATATGGTTTATTTATTGTTTAACAATAGATATGAGACTAATTGCAAGCTACAATTCCTTGAAATAACGCGTAATAGGTGATATATGCCGCAAAAAACAAGGTCCCGGTAAAGCTAAATGCCCAAAGATAAAGTTTTAACATTATGGAATAATAAAGGAGTCAACGAGAAGGATACTTCCATCTTACGAAAAAAATCCGTGGAAGTGCCTGTGCCGCTGGATAAAGAATCGCGAGAAGCAATCCAAACTCTGGTTGATTCGTTTCTGGGCAGAGATGATGCTTCAGGACTCGCCGCTCCGCAAATCGGCATTAACAAAAGAATTGTCGTTTTCCGCAATAAAGGTTTTGAAGAAAAAGCTAAAATAAAAAATCCTAACGATTTCGAAGTCCTAATAAATCCGCGCATTACTCAGGCGCGCGGTGAAAAAGTAACCATGACTGAGGGTTGTTTATCCTGTCCGGAAATTCAGGTTGAGGTCAGCCGTTTCCCCGAAATTAAAGTGCGCGCTTTGAATGCCGAAGGGAAGAAAATCAGTAAAAGATATCTGGATTATGTCGCCCGCGTCATACAACACGAGCTTGACCATCTGGACGGCAAATTAATCGTCGATTACGGAGGGAATCTCTATTATCCCAAAGACAAACAAGATTTCTTTGAAAAGCTTTTTAAAGGTTGATCAATTGAACTTTTTTGATTAAATCTTGAAATCTCCCCGGAGTTGTAGTAGTTCTCTCATATTAATTAAAACTGACGCAATAAAGTTATTTTCTATAATTTAATTTTCCCCGGAGACGCTACCCAATGTTAAAAATCCAGTGCCCGCAATGTAACAAATCTTTTGTATGGACAGACAATATGCCGGCGCAGGACAAATGCCCTACGCTGGATTGTAGCTGGTATTATAATATTCACGCCGAGCTGAAGAGAAACATCACCCGGCGTGAAACCAATGTGGAGCCAAAAACTCTGCTTTGCCCCTTTTGTCAGAGGAAAATTACATCCAAATTTACTATTTGCCGGCATTGCGGCCAGATTGTGCTGGGCAGTAAAGCTTCCCGAAAGAGTTATTTTTTTTTGGCGGTTTGTTTGATTCTTATTATTCTATCTCTAATTTTTAAGTACCTGGTTAGATGAAATTGAAAAAGACACCATTGTATGAAAAGCACGTTGCCCTGAATGCCAAAATAATTGATTTTGGCGGCTGGGCTATGCCCGTGCAATACACCAATGTTATTGATGAACACAAGGCAACGAGAAGTGCCGCCGGCCTTTTTGACATCTGCCACATGGGAGAGATCGAAGTTAAAGGTCCGCAGGCTATCGATCTTTTACAATTGGTTTTGACCAGAAATCTGGCTGATCAGGAAATAGGGCAAGTTAAACTCTCTGCTTTGCTCAATTATGAAGGCGGCATTATTGACGATCTGACCGTCTATAAAATGGCAAAAGATTCTTACATGCTGGTGACCAATGCCACCACCAAAAACCGCGATTGGCAATGGATAAATTCAGTTAAGACAGACAAGAAATTTAACTGTATGCTAGCGGACATAAGTTCCAAAACTGGCAAGTTGGATTTACAGGGTCCCCGCGCTGAAGAAATTTTACAAACACTCATGTCTGATAATTTAAATAATTTGCGCTTCTATCATTTTTTCGAATCCCATGTATCGGGAATACCGTCCATCATTTCCCGCAGTGGCTATACCGGTGAAGACGGCTTTGAAATTTATGCTGCCGCTGATATAATAGGAAATATCTGGGATAAACTTATGATTGCCGGTACACAATCAGGCTTGAAACCGGCAGGACTGGGCGCGCGCGATACTCTGCGCCTGGAAGCGGGCATGATGCTCAACGGCCAGGACATGTCGGAAACGGTTACTCCGCTAGAAGTACCCTATAGTTGGCTTATTGATTGGAACAAGGAATTTATCGGCTCAGCAGTGCTTAAAACGCAAAAAAATTCCGGCATTAAGAAAAAGCTCGTAGGTTTGGAAATGACCGGCCGCGGAATAGCCCGCCACGGCTACAAAGTATTTAATGGGGAAAGGGAAATCGGCGTTGTGACATCCGGAACATTTTCGCCCACATTAAACAAAGCAATTGGCTTGGCGTTTATCGATATTGCTTTCAGCGCGCCGGATACGGAAATTTTTATCGAGATTCGCGATTCAATGAGCGGAGCAAAAATTGTAAAACTTCCTTTTTATAAAAGACCAAAATAAAATTAAGGAGAAGAAAAAACCATGTCCAAACAAAATCCAGCCGATAGAGGTTATTCCCGTGATCACGAATGGGTAAAAGACAATGGTGACGGCACTGTCATCGTCGGCATAACCGATTACGCACAGGAAATGCTCACCGATATCGTGTTTGTCGAGTTGCCGCCGATAGGGAAAAAAGTAACTAAAGGTGATGCCGTGGCAGTTGTCGAATCCGTAAAATCGGTATCCGATGTTTATGCTCCGGTGAGCGGAGAAGTTATAGCCGTCAACAATAAGCTGGAAGAAGAACCGGCGCTCATTAATCAGGATGCCTTTGGCGACGGCTGGATTGTGAAAATGCGCCTGGCTGATGCAGGTGAGCTCAAATCTCTGCTTAGTGCCGCCGATTATGAAAAACTGGTCAAAGAGGAGAAACATTAAGGAAAGAATTCTAACAAATGGACTATTGCCCACACACAACCGATGATATAGCTCAAATGCAGGCGGCTATCGGAGTAGCCAGCCTCGATGAATTATTTGCCGATATTCCGCAAAAATTCAGATTAAAGCAAATGCCGGATATTCCTGCCGCCTTATCCGAACAGCAGACAGTCGCTGTCATGAGCGATCTTGCCCGAAAAAATAAACTGCCGCAATTGACCTTAACCGGCGCCGGTGCTTACCACCATTTCATTCCGGCTGTCGTCGGACACATAATTGTCGGCGCGCTGAATTTTATACAGCCTATACTCCTTATCAGGCCGAAATCAGCCAGGGCATTCTTCAGGCGATCTACGAATACCAGACCATGATTGCCCATCTCACCGGCACCGAAATTGCCAATGCTTCTATGTATGACGGCGCTTCCGCAATGGCCGAGGCGGCTGTGCTTTGCGCAAAGATGTCCAACCGGACTAAAATTATTGTTGCCCGCTCGGTGCATCCCGAATACCGGCAGGTTTTGCGGACATACTCGTGGGCTAACGGCTATACCATTGTCGAAATACCGTATACTGCATCCGGACAGCTTGATTAGGCCGCTCTGCAAAATGAACTCGATGATCAGGTTGCCGCTGTGTTAGTACAAAGCCCGAATTTTTTCGGCGTTATCGAAGATATTGCTCCTATCGCTGATGCCGCCCATAAAAAAGGCGCTTTGCTTGTTGCCGGTTTTACCGACGGCACAGCGCTTGGTATTTTACAGCCGGCGGGAACGGCAGGCGCTGATTTTGTCGTCGGTGAAGGCCAGAGTTTCGGCAATCCGCTCAATTACGGCGGCCCTTATCTGGGAATTTTTGCCGCGCGGGAAAAATTTATGCGCCGGATACCCGGACGACTTGTCGGCGCAACTGTGGATAAAAACGGTCAGCGCGGATTTGTGTTGACTCTGCAAACCCGCGAACAGCATATCCGCCGGGAAAAAGCGACTTCCAACATTTGTTCCAATGAAGCGCTTTGCGCGCTGGCGGCCGGTGTTTATCTTGCCGCCCTGGGCAAAAATCTTAAGAAAACTTGCCGAACTCAATATTTATAAAAGCTCAATATTTGAAAAATAAGCTCTTAGAGCTTAAGGGTTGGAAAGAAGTATTTTCCGCGCCGGTTTATAATGAATTTGTTTTGCGCTGTCCCGATGCCAAAGCTGGTTAATGAAAAACTGAAAAAAGAAGGAATCATCGGCGGCTATGAACTGCACAAAGATTATCCGGAACTGAAAAATGCTCTGCTCTTTTGCGCCACGGAAATGGTTTCTAAAGAAGATATTGATAGAGTATTAAGATTCTGAAATAATGGTAATATATACATTTCATCTGTCATTCCGGCGAAAGCCGGAATCCAGAAAACAGGATTGGGTTTTGAATCAATCACGGAATCAATATCAGCATCTCTGATAAAGGAATTAACTCATGGACTTGATATTTGAAATAAGCAAACCGGGACGCAACGCCGTGGACATCTCCGCAAGCGATGTTCCTGCTGTAAATATTGAAGATATAATCGATAAAAAATATTTGCGTGCTGAACTTGATTTGCCGGAAGTGGCGGAAATTGATTTAATCCGGCATTACACCAATTTATCACGGCGAAATTTCGGCGTTGATCTGGGATTTTATCCTCTGGGTTCCTGCACGATGAAATATAATCCCAAAGTTAACGAAAATGTTGCTGCGCTACCCGGTTTTACCGGACTGCATCCTTATGCCGACGCTGAATTTGCGCAGGGCAATCTGCAGCTGATTTATGAAATGCAAAAATATTTATGCAGCATTTTCGGCATGGCGGAATTTACCCTGCAGCCGGCGGCAGGCGCGCATGGCGAACTTACCGGCGTCATGATGATTAAAAAATATTTTGAAAAGAAAGGCCAAAAACGCCACTCTTATTCTGATACCGGATGCCGCCCACGGCACCAATCCGGCATCCGGCGCACTTTGCGGCTTCGACACTGTTACGCTGCGTTCCAATAGCGATGGCGGCGTTGATATCGAACATTTGCAATCTTTGATGACTGAAGATGTGGCAGGGCTGATGCTGACTAATCCCAATACGCTGGGACTATTTGAACGCAATATCGAAAAGGTCGCGCAAATCGTTCATGACAAAGGCGGCTTGCTCTACGGTGACGGCGCCAATGCCAATGCTTTTTTAGGCAAAACCAGACCGGGCGATCTGGGCTTCGATGTTATTCAGCTTAATCTGCACAAAACTTTTTCCACGCCGCACGGCGGCGGCGGTCCCGGCAGCGGCCCGGTGGGCGTGAGCATAAAACTTGTTGACTATCTTCCCGTACCGCGCATTGTGAAGAAAAAACGGGAATACAACTGGTCGGATAAATTCCCGGATACAATCGGCCGCGTGCGCTCTTTTTACGGCAATTTTAATGTGATTGTGAAAGCCTATACTTATATTCGCTCCTTGGGCGCCGAAGGTTTAACGCGTGCCACCGAAATGGCCGTGCTCAACGCCAACTACATCAAAGAAAAATTAAAACCATATTTTGATCTTGCCTTATGATCGCATTTGCATGCATGAGTGTGTTTTTTCCGGCAAAAGACAGGTTGCCGAAAGTGGAGTGCATACTACAGATATTGCCAAGAGGCTGATTGACTTCGGTTATCATCCTCCGACTATTTATTTCCCCTTAATTGTTCCCGAAGCAATCATGATTGAACCGACAGAGACGGAAAGCAAAGAAACTCTGGATCACTTTTGTGACGCCATGATTGCCATCGCGGCCGAGGCCAAAGAAAATCCTGACTGCGTAAAAAATGCACCACTGACAACACCGGTCAGCCGGCTTGATGAAGTATTGGCCGCGCGCAAGCCTGATGTTTGTTGGAAAAAACCCAGCTGATTTTTTTATGAACGAATATCAACAAAGAGAACAAATCCTGCGCAAACCTTCTTGGCTCAAAGTGCGCCCTCCCTATACTGATGAATGCCGTAACATTAAATCAACTCTCGCTGAGTTTCAGTTACACACCGTCTGCCAGGAAGCGGCCTGCCCCAACATGGCGGAATGCTTCCATAGCGGTACGGCAACATTTTTGATTCTGGGCAATATTTGCACGCGTAATTGCCTTTACTGTCACATGCTGCATGGTAATCCGCAACCGATTGATGCAAGTGAAATAGATCATCTGATTACGGCTGTACAGAAAATGGATTTAAAATACGTTGTTGTCACTTCCGTTACCCGTGATGATTTGCCCGACGGCGGCGCTCAAATCTTTGCCGATTGTATCGACAGACTAAGGAAAGCTGTTCCTCAATGCAAGATCGAAGTGTTGATTCCCGATTTTCAGGGCCAATCTTCAGCGCTGGAAAAAGTTATTGCCGCTAAGCCCGATGTCATCAACCACAATATGGAAGTTGTGGAACCGTTGTTTCCCCAATTGCGGCCGCAAGGAAATTATAAATTATCGCTGACGCTCTTATCACGGATTGCCGGAACGCCGATTATTTCCAAAAGCGGTTTTATGGTTGGCTTTGGTGAAAAGCGCGCAGACATTCTACGCTTAATTGACGATTTGCTTGCGGCTTCCTGCTCACGTTTGACTATCGGACAATATCAGCAACCGACACTCAAGCATTGGCCGGTTGCCAAATATTATCACCCGGAAGAATTTGCCGAGTTGAAAGAAATAGCTTACCAACAAGGCTTTCAGTACGTGGAATCAGGACCATTAGTGCGAAGTTCCTATCATGCGGCAAAAGCTCACCCTTGACCATTTTGTACTATTGCATGTATGATTGATAGAAATCGTGAGGTGTATTAGTGTCCGAACAGTATGATCTAGTAATCATCGGCGGCGGGCCGGGAGGATTGGCGGCGGCGGAGCTTACCGCGGCAAAGAAGAAAAGAGTCCTCATTATCGAAAAAGAAGGCTGGGGCGGTACCTGTACCAATCGCGGCTGTATTCCCACCAAGGCCCTGCTGACCTGCAGCAAGTTTTACGCAGACGTTAAAAAGCTTAAAAGACTGGGGATCAATGTCTCCGAAACATCCATTGATTTTCCTGCCATCAAAAAACATCAACAGCAAATAGTCAAGGTGGCGGCGCTCGGTGCCCACAAAATGCTCGTCGACGCGCAAGTGGAGACAAAACAAGGCACGGGCGAAATTATTTCACCACAGGAAGTGCAATATCGCGATGCAGAGGGTAACATAAAAATCATTCCCACAAAAAACATTATTATCGCCTGGGGTTCACAGCCGCAAATGCTGCCGGAAATAAATTTGTCCGAACGCATTTTAACATCGGATGGTCTGCTTAATTTAAATATTCTTCCCGCCAGCATAATCATTGTCGGAGGTAGTGTAATCGGTGTGGAATTTGCCACTTTTTTTGCCGAACTGGGTGTAAAAGTAACCTTAGTTGAACTTTTAGACAGAATTCTACCCTATGAAGACCAGGAAGCGGTCGATTTGCTCCGGCAGGAACTGGTTCGTTTAGGCATTGAAATACATACCTCAACAAAACTCGAAAACCTAAATGACACAGGCAGCGCGGTAACGATGCAGGCACAGCAAAACAATAATAAACTGGAGATAACCACCGATTACGTTTTGCTTTGCACCGGCAGAAAACCTCTACTGGATACGGGACAGCTGGATAAGCTGAGCATTGAATATACAAAAGCCGGCATCAAAATCGATCAGAATATGATGACAAATGTAGCCGGTATTTACGCGGTGGGTGATGTCACCGGCGGCTTGATGCTGGCGCACCGGGCAACTGAGCAGGGTAAAGTTGCCGCCGGACATATTTGTGATCTAAATACAATTGTTTACAATGAAAATTTTATTCCATCCGTTGTTTACAGTCATCCGCAAATTGCCCGTGTGGGCTTTATCCAAAAAAGCGCTGAAGCGCAGGTCATCAAATCAACTTACAGCGCGAATATTATGGCGCGTACGGAATTAATGGGTCAGGGTTTTGTCAAAGCTTTTTTCCAAAATGATAAAATAATCGGCGCGACAATAGTCGGCGATGATGCTGCTGAACTAATTGTACCTTTGAGTCTGGCGGTATCCGCGGAGCTGACCAAAAAACAATTGCGCTCATGGATTATACCACATCCAACGTTGAGCGAAATATTTGCACCGCTAATTGAATGAGTATCAAGTCGCACTCAGGTGGCTACCTTTATTGGCTTAATCATAAGCTTACTCAATATATTAAAGTAAGGAGAAGAGCATGAAGATAATAAATTACACATCAGTTACACCGACTAACTTTGACAATGACCAGGCAAAAGGTGTTGCTGGTCGGGTCGTCGTCGGCAAAAAAGACGGCGCGAATAATTTCTGTATGCGCATCTTCGAGATTGCTCCGGAAGGAAATACGCCGAAGCACGCTCATGCCTGGGAACATGAAATGTTTATTCATGCAGGACAAGGTGAAATTTACGGCAATGGTAAGTGGAATCCTGTCCAACCAGGAAATATCATTTTTATGCCGCCCAATGAAGAACATCAAATTCGCAATACCGGCAGTAAACTATTGATTCTGGCTTGCCTTGTTCCATCAATCGCCCCGGAATTATAATACTGGGTTGCACTAAATGTTCAGTAAATTATTCTTGCCTCTGCTGAGTGGATGATTTAATCAACTGGAAGGAATATATTACTTCTCAAAGAAGATTGATATGGGATTTTTTAGGTATCGGTATCTGATATTCGGAATTCTGGGTGCCGCATATATATTGGTTTTTTTCCATAGGCTCGCTCCCGCAATTGTAGCGGTGGATATGATGCGTGACTTAAAAACGGGCGGGACACTGATGGGCATTCTGGCATCAGCCTATTTTTACCCTTATGCTTTGATGCAAATTCCCGCAGGTTTGTTATCCGATTCCTGGGGACCGCGCCGGTCGGTAACCTTTTTTTTCATCTTCGCGGCCGTGGGGTCGGTCGCTTTGGGTTTAGCACAAAATGTTAGTACGGCTATTGCCGCCCGGATTGTTGTAGGTCTTGGTGTGGCCACGGTTTTCGTTCCAACAATGAAAATTCTGACTAACTGGTTTGAATCGGAGAAATTCGTTAAAATGACGGGTATTCTCATGGCGCTGGGCGGAGTGGGAGCATACACAGCGGCAACACCCCTGGCTTACCTCAGTGAGGCTATCAGTTGGCGCGGCGCCATGGTTGTCATTGGAGCACTCACGCTGGGGATTGCTCTGGCAGTATGGCTGCTGGTGCGAGACACACCTCAGGAAATGGGTTTTCAACCATTAAATGGGATTTCCAGCGCAAATTCAACAGGTAAAAAAGTTAGTTTATGGCGTGGCATAGGATTGGTACTCAAAGAACCGCGATTTTGGCCGTGGGTGATGGTTTTTTTTCTTGGCGCGACAGTCAATTTGAGTTTCAGCGGTTTGTGGGGAGGCCCTTTTCTAATGCATGTCTATGGAATGTCGAAAACTCAGGCGGGGGGTATATTATCAATGATGGCTATCGGTTTGATTTTCGGCGCGCCGGTGATGAGTTTGCTTTCCGACAAGGTATTTCATTCAAGAAAAAAAGTGCTTTTGGTCAATCAGTTTTCGGCGCTGGGCATTTTTGTTCCACTTGCCTTTTTTACGGGAGATTTCAGCATGACGATGCTCTACATCTGGTGTTTCTCTTATAGTTTTATGTTATCGGGTGCGGTGGTGGTCGGCTATACGTCGATAAAGGAATACTTTCCGATGGAGATTTCCGGCACAGCCACGGGCTTGATAAACATTTTTCCTTTTGCCGGCGCCGCTTTAGGCCAACCGTTGATGGGCTGGTATTTAGACACTCTGAGCTCTACCGGAGAGCATTACAGCGTGGATGCTTACTCTGCCGCGTTTAAGATTGGTTTAATTTTTCTCTTCGGTGCGCTGGTTGCAAGTATATTCGTGAAAGAAACTTTTCCCAAAGAATCAGCTGCGGCCCATCTGTAATGATCTATTGGACAGAGATTGGTGTTCGATGTAAAAATTATTTTTTTAGCATACCCGAAGTTGAATAAAATACTTGCACCACTAATTAATAACTAATTTATCCCGTTGGCTTGCAAAGCAGATTCTCCTGATCGATTGGGACAACATAATTAGATTAGCGGAAACGCTAGTAAGATTAATAAAAAATTGGCAGACATCTGAAAGGAGAAACCGATGGATCTCAGACCGATTTTTGAACCTAAGACCATGGCGGTGTTTGGCGTATCAGCGAGTAACTACCATCATCCGGCCAACGAGATATTTAATAAGAACCAACACCGTTACCCGGTGACGGTTTATGGGATTAACCCCGGCCGTGAGACGGTAGGCGGACAGAAGGTATATCATGGCCTAGCCGATATTCCTGAGCGGATCGATCTGGCAATCATCGCTGTCAGGGCCGATCTCGTGCCGGATGTGTTATCCGAATGCATCAAGGCTGATGTCCGTTCTGCCGTTATCATATCAGGAGGCTTCAAGGAAGTCGGCAGGCAGGATCTGCAAAACAGAGTTGTCACCATAGCTCGAGAGGCATCATTCCCTTTCATCGGCCCTAACTGTCTTGGTATCTACGTTCCCGACCACATCGATACGTTCTTCCTGCCCAGCGAACGCATGGTAAAGCCTCTCAAGGGAAACATCTCCTTCGTGAGCCAGAGCGGCGGTATTCTTGTGGATCAGATGATAAAATTTACGGCTGACGGTATTGGTTTTGCTAAGGCTGTCAGCATCGGAAACAAAGCGCTCATCGGCGAAATTGATCTTCTCGATTATTTCGGCACTGATCCGTCGACGGACGTAATTGCTTTCTACATTGAAGGTTTCGGGGAAAACGAAGGGAGGCAGTTTGTCCTTAATGCTGAAAAGTGCGTCAAGCCCGTTATTGTTATCAAATCCGGCAAAAGCCCGGGCGGCAGCAGGGCCATCTCAAGCCACACAGCGTCGCTGGCAGGAGACTACGCCAGCTTTTCTGCTGCCCTTTCACAACATGGGATCGTCGAGGCAACAAGCGAAAGGGAACTCGTATCTTTCTGTGAGTCTCTGAGTGAACACCCCACCAAGCATATCGAAGGAAGAGTAGGTATTATTACAGTGAGCGGAGGTCACGGCGCCATGGCCGTCGATGCCTGCGCCTCTCATGGAATTGCGGTACCCGGCCTGTCGGAGCGCAAGCAGGAGGAAATCCGCAAGAATTTAAATCCCAGTGCGCGCGCGATTGCCGCACTTAGTAATCCTATCGATCTTACGGGAAGCGGCGTGGACGAGGATTTCGTTACAACAGCCCGAACACTCTTAGCTATGGATGATATAGACAGTATTATCGTATTGCTCCTCCCCTATATCCCCGGAATCACCTCCGACCTTGGCGCCAAACTGAGCATTATCGCCAGAGAATATAACAAACCGCTGATTGCCTACGTACCCAACGTAGAGAAATATGAAATGCTGATCGAGGGATTCGAACTAAACGGTGTCGCTGTTTCACCTTCGATTGAAGGTGCGGTATTGATGATTGAGGCTTTAAGGAGGAACAAACCATGACCAATTTTGATCCCCAAATAATCCAGATCATCGAAGCATCCCGCAAGTATGGATGGGTTCTCGAATCTGATGCCAAACAGATTTTTTCTCTTTTGGGGTTTGCCGTTCCCAGGTTTACGGTGGCGAAAACTGTAGATGACGCCTTCCAATTTGCTCATAAAATCGGTTATCCTGTAGTTGCCAAAATAGTTTCTCCCCTCATCCTGCATAAGTCGGATGTCGGAGGTGTCATTGTGGGAATATCCGATGATAAGGGTATGGCAGAGGCCTTCCGGCATTTAAACTCTATGAATGGTTTTGTTGGTGTCCTTGTTGACGAGATGATATCGGGTATCGAACTCATCGTGGGGGCAAAAATCGACTTTCAATTTGGCCCCATGGTTTTGCTGGGCGTAGGTGGAACCAGCGTGGAAATCTATCGTGATGTCATCCTGAAAATGGCTCCCCTTTCCCGGCAGGACGGCCTAACCATGATTCGATCGCTGAAAGGATACAAACTTTTGGATGGATACCGAGGCGCCGAACCGGTTGATACAGTAAAGCTCACCGATATCCTTGTCAACTTCTCCACCTTGGTCATGGCCATGAAAGATGAGATCGAATCCATCGACATCAATCCCCTGCTATGTTCCGCCAGCCAGTGCGTGGTAGCCGATGCCCGCATTATTTTAAAGACGTAAGGATAACCTGTTTTATCTGAAGTGGAAAAAACTTATATCCAATTTAGGCAATTTCATACTCGGTGGTCCCGTTTATTCAAATTCTTTTTTTACTGCTCGAACCATTAAACGCTCATAAAAAACCGACAAGAATTTTATGGTAAAATAAGAAATCTTCCCCACAATTGTCAAAACAACTGATCTTTTTTTTCTGCATGCCCCTTTGTATACAGCCTTGGCCACGCTTTCAGGTGTCATCTGGGTTCCCGGTATGGACCGAGGACGCAGGTTGATTTTGCCTGTCCCGTCAAGAGCCCTTTCTTGCAGATTGGTTTTAGTAAAACCGGGGGATACCATCATCACATGAACACCAACATCATTTAGTTCCGTGCGGAGCGATTCGAAAAAACCATGCAGGGCGTGTTTGCTGGCCGAGTAGCCGGTTCTGCCATAGAGTGGCGCGATTCCCGCAATGCTTGTTATCACTATAATCATGCCCTTTCTCTCTATTAAGCTTTCCAGTGCTGCCTTGGTGCAGTTGATCGAACCGAAGAAGTTGACTTCCATGACTTTCTTTATAACCTGTATAGTTGTGTCGCAAAACAGGCTCCGCTGCGTTATACCGGCGTTGTTTACCAACACGTCAACGCCCCCGAAGCGGCTTATCACTTCCTTCATAGCTTTTATGCATTGCGCTTCATCGGTAACATCGCATTGGTGCGCGGACACTTCGATTTCGGCCTCGGTTAAATCCGAAGTTATGGCATCGAGAGATTTTTTGTCAAAATCCAATATGCCGATTCTGGCCCCCTCTGAGCCGAACCGGTGAGCAATGGCGGCGCCGATTCCACTGGCGCCGCCCGTAATTACTACGGTTTTCCCTTTGAACATGAAATCATTCCCTCCGCGCGATTTTATTCCATCTCCAGAACTACTTTCTCCACCTTGTTCAAATCCTTTACATAGAAAAACGATGCCAGAAAAAATAACACTGCGGCTATAACGAGTGACACAGGAAGCACGGACAACGCAGTTTTTATCCCGTATGAATCGGAAAGTGAGCCGATGACAATTGGCCCTGTCGATGATCCGAGGAGATTCTGAATTATAACGCAGAAGGCATATGATATGGCTCGCAGCCCCGGATGCACTACATCCTGCGTGATAGCGGCAGCCGCCGGAAGAAACGCGATGATTGTTAAACCTACGACGAGTATACAAGCATACCGGGCGTTACCGTCAAGAAAGCTGAATGCAATAAACAGGAGTACCGCCGATATTATTGTAGTGAAGGTAGCGAAGAGAGGCCTTGCCTTGGCATTTTTCTTCAGCCAGAGATCGGTGAGAAAACCGCCCAGGGGCGAACCCACGAGCGCCAGCAGCATAACGCCCGCGGCCATAACGCCGGCCTTATCTTCAGGTATGCCCTGAACCCTGTGGAAAAAAGTAGGGAGCCATGTCATGAGCGATACCGTCACGAAGGTAACGCAGGCAAAACCGAAATAGGTGAAGATAAGGGAAGGGGTAGCCATAAATTCCTTGAAAATATCCATGGCTTTCATTTTTAATCTGGTTGTTCCTGCATTATCTGTTGCTATGGTTTTCGTGAGGTCTACTGTCTTATAATCTTTCACGAAAAAGAACATGATGGCGATGATGAGGCCCGGCAGGGCCACAAGACCGAAGGCGTGCTGCCAGCCGAAATTCTTCGCAATTATGCCGCCTAAGGCAATGCCGAGAGCGGCGCCTATCGGGATGAAGGCGTTCCATATTCCCATCATCTGGGAACGTTTTTCCTGCGGGTAGAGTCCCGAAAGCATAGCTGTTCCGCCGGGAGCGTATCCCGCTTCGCCGACTCCGATAACGCTTCTGGCCATGAAAAGCTGGGTGAAATTCTTGGTCAAGGCGCATACGGCCGTGGCTATACTCCACACCACTGCCATTAGTCCGATGCTTTTACGTCTGCTCCACCTATCCACCATTATTGACACAGGAAAGGTAAATATGATGATCGACCAATATACAGCAGAAACAAACATCCCGCATTCCGCGTCGGTGAGCCCCCAGTCCTGTTTTATAAAGGGGAACAAAGATGTGACGACCATCCTGTCCATGTAGTCGAACAGGTACAGCAGACATAGAAGAATAAAAACGTAGTTTCTGTAGCCTTTTGATAATTTAAACTCTTTTGTCGTGCCGCTATTCATGGAACACCCCCTTCGAAGAAAAATTTTTTCTATATAAAAATAAGAGCTTTCTTTGTGATCATGCAAAGCCTTGTGTCGTGAAATATATGCAGGTGATTATATGATGTACGTAGCGTCACTTATCTCACCTGTCAACTGGCCTTGTACCCTCCAAGATTCGCCAGAGCCTCGCTTCCCGGGCTAATAACGCCGGGATCAACCATCACGTTGACGCAGGACGTTTTTCCCGATTTGAAAGCGGCTTCGAGAGCGGGGCGTATGTCTTCCGGTTTTTCTACATAGGCGCCGAAACCGCCCAGTTGTTCCACCAGCTTTTCGTACCGCACGTGTCCCAGTTCAGTTCCTTCCTTGATAGCGTGACCAAGCCTGAGCTGCTGGCTGTGGGCGATCATGCCCCAGAGGGTATCGTTGGCCACCACAGCAACGATAGGAAGTCCGTGGCGAATAGCGGTATGGAACTCCATGAAATTGAATCCCACAGACCCATCGCCAATTACCAGCAACACCCGTTTATCGGGGTTTCGAAGTTTTGCGGCATTGGCATAGGGAATACCCACCGCCAGGCAACCGTATAATCCATAATCCAGGTAATGTCCCGCCCGGCGAACCGTCCGAGTCATCCCCATCCACGTGGCGGTGTCGCCGCCGTCAGCCACGACGATATCTTCCTCACGGTTCATAAAGTCATTCAACTCCTTCGCCAACCGCATTGGATGGATAGGAACATTGGGATTCTCCCACATTGGTTTTGCCTGGGCTTTCCCGCTGGCATCGGCGGCGCGAACTGTTTCCACCCAGGGCGCAAAATGCTGTATCATATGTTTTGAACATTTTTTCACGGTGATGATTTTATTCATCTGTTCCAGGAGCGCCTTGATATCGCTTACAACGCCCAGGTCCACTTTTCTGTTGCGCCCGATTTCCTCGGCCTCGATGTCCACCTGGATGAACTTCGCATCCTGGCTAAAAATATCGCCGAAAATATAAAATAGGCTCAAACGGCTGCCGAGAAAGAGGATGCAGTCCGACTGAATGTTGGCGATAAAGGACGCGCCGGGGCGAATGGCCAGTGACGATTCGAAACAGAGAGGATGCGTGTCGGGGACCACTCCCCTTCCGCCCGCCATGGTGAAAACAGGAATCCCTGTTTTCTCGACAAACTCGGTGAGCTCCGCACCCGCATCCGAATACCAGGCGCCGCTCCCCGCAATTATTATCGGCTTTTCCGCTTCTTTCAGCATGTCAACAATCTTCTCGGCGCTACGGAGGTCGACGGCCTTGGATTCGACCTGCGCGCCGTATTTTTTCACTTTCGTCATGTCCGCTTGCGCGTTCAGGATGTCGCAGGGGAGCTCCAGATACACCGGGCCGGGCCTTCCGTTGATTGCATAGCGGAAGGCCATGTCGACATACTCGGGTATCCGCTCGGGATTATGGCACACCAGAGCTTTCTTAACCATCGGACTAATGACCGGCAATTGGATCATGTCCTGTAGATCCAGCTTTTCCGCCGTTTCCAGGCCCACGCACCCCGAAATCAATATTACCGGCGCGTTGGACAGCCTGGCGCTGGCAATACCGGAAAGGGAGTTGGTAAATCCGGGCCCTGCCGTCACCATGGCCACGGCGGGCTTCCTGGTCATTCGGGCCCAGGCTTCGGCCATGAATACCGCGGCCTGTTCATGACGTGTTGAGAATAATTTCACTTTTGAATTTTCCAGAAATTGATAAATGGGAGTTATGTGCCCGCCGCTTATGGTGAATATGTATTCTACGCCCTTTTCGATCAATGCTTCGGCAGCAAGCTGTCCTCCGATGACCTTGTCCATAATGTAGTACCTCCGAAATGATTATATGTACGTTTTCCTACGCCGATTACTTCACAATTCCATGCACTGTCCGCCATCGACATTAATTGCCTGCCCTGTTATATATCGCGACTCGTCGGAGGCGAGAAACGCTACGAGCTTTCCCGTATCGGTTATATTGCCGATATAACCCAGGGGAATAGTTTTACACATTTCCTTCTGCCGTTCCTCAATGGTGGTGTTGAAAAATTTAGCCTCCAGGCCGAATCTCCATTTTTCCAGATCGGTCATAATCTGGCCGGGGCAGATGGCGTTAACCCTGATGCCGACGCCCGCAAGCTCTTTAGCCATTGTCTTGGTGAGCATGATGACGCCTGCTTTGGCCACCGCGTAAGCGCTGTTAAAGAGCGGCGGCACTTTCCCCGCCCTGGATGCTGTGTTTATTATCACGGACGGTTTCCCCAGCATGAGGGGAATAACCGCTTTGGAGATGCGGAAAACACCGAAGAGGTTTACGTCGACTGTTTTTATCCAGTCCTCTTCGTTATAAGACAGTATGCTGTTGGGCACGCCGAAGGACGCGCCGGCGTTGTTGCAGAGGATATCTACGCGCTCAAAGGATTCCTTGATGCGGCTTACCATGGAGGTCACCGATTCAGACGAGGTGACATCCACCTGTACCGCCATCGACTTCACGCCGAAACTGTCCGATAAAGACGATACCACTGCAGCCATTTCATTTTCCGTGCCCAGGGGGATAGCGCTTTCGCCCTTTCCCAGTTTTCCCATATCCGCCACCACTATGTTGACGCCGCAGGAGGCAAGCTCTTTCGCGATGCCGAACCCGATGCCTGTGCGCTTGCCGGCGCCGGTCACAATGGCAGTTTTACCATTTAAATCATCAAACACGAAGCACCTCCCTTACGTGTAATGTTATCCGCAGACAGTTTTTATCTTTGCAGCCTCATGGCGGATATTACTTCACGAACTATCTGTAATTCTTCGTTTGCGGGAATTACCATCGCCGCGATAGAGCTGTTATCGGTGCTTATTATCTCCTCATTGGCCAAATTCCTATCCTCATCTATGCGGAGCCCAAGAAAATTAAAATGACTGAGCACGTCGGAACGAAGACCGGCCGAGTTTTCACCGATTCCGCCGGTAAAGACGATAGCGTCAGCTCCTTCCATTTCCGCCATAAACGCCCCGATGGTACAGGCTATCCGGTGAACCATGAGCCGGTGCGTTCTTATTGCGGCCTCGTTTTTATTTGCGCACTCCATTTCTATAGAACGATAATCACTGCTTATGCCGCTTACTCCGAGGAGGCCTGATTCCTTGTTAATGAGCCTTTCAACTGATTCAGGATCGTATCCGTTCTTTAACAGAAAGAGAATGATCTCCGGATCGAAAGAACCGCTGCGGGTCCCCATGGGAAGTCCATCCAGGGGAGTAAAGCCCATGGAAGTATCGACGCTTCTTCCGTGTTTAACGGCGCATACACTCTGCCCGTTGCCCAGATGACAGGTAATGATTTTTAATGAGTCAACCTTGTTCTTCAAAATATTCGCTGCCTGCTCTGCCGCGTAGCGGTGGTTGGTGCCATGGAATCCGTATTTTCGAATGCCCATGGACTTATACAGGGAATAGGGGAGACCATAAAGATAAGCCTCTTCCGGCATAGTCTGATGAAAGGCCGTATCGAAAACGGCGTAATGGGACGCCCCGGGTATGCGTTTTTTCAGTACTTCGATACAAGCAACGTTGATCGGATTATGTAGCGGTGCCAGATACGATAGATCGCGCAATTGCTCAAGCATCCTGTTATCAACCAATACTGTTTCCCGGTATCGTTCACCGCCGTGAACAACGCGATGGGCAATGGCAATAATATCTCCTATGGCACGGATAACGCCAAGCGAAATCAACTGTCCCATCATGTGGTCCAGTGCAATTTCATGGTTCAAAATGGGTTCCTGCGTTTGTATTTTTTTAACCCCAACGTGAATACTTACACTACAGAGTCCCGCATAGTTCCCTTCTCCCAAACCATCATAAAGCCCTTTGGCCAGGATTTTTTCTCCTTCGGTTTCAAAGAGCCGGAATTTAAGCGAACTGCTGCCCGCGTTGATTACTAGTATTTTCATCGCCTTTTTTTAAGCGAGATCGACTGTCTTTCCCTTGACATACGGTGCCGCTATTTGTCACTGAGACTTTTATATTTCGGCAGATAACGAACTGCCGGCTTAAAGGCATCACGACGAAACGGCTCGGCCAAGACGTTTTTTCCACCTTCAATAATCGCGTCAATAACTGCCGGCTTCCCCGATTTAATGGCATCTACAACAACATCACGTACATCGGCATAACTTTCCACCCGGTAGCCTTCCGCGCCCATGTCGCGGGCCAGTTGGGCGTAATCGGGATTCTGCAGCGCGACTCCCACATACCGCTCATGGAAAAAATCGATCTGGTTTTTCTTCTCCGCTCCCCATTCATTGTTGCTGAATACCACGGCAATTACCGGAATTTTTTCACGCACCGCGGTCATAACTTCGCTGAGGCCGCTTATCCCCCAGGCCCCGTCACCCTGCAGAGAAAAAACAGGGGTTTTCGGGGAACCGATTTTCGCGCCCATAGCGGCTCCATAAGCGAAACCGCAGTTGCCCCAGGAGAGGGCGGCAATATGCTGACGCTCGCCAGTGAATGTCAGGTAACTGTTACAGATTGATGAATTGTTGCCTATATCGGTCGCAACGATGGAGCCCTTCGGCATCGCCTTGGTCAATTCCATAATGAACCGCCGGGGATGCATCAGTTTGGATGTCGATGACGACCATGCCGCCAGTTCCTCCTGCCAGATTCGTTTTTCAGTCTTGATCTGATTCAGGCGGTCGCTGTTTGCTGTTCTTTTTTCCTCGGACGCGCGGAGTTTGACTAGAAGCTGTTTTGTGAATTCCTTGGAGTCGGCGGCGATTCCCAACTGGATTCTCCGGGTCAACCCCAGTTGCCGCGCGTCGATATCCACCTGTATGATCTGCGCCTTTTTCGGCCAGTAGTCGATATCGTATTGTGGCAGTGTTCCAAAGGGGCCAAGGCGTGTGCCTAGCGCAAGGACGACGTCGGCTTTTGCTATAAGCCGCATTGCCGCTTTGGATCCGCAGTATCCTATGGGGCCTGTTCCCAGTTCGTGGTCTTGAGGAAATGTGTCGTTGTGGAGATAGGTGTTCACCACCGGAGCGGTGAGGTATTCGGCCAGAGCCTTGGTTTCTTCTATAGCGCCCGCCATGGAAACGCCGCCTCCTGCGAGAATGACCGGGAACTTCGCCTTAGCAAGCAGTTCGGCCGCTTTATTTATCTGCGTTTCCGACCCGGCACCGTGAGAAACAGTATCGGTCGGAAATATCTCGCAGTCGATATCTCCGTAAAAATAATCCCGTGGGATATTAAGCTGTGTGGGCCCACATTCAGCCTTGGCGATATAAAAACACTGCCTGGCCAGTTCCGCCATGCGTTCCGGTCTGTTAACCCTTACCTGAAATTTCGTGCTTTTTTCAAACCAGGGCATCTGGTCCAGTTCTTGAAATCCGCCGAGGCCGATTCCCATACTCCCTGTTTCCGGCGTTATAGCCACCACGGGAGAATGTGCCCAGAATGCAGCCGTAATTGCTGACACAAAATTCGCCGCGCCGGGACCGTTTTGAGCGATGCATACCTGGGGTCTACCGGTAACACGCGCATACCCATCAGCCGCGTGTGCCGCCGCCTGTTCGTGGGCTACGGAAATAAAGCGAATACCTGCCGTCGGAAAAAGATCCAGGGCATCCATGTAGGCGCTGCCGACAATACCGAACACATTTTTAATTCCTTCTGCCACTAGTGTTTCTACAAGTGCTTCCGAGGGCGTCATCTTGGCCATACGTGCCTCCTGATGTTGAGGATTATGTAATAAATTCAGTCATGCTTTTTTATGTCAATACTGTTTTGTTCAAATGTTGTCAACAAATAGAATTGTCCGTTTTCATGCTTGGGGGAAAGAAGCAAAAGGAAAACGACTTTCAACAATCAATACTAATCATACCAATGTACAAACTCTTTAATGTCCATTCTCTGCGATCTGTATTTATTAGCCACAGCATTATTGTCGGGGTAACCCAGAGAAATGCCGATAGCAATTTTTGTATTATCGGAGATACCCAAATGTTTGCGAACGATATCGGGATAAGCTGTCAGCATGGCCTGTGGGCAACCGCCTAACCCTTCGGCATGCAAGGCCAGTAAAAAACCGTGCACAAAAAGCCCCAAATCAAACATCGACCAGGATGTAAGCGCTTTATCCATTCCTATGAATATGCCGCAGGGCGCGTCAAAAAACTGGAAATTACGCAAATAGCCAGCCCTGATTTTTACCTGATCATTGGGGTCTATTCCCAACGCCTCAAAACGCCTCAAGCGATGAGTTGTTGATCTTTTTTCCGGGGCTTGCGGCCAGGCGGTGGGAAAGGAGAAATCAGGCCGCCTCTGCTGATCTTCTTGGGCGATACTGAACAACTCCACGCCGAGAGCTTCTTTCTTTTTTCCCATAATGACAAATACTTCCCACGGCTGGGTGTTCATGTAAGAAGGGCTATGCGATGCCGCTTTCAATATTTTTTCCAGAAGTGCTTTATCCACCGTTTTGGACAAAAATGCACGCACGCTTGCTCTACCTTCTAAAACTTTAAAAAAATCCATATCTGCCTCCTTCTTTTAATTTATATTACCGCGTTGTATCGCTTGCGGTAATGATTGCTGTTTTTTTCGGTCAGACATTTGTTATTCGGCCAACAACAACTTTATATATTTTGCTACGCTTTCACCCGCTACATACCCTGTTGAAAAAGCCGCCTGCAAATTATAACCTCCGGTATCGGCATCAATATCCATTACTTCACCGCAAAAATACAGTCCGGGAACTTTTCTGGAAGCCATTGTCCGCGGATCAATTTCATCAAGTGATACACCCCCTGCCGTCACTATCGCTTTTGTGAGCGGCAGAGGCGCTTTGATGTTAAAGCGCAGGGCTTTAAGCAATTCAACGATTCTTTCCCTTTCGGGAGCAATGATCTGATGCGCCTGCTTTTCCGTACCAATCCCGACCATCTCTATAAAGGGATTGGTCATCTTCGCGGGCAGATACTCTTTGATGATGCCGGTGATTTTTCTTTTACCGGATTTGTCCAGATCGCGCTGCAGGCGCTTATGTAATTGTTCCGCGGTCAACGCCGGTTTTAAATCTATCAACACGGATACGGGACCATTTTCCAGAGCTTCCACAACAGCAAGGCTCATGAGCAGTATAATCGGGCCGCCCAGACCAAAATGTGTAAAGAGCATTTCCCCAAAGCGGCTTTCAAGAACCGGCGAACGGGGTGATTTTTTTTCTCCGCGGCCATAGCTGCAGTGGGGCGTAAGTGAAGCATCGATGGTAGAGGCTTCACCCCGAAAGGCAGTCGCGCGGACATTGCGCAGACTAACACCCTGCATGGATTTGGCCAGCTTCTGTTCCCGCACAACCAGCGGCACCAGTGCCGGTTTGAGCTTCACAATGCTGTGTCCCAGTTGCCTGCTCATTTTATAGCCATCACCGGTAGAACCGGTTTCAGGCCAGGAGGCGCCACCGGCGGCCATAATAACCGCGAGAGAGCGATACGTTCCGTTTGGAGTCTGGACAAGGTAAATGTAGTTACCCTGAAAATTGATCGCAGTTACCTCAGTATTTAATTTGATCTGAACTTTGCCTGCGGCCAGATATTTTTTAAATATTCTCACGATATCATGAGCATCATCGGAGACGGGAAAGATTCTTCCGCCTCGTTCCAATTTTGTCGGGAGCCCATAGCGCGTAAGAAAGTCCAGCAATTCAGGGCGGAAAAACCGATGAAAAGCACCGTAAAGAAAACGGCCGTTAATTCCATACATGGCAATGAAATCTTTTAATTCGGCGGAATTTGTTAAATTGCAGCGCGTTTTGCCGCTAACGAGAATTTTTTTGCCAATGCCGTCGGTTTTTTCCAGAAGCAAAACTTTTGCTCCCAACTCGCCTGCGCGGCCTGCCGCCATGAGGCCTGCCGCGCCGCCGCCGACAATTATAACATCAGCATCTATTTTTTCGTCGGTCTTCATCAAATTGCGTACCCACCTTTAAAATTTGCGTAACACGAAAAAGCTTGGCCGGTCAATCATGGAAATAAGCCGGCCTTATCTTGTTATATTATCGAGCTTATGCTAAAGCCTAAGCACTTTCGAGAGCAAAGACAGGGACGCTTAACCTTGCAAGTACCGACAAATTTAATAACTCTTACAACCCGAATATTTCTTCAGGTTCGACCTATTGCGCATCAGTATCTGCAGGGCTGGAGAAATATTGCCCAAAAGATTCCCGATTCCGAATTGCGGCGGCAGGCGCAACTGAGTATTTCCACCAAAACATTTCACTGCGAAGGAGGTTCGATTTACGGACTTTTGGCCGGAAACCGATACAAAGAAGCCATTAAATTTATTGTTGCGTACCAAACGATCAGCGACTACCTGGATAATCTTTGCGACCGAAGCACCTCGCTCGATCCCGATGATTTTCGTGCTTTGCATGAAGCTATGTTACAAGCCCTGACTCCGGATGCCAAGTTATCATCTTATTACCGGTTCCGACAGGAGCAGGATGACGGCGGCTATCTGGCAGCGCTGGTGCAGACCTGCCGGGATATATTGCGAAACTTACCCAATTATAGAATTGCCGCCTCAACCGTGCTCGGACTGGCCAGCTTCTATTGTGATTTGCAAGTCCACAAGCATGTAAAAAACGAGGAGCGCCTGTCCAGGCTTCAGGCATGGTTTGATCAAAACAAGAGCCAGCTACCCGAAATGACCTGGTATGAATTCGCGGCTTGCGCCGGTTCTACCTTAGGAATTTTCGGCATTGTTTCCCTTTTGTTTAATCCCAATACATCTTCAGAGCTTATCTCTAAAATCAAGCAAGCTTACTTCCCCTGGGTTCAGGGATTGCATATTCTCCTGGATTATTTGATTGATCAGGAAGAAGATCGCCGAGGTCACGATTTGAATTTTTGTTCTTATTATCCGGATAGCGAACTTCTGGCTAAAAGGCTAATTTATTTCTACCGGCAGGCACAGCAGAGCATTGCTGGGTTACCTTTCTCTGAATTTCACCGTTTGATCAATCGAGGCCTGTTGAGCATTTACCTTTCCGATAATAAAGTTTCACAGCAAAAAGAAGTTCGTAAGATTTCAAGGAAATTGCTGAGTATTGGTGGAGCAAAAGCTATTTTCTTTTACCTTCATTGCTGGATTTACCGACGCCTTCCTTAACGGGTAAATGGCTTTTAAATATTATGCACATAATCAAGAACAACTTAGATAATCTTCAATAATTCCGAAGAATTATTCTCCACTACTGGGGAGTTATTCCCCACTTCTTAACCGGACAACTCCAACCATAATCTGCACCAAAAAAATATTGCCCGTTTATTTCAACCATATAGACATTATTAATTTATATCTCTTTGTTGGCATATTAGTTGCTGTAACTATAGCAATGAAACATTGCGGAGGTTGTTCATCGTGAAAAAAGCTTTATGGTATATAGCTGGCGGATTTTTTCTTTTGTCGGCTTTAGCTTTTGCCGCCGAAGAGCCAATTTCCGATACTATAAAGGCCGATGCGGTTAAAACAAATACCATAAAAGCAGCCAAAATGAACGCCACGGGAAAAGTTATCGAGGTTTCCGATGAATCCATTAAGATTGAGCGAACAATACGAGGCAATGTAGAAGCAATGAAATTTGCACTGGAGAACCCAACTGAAAATATTGCTGTAAACGATATTGTAAAAATAGCCTACACTAATCAAGACGGTAAATTAGTCGCCGCCAGAGTAGCAAAGGTTGATTCCAAGAAAAAAGAAGTTAAGCCGGTTGGGAAAAAACCCATGTCGGCCAATAAGTAGTGGTATTGAGGTATTTATCTGAATTAATTTGGGGTCCCTTATTTTTTTTAAGGGTGGTATTAAATAAAACACAATTTAAGAAGGAGGATTTAAGATGAAACGTTTAGTATTATTTGTTGTTGCATTGGTTTTCGCATTTTGCACCACCGTTATGGCAGCCGATAAACCCGCTGCTGTTGGAACAGCCGCACCCGCAAAAGCAGCTGACACCAAGAAAGTAAAGAAAGACAAGAAAGCAGTCAAGAAAGCGAAGAAAGCCGAAAAGGCCGCCGAAGCTCCTGCTGCACCTGCAAAATAAGTTTATTAAAAACTTTATTTGCCCTAAAGAAGGGACAGGCAAAAACCTGTCCCTTCTTTTTTGTCTAACGCTAGTTAAATTTTTACCTTTCTGATATACATCACACAATATGTTTAAAAAAATGTTCGACAAGATAATTGCCTACAATGAAAATCTTACCGTGCGCGTAAGATTGATTATTCTGACGGTTGTTGGGCTTGCTTTAACCATGACCATTTGGGGGGTTATTCAACTTACCGCTCTGGATAGGATATTAGTCAATCAACAGGCAAAAAGGCTTGAAGGCGTTGCCGATACAATCAGCACCTTTTATCAATTTTTCCCAACAAAACGCGGCCTTTTGGCTCTTGATTCAGCTCTTAAAGACCACATTCAATCCGATGTACGCCTGGCAAGAATTGATATTTTTGACACCAGTCATGGCAACGTTGATTACGTGGCCGGCGCCAGCCGGGTGCAATATGAATGGCCGGATAATATTGTTGCTGCTGCCAGTGCAAAAGGCAAGGTGCGTTATGTCAAGATGTCTACGGAAAGTGGTCCGGCTTTAGGTTTGCTATATCCTGTTTCGGAAGAAACAAGAAATTCGCACGTTGTTGTAGGTATCATTGGCTTTTCGCGTGCTAATGTCGAAATCATGAATCGTGCCCAGCAACTGCTTATTATCAGTACAATCGGATTATTATTTCTCATCCTTTTGGTACTGGGATTAAGTTATGGCTGGATTATCGACAGACCGATGTCGTTAATTATTCAGACAATTGATGACTTCCAAAGAGGACAATATGTGAAACGCATTCCTATGCTTCGCCGGGATGAATGGGGACAGCTGGCCGAACACTTCAACACTATGGCTGATGAAATCCAGCAAGTCATGGCCAGGAACCTCGATTTAACCAGACACCTGGAAGATCGCGTTCGTGAAGAAACAAGCAAAGTAGTTCAATTACAAAAACAAGTGGATGATATTACAGCAATTGACCGCTTTAGGTCATTTAACCGCCAACCTTGCCCACGATTTGGGAACTCCAATACATTCTATCGGGGGACTGGCAAAGCTTCTGCTGGAAAGAGAAGGCTGTCCCGCTGGATGTTGCCCACAAATTAGAATTGATTGTTCAGCAAACTCAAAGACTGGATGACGTTATTCAAAATGTGCGTAAAGCCACACGCCTTCCCGACCCTCATTTTGAAGTGCTTACCGTCCAGCAAATTTTAAGTGACACACTTCCGCTTGTCGAACCCTTCGTGCAAAAAAATAAAGTGGAAATAAGCGTACATGCAGATAACGCTATCGAACCTGTATATGTCGATCGTTACCGTATTCAAACCGCTCTGATGAATATAATTCAAAACGCTCTGGAAGCAATGCCGCAGGGAGGAAAAATAACTATATCGGCCCAAACTGATTCTAAAAATGGTTTTGTGGCAATGACCATCAATGATACAGGAACTGGAATGTCGCCCGATATGATTGAAAAAGCCTGTGAACCATTTTTCAGCACGAGACACGATGGCAGTTTGCGAGGACTTAGGCCTGGCCATTGTTCATGATATTATTAAAACTCACGGCGGTAAAATGGAAATAAAAAGTTCGCTGAATCAGGGAACTTCGATTATTCTTTACCTGCCGATATTCAACGATAATGAGCGTACTTTGTAAGCAGCGCAAAGTAGAGAGTCCATTATCGTACCCGTAAAACAGATCTCCCTGGTTTTTAACGTTCAGTTAAAGCTTTTCCACCCGCGGAAAGTTTTTCGTTTAATAAACCATAGCGGCGAATTTTCAGACGCAATGTTTTACGGTCAATATCTAAAAGCTGGGCTGTTTTGGATTGATTCCAGGAAGTCTCCTTCAGCGTCTGCAGAATTTTATCTCTTTCGGCTGTTTCCAGCGGCGAAATATCAGGCGAAGCGGCTTCTTCTTTATTTTCTTTTTGTTGCGAAAGACGCTCCGGTAAATTTTCCGGAAGGATCACCGCAAATGGAGACAGTAAAAGTGTTTGTTGTAAAGCGTTTTCCATCTCGCGCACATTGCCCGGCCAGTTATACGCCATTAGTAATTCCATGGCCTCTACAGAAATGCGCACATTGGGATAGCCAAGCTTTTTCAGTAATGATTCAATGAGCATAGGAATATCTTCTTTGTGCTCTCTCAAAGAAGGAATGCGCAAACGCACAATAAATCTGTATAGCAAATCCAGGCGAAAGCGGCCGAGGCTTACTTCTTCATCAATATTTTTATTGGCCGCCGCAACTACCCTCACCGTTACATTGCGCACCTCATGGCTGCCGATTCTTCTTACTTCGCCATCTTGCATAAACCGCAAAAACTTACCTTGCAGAGTTGTTGACATTTCCGTGATTTCATCGAGAAAAATTGTTCCGCCTTCTGCTGATTCCAAAAGTCCGAAATGCTGATGATCGGCTCCGGTAAATGAACCTTTTTCATAACCAAAAAGTTCGGATTCCAGTAAATTATCGGGAATAGCTCCACAATGGACGACAACAAACGGTTTATCGCGGCGCGATGACATATTATGCAAAGAACGGGCGGTCAATTCTTTCCCCGTTCCGCTTTCACCTTCTATTAAAACACTGGCCGGCGCATCAGCAACGCGCGCAATTTGCTTGTAAAATTCTACCATTGCCGCTGACGAACCGATTAATTTTGGTCCTTCGCTTGCTTCCGGTAAGTCAAATTTCAAGCGCCGTTCACGCAGCTCTCGAACTTCCAGTACCTTTTTTACAATAGCCCGGCAATCTTCCGGTGAAAATGGTTTGCTGATATAATCCCAGGCACCCAGACTTATCGCCTCCATCGTTGTTTCCAGAGAACCATAGGCAGTCATAAGAATAACCGGCAAATTCGGCCATTTTTTGTGCACTTGTTCCAGGAACTGCAAACCATCCATTTCGGGCATGCGAATATCGGACATAAGCAGATCATACAGGGAAAGGTCTTGCTTCAAAGCTTCCTTGGCTGATGTATAGGCTTTTACTTCATAGCCATCAAGCGAAAGAGCTTCCTGCAAAAACTCACCGGCGACAGCGTCGTCATCAATCACCAAAATGTGGGCTTTCATAAAATTACCTTATAAGATTGCTTAGGTTTTAGCTTTAATGCAGGGAATTCGTCAATGAAAATTTAATACCGGGAATAAATATAAAGAATGCCCTTTCAGGGAATACAGGGGCGATTATATAAATATCGGAAAATTATTAAGGCAGGGCTGCAATAAAAAATCCGGCTAGTTTTCTGCTGCCTAATGCATCCTTGGCAACAATATCGCACTTAATTCTTTTTTCGCCGTTTTCTTCATACTTTTTGACTATCTTGCCGCTGATCGTGATTGTCGCCCTGTCCGTCGTGTGTTCCATATCATTCAAATCGACCGGTTCCGTCATACTCAGAAAACGGGCATTGAATGTACGCAAATTCCTTTGGTCAATCCAGGAAGTAATGGCCTCACCGGCAATGCCCATTATCAACATACCGTGGGCAATAACATTATCCATGCCGATCATTTTAATGAAGGATTCATCGTGATGCAGAGGATTAAAATCACCGGAAGCTCCCGCATAACGCGCCAAGTGGGTCCTGGTAATTGGGGCAGAAGTGTAAGTGGGGATTGTGTCGCCAATTTTAATATCGTCATAAGTTATGGCCATGGTTCTTTTCCTATCTCTCCATCATCGTTGAGCGGACCTTGGCCACTAATTCGCCCCGCTGATTTATAATTTCCGTTTCCAGTATGGTAACATCCACAAATCTGCCCAGCCTGTCTCTTTTCCCCCTTTCGAACATCTCCACTACTTTCATTTTGCGGGTAATGACATCGCCTTCGTAAATATTACCGAAATATACGTATTCTTCCTCGCTGTGCAAAAGTTTGCCCAAATCAATACCCAAGGCTTTAACTATGCCCAGCAGACCTTCACCAGTCCAAAAAAAGAAGCTGGTCAAAAAAGTCGGCGGCACCGGTATTCTTTGATAGCCTGCTTTTTTCGCGGCTTCTTCATTGTAGTAAATGGGATTGATTTGTTCTTTGTATTCTTTAAGACCTACGGCAACGGCAAATTCGGCAATTTTATTTTTTTCCACCGTCAGTGTGTAGGGGGGAATTTCCATCCCCAGTTTTGACCTATCAGCCATAATAATTCCTTGAAATCAATGCTGTTATTCATATCATATTCTCCAAAGAATGCTACAAATAAATTTATAATTCGTAGAGATTAAATAGTTGTATTGGATTGCTGAGCTCTGCATACGCCGCAGTCATTCATTATTCTTCGTAAAAAATCCGTTTTCTTGATGTATTATTTTTTTGCTTTTTCTCTTTCCTCGGTCAAACAATAAACACCCTTGCCTTCCCGGATCGGCTGATAACAAAGATTGTCCGATATACAACTTGCTGGCCTTTTATCTCCAGACTTCCAACGGTTAATCAATTCCGGCTCGCGAATTAACGGACGGCAAAGGGCGATATAATCGCAAATGCCATCCTGCAAAAACTTTTCCGCAACTTCCAGAGAGCGGATCCCCCCTACAAGAATCAAGGGCACTTTGATCTTTTCTTTATATTTTTTTGCCTCTCCTTTATAGTACCCTTCTTCCTCCGGCAGCAATGTACCGCGGCGGGACGGAATACATTTCCCGGAATGCAATGTGCCGCCGCTGAGTTCAATTGCATCCACGCCGGCTTTTTCCAACAATACCGCCGTTTGCGACATGTCCTGAACACTCAATCCGCCGGCCATAAAATCAGCGGCATTCATTTTCACCAAAACGGGAAAATTATCTCCCGCTTCACGAAAGACAGCTTGTAACACTTCCAACAAAAATCGGGCGCGGTTTTCCACGGTACCGCCGTATTCATCCCGGCGCTGGTTATAATAAGGTGATAAAAATGAGCTCAAAAGATATCCGTGAGCCGCGTGAACTTGAACACCGTCAAATCCGGCTTTTTGCGCCCTTTTTGCCGCCGCTCCAAAAGCTTCTACTGTTTTGCGGATATCCATTTTCGTCATTTCCCGGCAAATCGTTCCCTCTTCGTTTTCTATAAAAATCGGCCCCATGGGCAATTCTTTCGTCAAAGATGTTTCTGCACGGCTTCCCGCATGATTGATTTGCATAAAAATTTTGCCGCCTGCTTTATGAACCTGAGCAGTCATATCGGCAAGATTAGGAATAAATTCGTCAGCCCAAATGCCTATTTGTCTGAATCCCGCCTGACCCTCGGGACTTACGGTAGAATGGCTGCTGATAATCAATCCCACTCCGCCTTTAGCCAAACGCACCAGCAGTTGTGTCAGTTTGGGCGAACAAAAACTCTTGTCTGTGGCCAAGCCTTCCCATGTTGCCGAACGCACAAAACGATTTGCCAGAGAAACTTCTTTAATTATTCCTTCATCAAAAACTTTCATAATGTTTTCCACCATAATCTAAAGCTCATACAAAGTTTCATCTATTTTTGGTTTGCTTTTTGCGGCTGTTTTCAGCGCCCGCTTTTCTCTCAAAGCTCCCTCTTCGGTAAGTATATCTCCCATCTCGTCTTCGATTTTTTCGGGATCTTCACCGCTTTCGATTCTTTGAAGCGCTTCCTGAAAATTATCTCCCAGCTTCATGCCGGTCATATCGGTAAACTTACGCATCAATTGCGCTGCTGTGCGGGGGTCATCATCTTTGACTTTCTCGGCAAGGCTGGCGAATTTAACCAGTTCCTTTTCTATTTTCTTTTCATCCATGCCGAGAAAAGGATGATCATCCTCCGTTTTTTCACCGCCGGAAATTTTCGCAAACACGGACATCTGGCGGGTCAGCCTGACGTTCTTGCATTTCGGGCATATGGGAATTTTACTGGTATTCACCGATTGGGAAAAGAAATTATAAATTGTATTGCAACGAGCGCAATAAAACTCATAGATAGGCATGCTTAAATCTCCTGCTCACTAACCTTTTCATAATCTATTGTCTGCAAATATTCAATGCGTTCGATAAGAGGCGGATGAGAGTAATAAAACCATACATATAAAGGATGGGGATGCAGATTAGCCAGATTGTCTTTAGCCAGACGCTTCAGTGCGTCGATCATTGGCGCGGAAGTTCCCGTCAATTCGCAGGCTATGCGGTCGGCTTCGCGCTCATAGCGGCGCATGATAGCCGCGCCGATGGGGCTTAAAAAAAATCCCGCCGAACTCAAGTAAAGAGATGCTAAAAATAATCCGGCATACACAGTAACCTGAAGGTCACGAGTAACTTGCAGGCCAAAAGTGGTATATAAAGGCGGCCAGCCCAAAATCAGATAAACAAAATAAAGCAGTACCAGAGAAGCGGGGATCATAAACATTAATTGTTTTAAAATATGTTTCTTTTTCCAGTGACCGATTTCATGCGCCAGAACGGCTAATATTTCATCCGTCGAATGTGAGGCCAAAAGCGTGTCATATAGAACAATACGTTTGGTTTTGCCGATGCCCGTAAAATAGGCGTTCGTATGCTTCGAACGTTTGCCTTCATCCACCTCAAATATTCCTTTAGCCTTTAGTCCCACTTTATCCATTAAGGCAGTGATTTTTTCTTTTAATTGTTCATTCTTTATCGGCTCATACTTGTTAAAAAGCGGCGCAATCAATACAGGGTAAAGCCAGAGCATGACAATTTCCAACAGGGTAAAAAATACCCAGGCCCAAAACCACCAGCTCGTGGGCAGGTAATTAATAAACGACATAAATGCGCTGACCATAATGGTCATTAAAATTGCGGAAATAATCAAAGATTTTATTAAATCGGTAATCCAGATACGCCAGGTGATGGTGGAAAATCCGTATTTTTTTTCCAGAACAAAATTGTCGTAGAGATCAAAAGGTATTCCGACAATACCGCCAATTATCGCAAAAACTCCAAAAAATATTAGTGCCTGCCAGATAAAGTGAATTTTTAGCCCCACAAGCGCACTGACAAAGGCCGGTAAAAAAAGGAACAAAACGGCCAGTTCGATAATATCATCAACCAAATTTTCTTTCGCTTCCAACCGGGAATTTTCGACAGTATAATCCACCATTTTGGAAAGCGTACTTTCATCTATAATCCCTCGAAAAACTTGGGGGATTTCTTTACCGCGGCTTTTCAAATATCGGATATTAAGTTGCTGTAAAATATAGCGCCAGATAAACCTGCCGGCAAACAAAATTAGAAATAAAAGCAAGAGCGCTTTTTCCATAAACCACCAATCCTCATTATCAATTGTATTATCCCGAAAATTTTGACCTTCGTCGGAACAAACATTGCGAGACTCGGAACTTGTAAATTAACCGGATTTATCCAAATTAAATATCGGGCAGGCAGTTGGTTTTTACCCCGCCTGCCCGGTTTGTGCTTTGAATTATCTGGGGGGAACAGCTCGCGGGTCTATTGTAAATGAACAATGGGATTTCGTGGCAAAGCTTTTTGCTGTAAATTCCCTCCCTTTAAATCTTAGCTTCACAATATAGCCCCCCGGTTCACCTCTAAAATTTGCATCGTGGATTCTAAAGGTATTCATTCCACCGACAAATCTTTTATTCATTTCCCAGCCGACGAGACGGCTTCCATGAAACACGCCCACATCAAATCCATCCTGTGTCCCGCCGTTATATTTTACCGTCACGACAAAATCGATGGGCTGTTCCGGACCAAACCACACGGGTTGTGCCTCGAGGTTAACAATATGTAGTTGCCCTCATTATCTCTTGCTCTGTGAGAGCCTGCGACATTATCGGCGATAATATGAGGAACAAAGAAACAACTGAAAGAAATATTAATTTTTTCATAAATTTTTTCATCCCCCTTTATCTTAAAATAAGTTCCAGTTTCTCTTCGCCTTAATCCTTATTTCACCTCCTCTCTTCATATCAAATACAAATAATATTGATGCGAAAGGAAAGCTAACCCCCTCTCTTTTCATACACAATTTTTCCACCCACAAAGGTCATGACTGCTTTTACATCCTTTATTTGATCTTTGGAAACACTGTAATAATCACTATCCCAGACGACCATATCGGCATACTTGCCTTTCTCGATGGAACCGGTTTCTCTTTCCTGAAAACCCGAATAAGCGCTTCCCATCGTCTGCATCTTCAAAGCTTCCTGAATGGAGATGCTTTCCGCTGAATCTAAACGGGATCCCGCTTTAGTTGTTCTTTTTATTGCTTGCCAGAGTGCTATTTGCGGCTGGTATAAAGGAAAAGCAGGCGGATCAGCTCCCAGAGCTACAGGAATGCCTTCCTTGAGATAACTCTTCAGAGGTATTGCCACTGCCCTGTTTTTCATGCTCCATTTGTCTCCCCAGGAATAAATAAATTGAGGATGTGTCGAGACAACAACACCCAGTCTCTTTATACGTTCCAGAGAGCCGGCTTGAGGAATGATGGCATGTTCAATGCGATGGCGGTGATCCTGTCTCGGATATTCTTTGAGAGATGCCTCGATGGCGTTCAGAATAATATCAACAGCCATATCTCCGGAAGCATGGATACTGATCTGATGGCCGGCCTGATGAAAGAGCTTGACCATGGCGTGCAAATCTTCGGTTTTATGCATGGGATAAACGCGCGGTGAGCCGTACCAGAGAGGAACTCCATCAATTGCTAGCTTAAACCCGCCCCACATAGAGGCAAACAATCCAGGAGATGCTTTTTTATAACGAACCAACTCCTGAATCCGCGATGAGGATTGCTGTTCATCGGAAGTAAACAGGCTTTTAAATACCTGGGAGGCAACTGAAAGATTCGGAAAGTAAGGCCATATCTTTATGCGCACAGGCATTTTTCCTGCTTGAACGAGTTCAAAATATGCCCGATGATTATGCGGAGTACCGAGCATAAAGAAATTATCATGAACAGAAGTGACACCCTCGGCCGCGTAGAGTTTCGCGGCAAATAAAAGGGCATCTTTAGCCTGTTCATCGCTCGGTTCAGGCATATGATTTCTCACCAGCTGCAAAGCAGGATAATGAGCTAAAAGTCCGGTTGGTTCTTTTTGAAAAAGCTTCATTTCTACCATACTTCCCGGTGGACTTTTCGTGTTGCCGTCTATTCCGGCTATTTTTAAGGCCAGACTATTGGCAAAGCCCCATTGGCCTGTGGTGTGAACCACCAGCATCGGATGCTCTTTTGTCACCTTGTCCAGATCATCTTTATCGAGATAAGAAAGGGAAACATCCTCAATCCCCCATGCGGATATCCACTCGCCTTTGGGCAGTTTCCGTGCCTTTTGAGCCAGCGTTTCCATTATTTCTTCTTTTGACTCCATCCCCTGTATTTTCACAAACCAGCCGTTTTCCCTTTGACCGAAAAGGAGGCAGATGAGCATGAGAATCAATCAAACCCGGAGTTACCGTTTTTCCCTGCAAGATCGATAACTTTTGTCTGAGTCCCTATATATTGAGATATTTTTTCGGCTGCTCCCGTATCAATGATTTTACCGCCTCTAACCGCCACTCCCTCCATAATGGAGTCCTGGGCATCCACGGTAATAATTTTTCCATTTATCAAGACCAGTTCGGCAGTAGGCGTTGATGCTTTAACGGTGGGAAAACCGGTGAGAACTCCCGCCGTAGCCAGAGCGGATATTTCTAAAAATTTTCTTCTGCTTATTTTTTTTGCCAAAAAGTTCTTCTTCACGCCCAATTTCCCCTTGCCGCGGAATTTCGCTTGGACCTTGCTTCGGATAAACGCAGTATATGAAGAAGGTTTTTGTGTGTCAAGTGGATGGATGTAAGGAAAATGCGGTCACAAGCATTGAATTTGTCTATAAAAATTAATGTTTTCATTCCCTTGACACCCTGCTTGTTTTCTTTTATATTCTCAAAAAAACACAGAGGCTGATTATGAAAAAATATTTAGCTTATTCTGTTTGTTTGATCTTTATAATTTCGGCAGGTTTTGTCTTTGCTGAAATTAAATCTCTAGTTAAAGAATATACATATCAGGCCAGCGAACTCGACAGCAAAACTACCTGTCGCGCCATCGCTCTCGAACAGGTCAAAAGAGAGCTTCTCGAAGAGTTGGGCACCTATGTGGAATCCACCACCGTAGTCCAGGATTATCAAATCGAGAAAGATGAAATCAAAACGCTTTCGGCAGGCGTGGTGCAAACAAAAATTCTCGACGAAAAATGGGACGGCAAATCTTTCTGGCTCAAAGCGGAAGTGAGCGCCGATCCTGAGGAAGTTGCGGCTTCCATCGAAAAATTGAAAAATGACCAGAAGCTGGCCGACGAATTGGCTGAATCGCAAGCCGAAAAAGAAGACGCATTAAAAGAAGTCGATCGATTAAAAGCGGAGCTGGCGCAGTCTAATGCGGATAAAGAAAAGCTGGCGCAATATAATCAGGCCGTCAATCAACTGCAGGCTTCCAATTCCTTTGAACAGGGCACGGCTTATACCGTTGCCGGCGACTATGAACAAGCAGCCAGATCCTATGACCGCGTCATTTACTATCGGCCCAATGATGCCAAAGCGTATTTCCTCCGCAGTATTGTTTTCATGTTTCTCGGAAACTACCAGCGAGCCACGAATGATTTGGATCGGGCGATGGTTTTAAGACCGGCCAGAACTGAAGTCTATTATCAGAGAGCCGCGGCGTATAAAGATATCCGCGAGAGAAGGGTTGTCAATAAATCCAGTTTCGTTCAGCCGTTTGCGAAACGTCCGTACAAGCCGGTAGCGCAAAAGGATGATTCTCTGCAGAGGTTTTTGGATAAAAAGCAAACCGAGCGCAAATTTGTGAAGGCGACTCCATTACAACCTGTTCAACGCAGGCCCATTGTAAAAAGACCTGATAAGCAGTTACCGTCGCGAATCTACCAGCCTCAGCAAAAAGACCAACCTTTGGATAGAACGCGTGTACAACCGGACAGACGCAAAGATACTACAGTTACTCCAGCTATCACCGAGCAAAACCAGCAATTGCTGAGGCAAAAAAGAGATGAACAATACAGACGAGAATTAGAAGAAAAACAAAAATCGCGATATTATAAAGACAAGGAAAGACCAATTGCCGGTAAGACCGTAACACCGGATGTCCGCAAAGGTACTGCAATTCCTCCTTCCGGCGTTGATCAAAATCAGCGATTGCTGAAGCAAAGGCAAGATGAGCAATACAGAAGAGATTTGAGCGAAAAGCAGAGATTGCGCCAAGTCCGAAAGCAGGAACAACAACCCGCCATTGGTCAGCCGGTAAAACCGGCAGGACGACAGGATACTGCAATTCCACCTGCCCGCGTTGATAGGAGCCGGCAGGCCGTTCAGCCGAGGCGTGACGTTTATGCTCCAAAAGCGCCGCAACCAGCCCCACAACAAAAAGTTGTGAAGAAGACAAAACAGCAATTAGAAGCCGAAGAATTAGAAAAAGCTTCTCGCCGCAGATAGTAATAATGAACAATAATTATATTCTTTTTAGTTATTCTCTTTGTCGCAGCCTTGGCGATCCGATCAGGCTATGAATTTCTCAAAGAGGCTGGCAAGGTGAATCCGGAAAACAAGTTCATCTTTGCTTTCATCTTCACAACGATGTGCGCTCTTTGGGTATCCTGGTTTTTCCTCTGCCCATTGGATTCATACAAGGTCAACTTGCCGGATCTCGTACGCTGGAGTGGTTTTACACTTTTCGTCGTGGGGATGATCCTCGCCATAGGAGCATTGCTCCAACTCAGAGGTTTGGAAAACATCGATCATCTCGTTACGACCGGACTTTTCACCAGGCTCAGGCATCCGATGTATACTGGCTTTGTTTTCTGGATTCTTGGCTGGATCTACCTTTAACGGTGCGATTGTCAGTTTGGCTATTGGTCTAGTAGGCATTGCGAACATACTTTACTGGAGACGATTGGAAGAAGCGAGATTGCTAGCTCAGTATGGAGATAAATATCGGCAGTATCGGCTGACAACTTTGTTTTGAGAATCCTGGAATTGATAAGTTGAGCAATTCCAAGAAGCGGAGGTATGATACCCGCTGCATGCTACGGAATCAGGGCTCATACCCGTGATATAGATGCAAATAAATATTGTTAGCTGGCAATACAGCTTGTCTGAAGGAATACCAAAATGATCATTATCGACATAATTCTAGCTTTCATTCCTGACATTACGAAAGCATTGTGGAATGCCATACCAAATTCTATTACCAAATATCAGCTTAAAAGATTTTTCGGTCCGTCGGTGCTTGGAAAAGGAAATTTCTGGCTGGTCGTTGATCCATACTACCATCCTTCTCCGCGCATTGGGAATAGATATATTAAAAGATTTCTCGGGCGAAGGGCAGATCAACCGCTGATTGGAGAAGATCGAGTTCTTGGTTCTAATATTCTCCGCTTATTAGGCTACCTCGCTGCTGTATTTGGTCAATTTAGAAATGGTAAATCACCTATTACTTTTGTTGCTGATGAAGACATAGAAAACCGGTGGGATGGAACAATGATTTGTTTTGGGAGTGCAGACTCAAATCTTAAGACTCTTGATATAGAAGGACTTCCACAAAATGGTTTTTATAGTCTTAAATTCAATGCATCTGGTATCCGCTGTTTTGAAGTTGCGGGCAGAGAATATGGTATAACGGCAAATAATGAAGATAAGGCAGTCATATTAAGAATTCGCAATCCTCGCGCTCCGGATCATTGGTTGTTTTCTTGCCAGGGCTTGGGTGAATGGGGCACATCCGGTTCATCGAGATACTTACTTACATATTGGAAACAATTTCACAAAAGATTTAAGGATCGAAATTTCATAATTGTTGTTGCAGTGAAAGGTCGGAGCGATGAAAATGTTGAAGAATTGTACTCCACATCATCTTAAAATAAGTATTGCCAGTCAATCATCAACTCAAGCTAACGGAATGAGCGTGGGTACAATATTCATGGCGCGTTTAGGTTTTGTGAAACTGGAAAGTAAATTACATGGAACTCGGTTGGTTCACAGTATTTTGAAAGTTCGCATTATCGCGGCTTAGAGGCTATCCGTTACACTATTTCAATACAAAAAAAGCCGCGCTATTACTAGTCGTGGCTTTTTGTTTTTCTACTTACAAACTTGATATCCGAAGTAGAACGCGGCGACAGCGAGGAGGCTCCGCAGGCGTATTACTAATACGTTGAGGAAGCCGACGCAGCTGGCAACAAAGTTATACAAAGGAGATCGAGTTTGTTAGAAATTTTTAGTAGCCTGTTCAATCCCTTTCTTAATCTGATTAAGTTTTTCCGCACTCATTTTTACGGATATGCCCATTACCAATGTCCGGCCTAAAATGTCTTCGGCTTGCGGAATGTTTTCCCTTAAATACTCTACCTTGCCTTTATAGGTAGGATCGGTAAACGGGTATTTTTTGGAGTTGGCAGTCGAACGCGCCAGGAAATGTTCCCAGTTGGGAACGTAATGCCACAAATTTCTCTTGTAGCAGACAGTATCGACACCTTCCGCGGCAAGCAAATTCTGGAATTTTTGCGCCTGATTTTCATCCGGCAGATTAAACGCTAAAAAAGTGGCGGAATCTCCATCAGGATCAGGTTTTGCGCGGAAGCCAACTCCTGGAACTTGCGCCAATGCATCCATAATAACTTTTTTATTTTTCTTCTGCTCGCCGATCAGGTAATCCAGTTTCCTCAATTGCGCCAATCCCAACGCTCCCTGCAATTCGTTCATACGGTAGTTGAAACCCAGAATGGTTCTGCCTTCCAGCGCGCGGCTGACTTTGGGATTATGATCGTGGCCGTGGTCGTGATACCATTCCGCCCGGTGATATAAATCGAGACTGTTGGTGATGACCATTCCGCCTTCACCGGTTGTTACTGTTTTAACATAGTCAAAGCTAAAGCATCCCATATCTCCAAAAGACCCCAGTTTTTTGCCTTTGAAGCTTGCGCCGCAGCCTTGAGCGTTATCTTCCAGCACCAGCAATTTATTTTTGCGTGCTACCTCCATGATTTTATCGATATTGGCCGCCGAGCCGCACATATGCACGGGAATTACGGCTTTGGTATAAGGAGTTTTTTTCTTTTCGATTTCCTGCGGATCAAGATTGAGCGTATCATCGATATCCACCATTATAGGAACGGCACCCACTTCCATTACCGCTTCGTAAGTGGCCAGAAAAGTAAAGGCGGGCACAAGGACGTCATCGCCGGGGCCTACATCCAGCGCCGTCAAGGCGACTTTCAGCGCCGACGAACCGGAAGTTACACCCAAAGCGTATTGGGTCTGACAATATTTGGCAAACGCTTCCTCAAACTCCCGAACCTTGAAAATACCTTTTCTTTCTTTATCAAATCCGTACCGCATCAGGATGCCGGTTTCGAGCACATCCATTACTTCCTTGATTTCTTCTTTGCCGATTAGTTCTGCACCAGCCATGTGTTGTCCTCCTAGCTATCTTGAATGTTCTTGTGATTTAAAAAGCCTGCGCGTACATTGCGATCGCGTCATCTTTGGTTACTTTGCGCGGATTGTTTTCCAGCGGCCGAGCCACAGTCATCGCCACATCGGCCAGCGCCGGAAAATCTGTTTCTTTGATGCCGAACTCGGCCAGCGTGCTGTGAATACCGCAATCCTCAATTAACGCCTCGACAGCTTCAAGCGCCAAATAAGCGGCCTCGCGCGCGGGAAGCCCATCAACACATTCGCCCATCGCTTCCGCGATATCGGCAAATTTATCCAACGCGGCAGGCAAATTAAAGCCCATGACCGCGATCAGCATCATCGTATTGGCCAGCCCATGCCCGACTCCGTATTTACCGCCCAGAGGATACGAAAGCGAATGCACCGCGGTTACGCCGGCATTGGCGAGCCCCATACCCGCATATAAACTCCCCAGAAGCATTTTTTCGCGCGCGGCTAAATTTTTGCCGTCATGCACGCAGGTGCGCAAATTTTCGGAAATTAACATAATCGCCTGCAGAGAAATAAGCTCGCTCATGGGAGAGGAATTCACTGATGTATAAGATTCTATCGCATGGCATAGCGCATCAAGGCCTGTTTGCGCCGTAGGCGCAGGCGGCAAACTGAGCGTTAATTCCGGATCTAATAGCGCCAACTCCGGATAAAGATGCGGGCTGTTCATCCCTTCCTTCTTTTGCAGATTTTTCCGCACAAAAACGGCGGTAAAGGTGACTTCACTGCCGGTTCCGGCGGTGGTGGGAATCATTATTTTCGGCAAGCCCGCTTTCGGAACTTTGTTCAACCCCAGATAATCAACTGCGCTTCCCTTGTTGGTGGCCAAAACCGCGATGGCTTTGGCTACATCCATGGCGCTCCCGCCGCCGATGCCGATGATAATATCACTTTGATTTTTAATTGCCGCGGCCGCGCCTTCATCCGCCAATTCAATTGGCGGCTCCGGCTCGACCTTATCATAGACGGAAAATTTAATGCCGTGAGGTGTAAGAATACCGGCTACTTTTTCCTGAAAACCTGCCTGAGAAAGATTTTTATCAATTACCACCAGAGGATTTTTCGCGTTTAGATCCTTTGACGTGACCGGCCAGAGTTGATAACGACCCTGTGCCGAAAACAATTTTTTTCGCGCCGGTAAAAGAAAATACTTTATTCATATTTTACAAGTCCTCCGTTGGTATTATGGTATGCAATTTAAATCCGGGAAAATATGGCCAGACAATTTGGTATGCGCATTCCCTATGAGAACTGCCCCGTAAAGTCAAGTTTTTTTGTGGCGGGCATACCATTCCAACTGTCGGCAAATGCCCCGTATTATCTTTACTTCCCTCGATAAAAGACCGGCACGGGTAAAAAAGCGCCGCAAATGCATCATCCAGTAATCGGGATTTTCCGGATTTAAAAAACCGATTTGGGCAAGCATTGTTTTTATCTGCCCGTACATGCCTTCCAACTCCTTGGAGAGCGCCAATTTAGGTGTCGCTTCTTCGATGGACGGCAATGAAGCGGTAAATATTTCGTAGCATACAATCATCACCGCGTGGGAAAGATTAATGGATTTAAGTTCCCGTGCTGTCGGAATGCTGACCACGGCATGGCAATAGCGCAATTCATCATTGGAAAGGCCGGTATCTTCGGGACCGAAAAGCAGAGCAATTTTATTTTTGCGGGAAATACCCACAATTTTTTCGGCAATAACGCGCGGCGCAATAAACGGCCCGCGGGCAGAACCCACTCGCGCTGTTGTCCCGACAATGTAATTGAAGTCGCCAAGAGCTGTGTCCATATTATCAAAATATTGTATTTTATCCAGGACATCAGCGGCCAGATGCGTTGATCTTTTCTGCATCTCTTCTCTATCCATATCGGCCGCGCCCACAACGATGATATTGCCGATACCCATATTTTTAGCCGCGCGGGCAATAGAGCCGATATTGCCCGCATATTTGGGTTTCTGTAAAACGATGCTGATATTTTTCATATTCGCCTGCGGCTTCATCTCTCTCCTCTTGCAATAATGCCTGTATCATATTCCGATACGCTACGCTATCCCGATACCCTTGGCTGCGGAATCAATCCCCGCTTGCAGTGATGCTTCCTTTTTGTTATTTACCGATTATGGAAAAGGAAATAATTTTACTCGGTCAGACCGCACAAAAAACGGGTATTGTTTTGCGCAGTATTCAATTAGAGCAATTTGATATTTATCAACGGGAATTGCTCCTGTGGAACGCCAAAACAAATTTGATTTCGGAAAAATCTTCTCAGGAAATTATCACCCGCCATTTTCTGGATTCGCTTACGGCTCTGCAATTTATTGATAACCGGAAAGCCCGGATAATTGATATCGGAAGCGGCGCCGGATTTCCCGGTCTTCCTTTAAAAATTGCCTGCCCAACTTTGCAGCTTTATCTTCTGGAGAGTAATCGCAAAAAAGTTTCCTTTTTAAAGCATATTATTCGTCTTTTAAACCTCACCGAAACGGTTGTTCTTCATGAACGCGTTGAAAACTTAATAAAAAACAATAAATGGAAAGATTTTTTTGATGTTGTAATTTCCCGTGCCGCTTTTAAACTTCCCGAATTCCTATCTCTGGGCGCTTTTTTTCTTGCTCCGCAAGGCACATTGATCGCTTTAAAAGGTCCTGATGTCGATAATGAATTTTCCGCCTGTGTCAAAAGCACCACATCATCTTATTTTAATGAATTATTTCAGCATGATATAAATTCACCTCTGCGGGATACTCAGCATAAAATTATTGTCGGGAAAAAGATAAAAAAAGATAAAAAATCCTTCTAAAAAGTCTTTTTTATGTTAGTTCTAACGGCAGTTTTTTCAAAAGAATTTCCGGGAAGACACTCAAATAAAATAATGAATAAAATCATATGTATAGCAAATCAAAAAGGTGGGGTCGGTAAAACCACTACCGCAATTAATTTATCTTCGTCTCTGGCCGCTGCGGAAAAAAAAACTTTACTCATTGATGGCGATTCCCAGGGCAATTCCACCAGCGGTATGGGCATGGATAGTAATTCTTTTCAAGAAGCAAATTTATATCATGCGATGATCGGCCAGGTGCCGTTGGAAGAAGTAATTCTCCACACAGCGATACCTCATCTGGATATAATTCCCTCCAACCAGGATCTTAATTGGAATTGAGGTTGAGTTTGTCGATCTGGAAGAAAGGGAAAAACGTCTGCGGAACTTATTAAAATCTCTGGACAGACATTATGATTTTATAGTAATTGACTGTCCACCGTCACTGGGCTTTATGACAGTCAATGCTCTTGTCGCTGCCGATTATTTGATTGTTCCTTTACAGTGTGAATATTTTGCCATGGAAGGATTGGGATATTTGCTCAACACGGTTAAACTGGTTAAAGCCAATTAAATCCGGAACTGGCTTTAGGCGGTATTCTGCTGACCATGTTTGATCCGCGCAATTTACTATCGCATCGGGTCACCGAAGATGTACAGAAACATTTTGGTGATAAGGTTTTTAAAACGATAATTCCGCGCAATGTGCGGCTTTCGGAAAGTCCCAGTCACGGATTACCCATTATTCTTTATGATATTAAATCGCGCGGGGCAGTGGCTTATATGGAACTGGCTCAAGAAATAATTCAGGGGGGAATGTAAATGGCACAAAAAAACGCGCTGGGTAAAGGGCTTGGTGCCATTTTTCCGGATTTATTGAATGATTTCGACAAGAAAAAACCTGTTTTTTCTTGCGGCATTGAAGAATTGCAGCCCAATCGTTATCAGCCCCGCAAAAATTTCAATGATGAGAACCAAAAGCAGCTGATCGCTTCCATCAAAAGCAGCGGCATTATTCAACCGATTATTGTCCGCAAAGTTGATAAAGGATATGAAATTATTGCCGGAGAGCGCCGTTGGCGGGCGGCTCAGGCCGCGGGCCTAAAAGATGTGCCTATTGTCATTCGCGAAGCAACGGATATGGAGGCAGCGGAAATGTCGCTGATTGAAAATATTCAACGGGAAGAATTAAATCCCCTGGAAGAAGCGGCGGCTTATGTAACTTTAATCGAAAAATTCAACCTTTCTCAGGAAGAAATTTCTTCTCGTGTGGGCAAGGATCGCTCGACGATTAGCCAATACCATACGTCTTTTAAAATTGCCGGCTAAAGTCAAAACGGCTCTGGTGGAAAAAAAGATTTCGGCAGGTCATGCCCGCTGTTTATTGGCCTGCAGTTCCACGGAAGAACAAATTGCGGCGCTGGATATTAATCTTAAAAAAAGATTTAAATGTCCGGGAAACGGAACGATTAATACAAAACATAAAAAAACAGCCGGTGAGTAAAAAACAAGGTTCTAAAAGATCGCTTTTTGACCGATTTGGAAAAGGCAATGAGCGCAAAATTTATGGCAAAGGTACAAATCAAGGGTTCATCAAAAAAAGGTGATATCGAAATTCGATATACTTCTATGGATGAATTGAACCGTCTCTCCGGTTTAATTCTCGATGATTTGAAATAATGTAAATTTTTAAGACTTATCAACATCTGTTGATAAGTATGTTTATAAAGGATTGTTATAGTGGAAGCAGTTTGGGACAAAACGACTAAAATTATTCAGGAAAAGCTAAGTAAGCAAAATTTTGATACCTGGATAAAACCGATCAAAATAGTTGCCATGGAAGATAAGTGCGTGCAACTGATGCGTCCCCAATAAATTTTTTAAAGATTGGCTTTTGGATAATTATTTTTCCACGATTAAACAATCTCTGCAACATGTTGTAGGTATTGATGTTGATATTGATTTTATCCTCTCGCAAAGTAAAGAAAAAAGCCCGGATTCTGCAGTCAAAGTCCTCCTATCCAGGCCAAAACGCGCTTCCTGCTTCGACGGCAAGTACAGGTAAAAATTATTCTTTTTTAAATAATAACTATACCTTTGACAGGTTTGTGGTCGGCCCCTGCAATCAATTTGCTCATGCCGCTTCCATTGCCGTAGCCAAACAACCGGCCAAAAATTACAATCCTCTTGTTTATTTATGGCGGTTCCGGCTTGGGAAAAACACATTTACTCAATGCTATTGGTCTTCTTACCAGCACTGCCCATCCGGAATTAAATGTTATGTATGTGTCCGCGGAAGAATTTATGAATGAAATGATTAATTCCATTCGCTATGACCGGATGCCCAAATTTAGAGAAAAATATCGCAATATCAGTTGTTTATTAATTGATGATATTCATTTTCTGGCGGGAAAAGACAGAACCCAGGAAGAATTTTTTCATACTTTCAATACGTTGCATGATTCCGGAAAACAAATAGTCGTTACCAGTGATAAATTTCCAAAAGATATTCCCAATTTGGAAGGAAGACTGCGTTCTCGTTTTGAATGGGGATTGATTGCTGATATTCAACCACCGGAAATAGAAACAAAAATTGCTATTATCGAAAAAAAAATGCAGGAAAATAAAATTGACTTTACCCAGTAATGTTACTCATTATATCGCCTCTCATGTAGAATCCAATATTCGCGAACTGGAAGGTTTTCTGGTTAGAATAGGCGCTTATTCTTCTTTAACGGGCAGAGAAATTGATTTGGATTTAGTAAAAGAAGTGTTAAATAAACGTAGTTAAACACAATAAAAAAGAAGAAGTAAGTATTGAAGAAATAATTAAAGTGGTTGCCGGAAAATTAAATGTAAAAATATCCGATATAAAAGCTCATAATAAAAATAAAAATCTTGTTTTTGCCCGGCAAATTGCCATGTATTTGGCCAGAAAATTAACCAATTCTTCTTTTCCGGATATCGGTCAAAAAATTGGCGGCCGAGATCATTCGACAGTAATTTATGCCAACTAATAAAATTTTAAACAATAATAGAAGTTGATTCTAAATTAAAAAATTTAATTCAGGAAATTGAAGATATTTTAATCCACAAATCATAAAGTTTTATATATCAGGTTATAAACAGGTGATTATTAATATATATTATTATTATTATTATAAAATTTATATTTAATCAACATATCCACAGGTCTTATTACTATTACTATTTATTTAATATAAAGAAAAATAATATACAATAATACAAAACTAAGGAGGAAGGTATGGAATTTAAAATAAACAGAAACACCTTTCTTGATGGTATTCAAAAAACTTTAGGAATTGTAGAAAAAAAGACAACAATACCTATTTTAAATAATGTTCTTTTAAAAGCAGAAGCCAATAAACTAAAAATAATTGCTACGGATAGAGAAATAAGTTTAATTTCTGATTATGAAGCGGAAATAATCAGAAAAAGGTGAAATAACTATTTCAGCGAAAAAAATATATGAGATGGTTAGGGAAATTCAAGGAGAAGTTATTTCTTTTTCTCAAGATAATAATATTGTAAAAATATCCTGTCAGAGAGCTGTTTATAAAATACCCGGTTTACCGGCAGAAGATTTTCCCAGTATTGCCGATGATACAGATGTTCAGCTTTATAACATTAAAGGAACAATAATTAAGGATTTAATTAATAAAACAGCGTTTGCTATGGCTACGGATGAAATGAGAAAAAACTTAAATGGTGTATTATTAGAAGCCATTTTGGATGGAGTCGAATCAATATATTGCGAATGGTGGCCACAGACGGCCATCGTTTAGCTCTGGCAAAGAATTTAATATCTGAACCTTTTTTAGAGACAGGAAAGGGAATTATTATTCCCCGTAAAGGCTTAATGGAAGTTAAAAAAATTATTGATGAACACGAAAATATAAAAATAGGCATCCATAAAAACATGTTTGTTGTGAAAACCGACAATACTCTTTTAAAGGTTAGTTTGGTTGATGCTGATTATCCTGATTATAAAAGAGTTATTCCCTCGGAAAAAGGTATAAATATTGTTTTGGAAAAAGAATCTTTCCTTCATGCTTTAAGAAGAATGAATGTTGTTTCTTCGGAACGTTATGGCGGAGTTATTCTTTCTTTTTCGGAAGGTAAGTTAACGCTTAATTCGACTAATCTGGATGTGGGTGAAGCAACGGAAGAAATAGATATTAATTATAATGGAGAAGATATGGATGTGGGATTTAATGTGAATTATTTGATTGATGCGATTTCGGTGATCAATAAAGAAATATTATGTTTGAAGTTGGATCGGGAATTAAAACCCTCGGTGATAAAACAGACCGAAGGCGATGATTATTTATGTATTGTTATGCCGTTAAAAATATAGTGAAATGAAGGAGTTGAAAAAGTAGTTATGACACATAAGTATGATGCGGATAGTATTAAAGTATTAGAAGGTTTGGAGGCTGTGCGTAAAAGGCCGGCCATGTATATTGGTTCCACAGGAAAAGAAGGCTTACACCATCTTGTTTATGAAGTTGTTGATAATAGTATTGATGAAGCTGCCGGCGGGTATTGCGACACAATAACTGTAAAAATCAGAGTTGATAACAGTATTGTCGTTGATGATAACGGACGCGGCATACCTGTAGGTATTCATAAAACGGAAGATGTTTCGGCGGCGGAAGTTGTTATGACTAAACTGCATGCCGGCGGTAAATTTTCCCATGATTCTTACAAAATATCCGGCGGGTTGCATGGCGTAGGTGTTTCGGTTGTCAACGCTCTTTCTAAAACTTGCGAACTGGAAGTAAGGCGTGACGGCAATGTTTACATGCAGACATATAAGCGTGGTGTTCCCAACGGTCCGCTTGGAAATGGTGGGAAAAACAAAAGGACACGGCACCAAAGTAACATTTTTACCGGATGACGAAATTTTTGAAGATACCGAATTTAGTTTTGATGTTATTTCCAATCGTTTGCGGGAGCTGGCTTTTTTAAATTCCGGCGTTAAAATAAATTTAACTGATGAACGCACCGACAAAAAAAATGAATTCTTTTATAAAGGCGGCATCGTTTCGTTTGTCGAATATATTAATCGCAATAAAAAAGTTTTGCATAAACATCCGATTTATGTAACCGGAGAGAAAGAAGATTGTTCCGTGGAAGTTGCCCTGCAGTACAACGAAACTTATCTGGAAAATATATTTGCGTTTGCCAACAGCATCAACACAACTGAAGGCGGTACTCATTTAATCGGTTTTCGATCGGCGCTTACCCGTGTTTTTAACAATTATGCCACAAGCAACAAATTGATTAAAGACGGCAAAGAATCTCTGCGCGGTGAAGATTTAAGGGAAGGCTTGGCGTGTGTCATCAGCGTCAAAGTGCAAAATCCGCAGTTTGAAGGCCAGACAAAAACCAAACTGGGCAATAGCGAAGTACGCGGGTTGGTGGAAGGCATTGTTTACGAAAAAATAGGCAGTTATCTGGAAGAAAATCCATCGATTGCCAAACAAATTCTCAATAAATGTCTGGATGCGGCGCGTGCGCGGGAAGCGGCACGCCGCGCCCGTGAATTGACCAGGCGCAAAAGCGCGCTGGAAGTAGGCTCCTTGCCGGGAAAATTAGCTGATTGTCAGGAAAAAGATCCGGCGCTTAGCGAAATTTATTTGGTGGAAGGCGATTCCGCCGGTGGTTCGGCCAAACAGGGACGCGACAGAAAAAATCAGGCAATTTTACCCCTGCGCGGAAAAGTATTGAACGTGGAAAAAGCGCGTTTCGACAAAATGCTGCAAAACGAAGAAATTAAACTTATTGTTACCGCTTTGGGAACGGGCATCGGTACCGAAGAATATGACGTAAGCAAATTGCGGTATCATAAGGTCATTATCATGACCGATGCCGATGTCGACGGCTCTCATATTCGCACGCTGCTTTTGACTTTTTTCTTCCGCCAGATGCGGGAGCTGATCGAAAGAGGATATTTATTCATCGCTCAGCCGCCGTTGTTTAAAGTGGTGGATAAGAAGAATGAGCTCTATATTCACAATGAAGAACAAATGAGAAATTACATTCTGGAAAACGGAGTGGATAAAGTCAATTTGGTCATGGACGATGGCAGCCGATTTCCCGCAACCGGCAATAAATTGTTGAGCTTGATCAAAAAGATTATGCGGATAGAAGATTTTTTAGACCGTTTTGAAAAGGAGCAGCGCGACAGACATCTGTTCCGTATCTTGGCCGGAGATCCTTCCCTGAAAGATGAAAGTTTTAAAAGCGAAAAAGTATTGCAACCGATCGCGAAAAGAACTCTCAAAGCCATGAAGGATAATGTGACTGACTATGTCAATTGAACAGGACCAGGATCACGGAGGTTATAAGATTGTTTTTAATCTTAAGAAAAACGGACAAACCCTGATCAATTGTATGGATCGCGAAACATTCCGCTCGCCGCAATTTTCCGATATAAAAGCATTGCTGGAGCAGGTTTCCGTTATCGGGGAACCGCCTTACCGCGATGTCGGTGAAGATAAGGCCCAACCGGTTATTCTGGAAAGCTCTAAAGCGTTGGTGGATCATATCATTAATATCGGCAAGAAAGGTTTGACCGTCCAGCGCTACAAAGGATTGGGTGAAATGAATCCCGAACAGCTTTGGGAAACGACCATGAATCCGGAAAAAAGAAGTCTGCTGCAAGTGACTGTCGATGATGCTGTTGTGGCCGATGAAATATTTACGACGCTGATGGGAGATCAGGTAGAACCTCGCCGTGATTTTATTTATAAATATGCTCTGGATGTTTCCAATTTAGACATTTAAATCCGACGACAAAATATACAATGAATGAGCCGTTAAACGGCGGCTTATGTTTAGAGAGGATGAAGTAAAATGGAAAAAGATATCCACCACAAGCCAACGCTGGTGAATATAGAAGATGAAATGAAAAAATCGTACATGGATTACGCCATGAGCGTAATTATCGGCAGGGCTATTCCCGATGTGCGCGACGGCCTGAAACCGGTTCATCGGCGGATTTTGTTTTCCATGTATGAAATGGGCAATCGGTATAATAAGCCTTATAAAAAATCCGCCCGAATCGTCGGCGATATCATCGGTAAATATCATCCGCACGGCGATGTGGCGATTTATGACACACTGGTGCGCATGGCGCAGGATTTTTCTCTGCGTTACATGCTGATTGATGGACAGGGAAACTTCGGTTCTATTGACGGCGATCCTCCCGCGGCCATGCGTTACACGGAAATCCGTATGGCGCGCATTGCCGATGAAGTGCTTGCCGATCTGGAAAAAGACACGGTCGATTATGTGCCCAACTATGACGAATCTCTGCAGGAGCCGTCGCTTCTGGCTACACGGATACCGCTGCTGTTGCTCAATGGTTCTTCCGGCATTGCCGTCGGTATGGCCACCAATATTCCGCCGCATAATTTGACGGAAATAATAAACGGCACCATTGCCTGCATCAAAAATCCGCAAATTACCGTTGAAAAACTAATGCGCCATATTCCCGGACCGGATTTCCCGACGGCCGGTTTTATCAACGGCCGCGAGGGAATTCTTGCCGCTTATAAAACCGGCCGCGGCATAATCAAAATGAGGGCGCGGGCGCTTATTGAAAAAAACGCCCGTAATGACAAGGAAACAATTGTCATTACGGAGATTCCTTATCAGGTCAACAAAGCCACGCTGATTGAAAAAATATCGGAGCTGGTGCGCGATAAAAAAATAGCCGGCATTTCCGATTTGCGCGACGAATCGGACCGCGAAGGTATTCGCGTCGTCATTGATTTGAAACGTGATGAAAATTCCGCGATTATCCTCAATCAGCTTTATAAATTTACGCAAATGGAAAGCTCGTTCGGCATTATTATGCTGGCGATATCCGAAGGCCGTCCGCAGGTTTTCAATCTCAAGGAAGTACTCGAAAAATTCATCACCTTCCGCAGGGACGTTGTCGTGCGCCGCACGAAATTTGATCTGGCCCGCGCCAAAGAACGAGCGCATATTTTGGAAGGCTTGATTATTGCGTTGAACAATATTGACGCCATTATCAAAGTGATTAAAGCGTCTAAAAATCCTCAGGAAGCGGCGGTAAAATTATGCGCGAAATTTAAATTTTCCGAAATTCAGGCCAAAGCCATTCTGGAAATGAGACTGCAGCGCCTGACCGGTTTGGAACGGGCAAAAATTGACGAAGAATACGCGGAAGTCAAAGCTTTAATGGCCAAACTCGAAGCAATTTTGGCTGATCGAGCAAAAGGTTTTGCAGGTTATTATTGACGAACTCAATGAAATAAAAGAACGCTATGGTGATGAACGCCGCACGGAAATTGTCGCCAGCACCGATGATATCAATATCGAAGATATGATTGTGGAAGAAGACATGGTGGTAACTATATCCCATTCCGGCTACATCAAACGCAACGCGGTCAGCCTTTACAAGAGCCAGCACCGCGGCGGACGCGGCAAAATGGGCATGGGGACGAAAGAAGAAGATTTTGTGGAAAAAATCTTTGTCGCCTCCACACATCATTATCTGCTTATTTTTACCAGCACCGGCAAGGTGCACTGGCTGAAAGTTTATCAGATACCCCAGGCGGGGCGAGCCGCTAAAGGGAAGGCCATGGTCAATTTGGTGAACCTGGGGCCGGGTGAACGCGTGAGCGCGACGTTGCCGGTGCGGGAATTTGCTGATGATAAATTCGTGGTGATGGTAACAAAAAAAGGAACTATTAAAAAGACGGAGTTAGCTGCTTATTCCAATCCGCGCTCCGGCGGCATTATCGCCATTTCCATCGAGAAGGGTGACGAACTGGTTGATGTTCAATTAACCACGGGAAAACAGGATATCTTTTTAGCAACGCGGCGGGGAATGGCTATTCGTTTTAAAGAAGACGATGTGCGTGATATGGGCCGGACAGCGAAAGGCGTGCGCGGCATTAATCTGGGTAAAGATGACGCTGTCATCGGTGTGGATATACCGGCGAAAGACACGTTTATGCTGACGGTTTCCGAAAACGGTTTTGGCAAATGTACGCCGATTGAGGAATACCGCGTTCAGAGCCGCGGCGGAAAAGGAACGATTAATTTAAAAACCGTAGCCAAAGTCGGCAATGTGTCCGGTGTGTTGCAGGTGACCGGCGAAGAGCACATTATGCTCATCAGCGATGGCGGCAAAGTCATCCGGCTGAAAGTGCAGGAAGTACCGGTTAATCATCGTGTAACGCAGGGCGTGAAGCTCATTGATCTGGAGCCGAAAGAAAAACTCGTCGGTGTCGCCCGCACCACTTCGGAAGATGAAGGCAAAGATGATGATGCAACGGGCGTAGAAGAAGATACCGCAGATAATTCACCGGAATGATCTTCCGCTGAAGAAGAATAACGCTGTATAGTTTTTAAAAGATACCCTGCCTTGGGAAAAAAAGACGAAGCCCCTTAGTGAAAGAAGAGGCTTCGTCTCTTTTCAGTTATAATTATGATAATTTCTACCGCTTTTTACAAGAAGCAAAGAAAGACAGCCGTACTTATAATCGGAACAACGAACTGCAACCCCAATTACAGCGCAAATCATCAATACGATGCAAGCAGCAATAGGATACAAAAAAATGTAACTGGACAAATCCGGAATTACATTTATAATGCGGACACGCGCTTATTCCCGTGAGAAAATTCATCATTACGAAAAGGGATGAATTATGTGAAACTCAAAAAGGAACAGGCTTTATCTTAGCTGCTGTACTTGAAAAGGAGGATGCAATGGATATTATCCCTTACACGGCGGAACACAAGATGTTCCGGGAGAGCCTCCGGAAGTTCCTGGACAAGGAGATCATCCCCCATATCGAGGAATGGGAAGAGGCGGGAATCGTTCCCAAGAGCGTCTGGAAGAAGATGGGGGAACAGGGCTTCCTGTGCACGGATATTCCCGAGGAATACGGTGGCGCAGGCGGCGACTTTCTCTATTCCGTTATCATCTGTGAAGAACTCGTCAAATGTAACTTTTCCGGTCTGACGGCATCCCTCCATAGCGATATCTGTGTTCCCTATATTTCAGCCTTCGGATCGGAGGAACAGAAAAAGAAATATCTCCCCGGCTGCGTCTCTGGCGACATCATTACTGCTCTCGCTATGACGGAGCCCAACGCCGGTAGCGACCTTGCTGCCATGAAAACGAAAGCGACAGAGGCGGGGAATGAGATAGTCCTCAACGGTCAAAAGACCTTCATCAGCAACGGCATCAACTGTGACCTCGTCATTGTGGCTGCCCGGGATCCTAACACGGAAAACCCCCACCAGGCCGTTGACCTCTACCTTGTTGAGGCGGGTACTCCCGGATTCGACAAAGGCAAGCAAATCAAGAAGATTGGCTGGCACAGTCAGGACACGGCGGAACTATACTTCACCGATTGCCGCATACCGAAGGCCAACCGTCTCGGCGACAGGGGCAGCGGTTTTCTAAAACTTATGTTGAAGCTCCAGCAAGAGCGTCTTGTTTGCGCCATTGGAGCCGTAGCAGCGGCAGAGCTAATGGTGGATTTTACGATCAAATACTGCCGGGACAGGGAGGCCTTCGGCCGTCCCCTCTCCAAGTTTCAACACGTCCAGTTCGAGATTGTCGAGATGGCCACCGAGGTAAGACTGGGACGTACCTTCATCGACAAGCTGATCGTGGACCATATGGAAGGCGGGAACGTCGTTGTCGATGTCTCCATGGCGAAATACTGGACGACGGACATGGCCTTCCGGGTCGCCGACCGCTGCCTCCAGCTTCACGGAGGATACGGATACTGCGAAGAATACCCCATCGCCCGGGCCTGGCGGGATATTCGCGTCACTCGGATTTTTGCCGGCACCAACGAAACCATGAAGGGAATTGCTGCCCGGTTCATGGGGCTGTAAGTCGAGTGGCATATTTTTTAAGAGGAAATTAGGGGAGGCCTACCTTCCCGATACGATAAAAAAAGAAAGGTAAAAAGTTATGACAGAGACAAAGGACAGGGTTGTAATTATCGATGCCTGCCGGACGCCATTCATGCGTTCAGGCACAGCTTACTATGACTTGATGGCCTGGGAGCTTGGACGTTACGCTATCAAGGGGCTCATCGCCAGAACGGGGCTCGATCCATCACTGATAGAATACGTTATCATGGGAACGGTTATGTCGGATGTCTCCACAACCAATGTAGCACGTGAGGCCATGCTCGGCGCAGGCCTTCCCGACAGTATTCCTGCGCACACGTGTACGGTGGCCTGCGTATCAGCAAACATCGCCGTTACGTCCGCGTGCGAGATGATCACCTCCGGGCAGGCGGACACGGTCATCGCCGGTGGAACGGAATCCATGTCTGACCCGGACATCAAGATATCCAAGCTTTACCGGCGCTTCATCCTCGACCTCACCATGTATAAGCGGCCGAAAAGCCTTGGAGGAAAGTTGAAACTCCTCAAGGGAATGAAACTGAAGGACTTCTTCGTCCCGGAAAGACCGGCGATCGCCGAATACTCCACAGGACTCACCATGGGGGACAATGCCGACAGGCTGGCAAGACGTCTCGGTATCACCCGGAAAGATCAGGACGACTTTGCCTCCCGTTCCCACCAACTGGCCACGAAAGCCACAAAGAACGGTGCTCTGAAGAAGGAAATCATTCCCGTCGTCATTCCCGGAACTCAGAAGGCCTTAACGACGGACAACGGCCCGCGGGCTGATGCCACTCCGGATAAGCTAAGCAAATTAAAGCCGGCCTTCGAAAAACGATACGGAACGGTAACGGCGGGCAACGCATCCTTTCTTACAGATGGAGCCTCTGCGGTACTTCTGATGAGGGAGTCCAAAGCCAGGGCATTGGGTCTGAAGCCCCTGGCCTACGTCAAGTCATACTCCCAGGCGGGATCAAACCCCTGGGATGAACTTCTTCTCGGCCCGGCCTTTGCGACCGCTAGAGCCCTGAAGAAGACAGACATAGCTTTATCCGATATTAAGGTTTTCGAGATCCATGAGGCGTTTGCCGCCCAGATCATTGCTAACATCCGCTACATGGAGTCCGACAAATGGAGCCGCGAGGCCTTGGGATTGAACGGCAGGATGGGCGACTTCGATATGGAACGGTTAAACACCCGGGGCGGATCACTTTCTCTAGGTCATCCTTTCGGGGCAACAGGCGGCAGGCTGATTGCCAGTTGCTGTAACCGCATGCAGGAAGAAAATGCTCAGTTCGGTCTCGTTGCCGGCTGCGGTGCAGGGGCAGTTGGAAACGCCATCATTCTGGAAAATGCACAGTAGAAGGGAATCATTATGAAATATCTGACTCTAGAAAAGACTAAAGAAGGGATCGGCGTTATCATTGTCGATTGCCCCGACAGCAAGGTGAACAAGGTGTCTTCGGGCCTCCTGAACGAGGTAGGAGAAGTTATCAGCGATATTAAAAAGGACAAAAACATCAAGGCGCTGGTCATCATGAGCGGGAAGCAGGACAACTTCGTCGTAGGTGCAGATATCGACGAACTTAAAGGCATGCGAACCACAGAAGAGGTCGTCACATATATCACTAAGGGTCATGCCATCCTCAACACCCTGGAGCAAATGGAGATTCCCGTCGTGGCCTGCATCAATGGGAACTGCCTGGGCGGCGGTTTGGAGCTGGCCCTGGTCTGTAATTACCGGATGGCTGTCAACTCTCCGGAAACCGTCATGGGATTCCCGGAGGTGCAACTCGGGTTACTGCCTGCAGCCGGTGGAACACAGCGGCTTCCAAGACTTATCGGCCTGAAGATAGCACTGCCCATGATGCTCACGGCACGTACTCTCCGGGCAAAACAGGCTAAACGGGCAGGGCTGGTCGATGAGCTCATTCCCCCCTATGGTTTGAAGGAAGCGGCCGTCAAGAAGGCTCTGGAACTGGCGAATAAAAAAAGCGTCAAAAGAAAACGCAACCGTTCTCTCGTTGATTTCCTCTTGGAATCCAATCCCGTAGGCAGAGGAATCGTTTTTTCCCAGGCCAGAAAAATGGTTATGCGCCAGACTTACGGTCTTTATCCCGCGCCATTCGCCATCATTGACGCGGTGGAATGGGGACAGAAAAACGGGAAAGAAGCGGGCTTGAAGAAGGAAATCGAACTTTTTGGGAAACTGGTTATTACGCCCCAGTCCAAGTCGCTGATGAGCATTTTTTTGGGAATGTCCGATCTTAAAAAAAATCCGCGGAAGGACCTCGTCCGAAAAGTCGGCAAGCTGGCCGTTATCGGGACGGGATTAATGGGGCAAGGGATAGCTGCTGTCTCGACTTCCATCTGCGATACCATTCTGATGAAGGATGTGAACCTGGATACAGCCGCCAAAGGGATGAAGGAAATCTGGAAAGGTCTCGAAAAGCGGGCCAAATCGGGAGCCATCCTTTCCTTCGACCGGGACGTCCAGTACGGGAAACTCATCCCCTGTGACGACTACACCCTCTTTAAAAATACGGATCTCGTCGTGGAGGCCGTCTTCGAGGATCTCGATGTGAAAAAGCGCGTCCTGGCTGATGTTGAAACTGCGACCAATGAGAAGACGATCTTCGCTTCCAATACCTCCGCTTTACCTATCGCCGACATCGCCTCCGGTTGCAAGAGGCCGGAAAACGTCATCGGCATGCACTATTTCTCACCCGTTCCGAAGATGCCGCTCCTGGAGATCATCACAACGGATCGGACGGCTCCGTGGGTAACGGCCACGGCCCTGGATTTTGGGATTGCCCAGGGGAAAACCTGCATAGTAGTGAAGGACGGCCCCGGTTTCTACACGACACGGATCCTGGCGCCCCTCCTGAACGAAGCCGTTCTCCTCGTGGAGGAAGGGGCATACTCTGTCGCTATTGATAAGGCGATGCGGCAGTTCGGCTATCCTGTCGGCCCTATAACCCTCATCGACGAGGTGGGGATTGATGTAGGCGCCCACGTAGCCAAGGGGCTGGGAAAGATGTTCGCGGCAAGGGGCATGCAGTCCTCCGATGCCTTCCCGAAGCTTATTGCCCAGGATTATAAGGGTAAGAAAAACAAGAAAGGATTTTACCGCTACGATCTGAAAAAGAAAAAGGGACAGAAAATTCCCGATGAGGCGGTTTATAACATCTTAGGCGGTGCCCCCCGCCGGGGATTCGATGCCGAGCTGATCCGGCAACGGGTCAGTTTGATGATGATAAATGAGGCCCTCATTTGCCTGGAGGAGGGAATTATCTCCTGCCCGCGGGACGGGGATATCGGCGCCGTATTCGGCCTGGGCTTCCCGCCTTTCCATGGCGGCCCTTTCCGCTATATCGACTATATCGGGGCAGCGAAGATCTTACAGAATATGGAGTCGCTCCAAAAAACCTGTGGAAAACGCTTCAGCCCTCCCCGCATTCTTGTTGATGCAGTCAAGAGCGGTAAAAAATTTCATAAGGAATAAGGAAAAATACCTGATACCATTTCGCTTTCAAAGGATAACGAGGCGGCAAGGAGGAAGCACCGGAGGCGTATTTTTTACATACGCTGAGGAAGCCGACGACGCAGCCAACAAAGTTAGCTAAAGAAAGCGAAGTGGTATGAACCTTTCTACGGATGCAAATATTCTCGACCAGGAAGTAGTTATATCTCCGAGCAGGATAATTGTTTGTAGATGTAAGAAACCGAATAAGGATACCTGTTTTTGGTGTTTTTAAGAAAATACGCATAATCCCCAAAAGTACCATTTTTTAACATAATATCCGTCAATAACACATACATCTACACAACGTTCAGTTGCTGCCTTTGGGGATAGTAACCTCCAGCAAAAATTCAGATATTCGGTAACGCTTGTTCTTACGCATTAAATTAGCTATAGTTCATTTATGAAAAAATATACACTACTGGACCATACTGCCGACATCGGTATTGAAGTGTGGGGCAAAACAAAAAAAGAGCTTTTTGAAAATGCCGTGGAAACGATGTTCAATTTAATTATTGATCTTACAGGCATTAACAATGTTAACGAAAAAGTTGTAACAGTTAAAGGTGCGGATGCAGAAGACCTTTTGATTAATTTCTTGCGGGAAGCTCTTTATTTATTTAATGGAAAAAAGTGGATCATTAAACAGTGTAAGCTTTTAGAAATGAAATCAGGGCAAATAGTCGCTCAATTCACGGGTGAGCCTTATGATTCAGATAAACATCAGTTGAAAACAGAAATAAAAGCCGTGACATATCACGGACTGAGCATTGAAAAAAAGGCTCAAGGCTGGAAGGCAAAGGTGATTTTCGATGTCTGAAATAAAGTTGGAACACATAGATGATAACCGCTGGCTTCTTCCCCAAACAGGGAAAATGAAGGTGCCCGGGATTATTTATGCCAATGAAAAAATTTATCAGCTTTTAAAAGGCGATGAAAGCACCAAGCAGGTGGCCAATGTTGCGCATTTACCCGGCATTGTTAATTATTCTCTGGCCATGCCGGATGTCCACTGGGGTTATGGCTTTCCTATTGGCGGTGTGGCGGCCTTTGATATGGAGAGCGGTATTAGTTTCTCCGGGCGGCGTCGGCTACGATATCAATTGCGGCTGCCGTCTGATGGCCACTAATTTATCTTTTGCGGATATTAAAAACAGAATCAGCGATTTAACTACAGCCTTGTATCAGCATATACCATCAGGTGTCGGTTCCACAGGTTCGGTAAAATTATCGGGCAAAGATCAAAAAAAGGTTTTGGAAGAAGGCGCTAAATGGGCGGTGAAAGCCGGTTTTGGCCTGCACGGAAGATTTGGAAACAACAGAAGACGGCGGCGCAATGGCCGGAGCTGATCCCGAACAGGTATCCGCCCGCGCGCTGGAGCGAGGCAAACAGCAATTAGGCACATTGGGTTCCGGCAATCATTTTCTGGAAATTGAAGTTGTGCAGGAAATATTTGATGAAGACAGCGGCGCAGGCGTTTGGTTTGCGCAAAGGGCAGATTGTCGTCATGATTCATACCGGTTCGCGCGGTTTGGGTTATCAGATTTGCGATGATTATCTGGCCTTGATGGTCAAACACGCGCAGGAGACAGGAATTGAACTGCCGGACAGACAACTGGCCTGCGCTTATCTGAATTCAACGCGCGGCAAAAATTATCTGGCCGCTATGGCCTGCGGCGCCAATTACGCCTGGGCTAACCGGCAGATTGCTTATGCATCACACGACGGGAAATATTTGAAAAAACTCTACGGATGGCGCCGCGGGAATTGGGAATGCGTTTGGTTTATGATGTCTGCCACAATATCGCCAAGATAGAAGATTTTAATATTCAGGGAAAAATGAAAAAGCTTTGCGTCCATCGCAAAGGCGCGACACGCGCTTTTCCCGCCGGGCATGATGCAGTGCCCGCAACGCTATAAAAGCGTCGGCCAGCCGGTGCTTATTCCGGGTGATATGGGTAGCGGCTCTTATGTTTTGGTTGGTCAGGAAAAAGCGATGGAAGAGACTTTCGGCAGTGCCTGTCATGGCGCCGGACGGGTGATGAGCCGGACACAGGCGACAAAAGTGAGTCAGGGACGCTCCATTAGCCGTGAACTGGCTGATCAGGGAGTTTTAGTCATGGCTTCAAGCAAAGGAACTTTAAGAGAAGAAATGCCGGAAGCGTATAAAAATGTGCAAGACGTTGTGCAGGTGATGCATGAGGCGGGGATTGCCAAAAAGGTGGCACGATTGAAAGCAGTTGCCTGCATCAAAGGATAAGTGCCAAGACGGCCTTCATTCGGTTGTCTCTTTTTGTCATTCCGGCCAACGAGCCGGAATCCAGTATTTTTATAATTGGTTCCCGGCTTTCATCGGAACGACGTCTGGATGCCGGATCAAGCCCGGCATGACAGACTAGTTCAGTTTAATGAAAATATTCATGTTTAAATTGACATTTTTGCTCAGCCAGCATAAGTAGCATTTCGAATAAACCTTGGAGAAGAACATGGTTGAAATAATTCTTGATGATAAGGAAGATTGGGAAAAGCGAGCATTGTGCAGTGATGAATCCTGCATCGGCACTATTGGACCTGATGGCAAATGCAAGGAATGCGGCAAACCTTATGAGGGCAAGCTTTCAGCGGGACACAGCAAAAGCAAGCTTAAGGATATACCAAAAGAGGAGCAGAATCAGGTTTCGTTAGCGGATGCGGATACTGCTGACGATGACTGGGATAAAAGAGTTTTATGTTCTGATGAAGCCTGTATCGGTGTTATTGGTCCGGACGGTAAATGTAAAGAGTGTCGAAAGACCGGCAGTAAATAAAAAACAGGGGGAATAAATGCCGGCATGACAAGCGTGCGGGTTTTTGTGCGTTCTACTCAACGCCAATGGTGGGACTTTTTATTAGATTACTTCTCCATTCTTTTAGGAACCCTACTATCTTTCTAAAAAGATCACTTTCTGTTTCAACCATCATTTCAAGAAAATTTTCAAGTAAACAACCTTCTTCTATAGAGAAGCCGAGTCTTTCTATTGGCTCAATCGTTTCCTTTCTCAATGTACCATATGGAAAGTCGACATTTTCTTGATAGTGTTTCCCCAATAATTGGCTCCTGCATTTATTAACTGAACTATGCTATATCCTGATGAATGCTTTGGGGGTAAACAAAAAGCTTCATTTCTTCCAAGTTTGTCGGTAGGATATGTGATATTCATATATTGCTGACACATTACAAATCCCAATCCGGCTAAATATGACACACGATCCCAATAAATATTTTGTTCGGGTGGATGCGCTTTCTTTCTTTTAAGAATATTTAAGGTAAATTGATGGTCAACAACATCTAGAAGCTCTTGAAGCTGCTCCATATCTTGATCGTCAATTTGGCCATTAGAGAATGTAAAATACATTATTTAACGCCAACAATGTTTATCTATCGTACTTTGTTATACTTTCTTTCGCACTTTCTTTTTATTTAAAGGGCAAACCTTAAGGCACTCGTCGCAGTCAATCCAGTAATTATGCCCGGCGGTGTTGATAACGCGTTCGATTTTTTTCAGGCCTTCTTCGGTATTCAGAGCCAGAGGATAAATCGCATGCTTTACCGAATGCCCGAGGCAAGTCATTTTATGGAATTTTCCGTTTTCATTGAAGGCCTTGGAAGGGCAAACTTTCATACAGGCAGAACAGTTGGGCGGACAGGGTACATCGTCAGATGGCATTGGATCGGCGGGAATTGACGCGCTTGTGACAACAGCGGCAAGCCTCAAGAGCGAGCCGTATTTGGGATGATAAACTTGTCCGCTGCGGCCGAATCGTCCCAGGCCTGCTTTTACCGCAGCGTGTTTCAAAGACATAACACCCCAGGGCTCAAATTGATGAAAAACCATCGGGGCATAGCTGGGAATGGGAAGAGCCAGATGGCCTCCCTTTGCTTCAATGTAATTACTGAGCGCCAAGGAAATATGATCAAGTCGAGTATAGGCGCTGTGATAGGTTCTGTGCACGGCGTAAAGATTATAATGCGGCGAGCGCAGCATTCCCTGCGGGACGGCAATTCCGATAACAATAACGGTTTTGGCCTCCGGACAGACACGCGCGGGATGATGCGCTTCGGGCGCATCGGCAAACCGTGCAGCGGAAGCGAAACCAACCGCATCAACCTGCGGGCGCAAAAATTTCTTGATGGATTGTTTTAAGGATTCGGCCATAATGCTTTTTGTTTTTGAAGCTCGGGTCTCATTATCCCACGTCGCTCCGCTCCTGGGATAGTTCCACTTACGCTTCGAACTTCACTGCGTTTGTTCTTAGCGAGTGTCACTAGAACTCGTATAGCTTTTTACCCGGCACTACTGTAAAGTTATGTTTCATCAGAATATCGATGGCTTTTTCCGGGTTGTCAAAGCGGAAGATGATGACGGCGTTCTGGCCGCTTTTTTCGACAAAGGCGTAAAGATATTCCACGTTGATGCCTTCTTTGGAGACAACTTCCATGATGCTGTGCAGGCCGCCCGGTTTGTCGGGAACTTCCACGGCGACAACAGGGGTTTTGCTTACCTGAAAGCCGCTATCTTTAAGAACTTTATTGGCTTTTTCGACATCATTGACAATCAAACGCAAAATGCCGAAATCAACGGTTTCGGCCAGCGACAAAGTGCGAATATTGATATTGGCGTCTTTGAGCACGCGTGTCGCCTGCTCCAGCGTGCCGGGTTTATTTTCCAGAAAAACAGATATTTGTTCTACCTTCATCGTAACCCCCTTCATATCTAGTGATCAATAGCGGCGTTTATCAATAACTTTTGCGCCCTGCTTTTTGCAGAGTATTGGGCTCGACAAGTTTTACGCGCGCGAGCAATGCCCAGATAATCCTTCATGTCCTTGACAATTCTTCTGTTCAATTTTCTGCAGTTCCTTGACGCTGCCGGAATCGCTGAATATCTTATCGCTTGACTTCCACCTGCAACTCCAGTGAGTCCAGCGCGCCCACTTTATCAACGATGATTTGATAATTGGGTTTCAATCCTTCGATATCCACCAAAATAGCTTCGATTTGCGAGGGGAAAATATTGACGCCGCGGATAATCAGCATGTCGTCGCTTCTTTTCAAGACTCTTTCCATCTTGATATGACTGCGGCCGCAGCGGCACGGTTCGGTAATCAGACGCGATATATCGCCGGAACGGTAACGGATAAGCGGATTCGCTTCTTTGGTCAAGGTGGTGAAAACCAGTTCTCCTTCTGCTCCTTCAGGCAGAACTTCGCCGGTTTGGGGATTGATTGTTTCGACGATAAAATGATCTTCAAAAATATGCATTCCATTGCGGCCTTCCAGACATTCCATCGCCATGCCCGGGCCGATGACTTCCGACAAGCCAAAGAGATCCAGCGCGGTTATGCCGAAAACTTTTTCAATTTCGTCGCGCATCGCCTTGTTCCACGGTTCCGCTCCGAAAATACCCACACGCAGTTTCAATGATTTCATATCCACACCCATGGCTTTGCCTTCTTCGGCCAGATGCAGCGCGTAGGAAGGCGTGCAGCAGATAACCGTCGGCCCGAAATCCTGCAAAATCATGATTTGCCTTTTGGCGTTTCCTCCGGACATGGGAATAACGCTCGCGCCGATTTTTTCCGCGCCGTAATGCAGCCCCAGGCCGCCGGTGAACAATCCGTAACCGAAGGCGTTATGAATAATATCGTTTTTTGTTATACCCGCGGCAACAAGACAGCGCGCGATAAGATCCGACCATGTTTCAATATCGCGTTTGGTATAACCGAAAACAGCGGACTGACCGCTGGTGCCGGAAGAAGCATGCAAACGAACAATACTGCTCATCGGCACGGAAAATAAACCGAAGGGATAATTATCGCGCAAATCCTTTCTGGTGATAAAGGGAAGCTTTTTCATGTCGGCAATGGATTTTATATCGTCGGGTTTGATTTTGGCGGCATCAAAGGATTTTTTATAAAATCCCACCGTATGATAAACTCGCTCCAAAACCTGCTGGAGTCTTTTGACTTGCAGAGCTTTTATGACTTCGCGGGGCATGGTTTCAAATTCTTCATTGTAGATCATGGTGGTGCCTCCCTTCTTTATAATACCAAGCCGTATTCTTTAGCTAACTTTGTTGGCATCGTCGTCGGCTTCCTCAACGTATTAATAATACGCCTGCGGAGTCTCCTTCTTGCCGCCTCGTTATCTTTATGAATGCAACTCGGTATAATTAATATCGAACTTGGAAAGAAGTCTAACAAAACTTTGTGCCTCTGGCAAGAAGCTTTCAAGTGTAATCAAAAAGATACTTTAGTAGCTGTTTTATTTCAGCAAGTTGTTTTGTCAAAAAAGTTATCGGCCAGGAAAATTCCCAAAGCGGTTTTAGCATCAATTATTTCGCCTTTTTCGAGCAGTTTGCGCTGCATCGGAAAAAGCTGACAGGCATAGTTTCGATGAATTCATCTTCATCGGGAGTGAGCGGCGCGTGAAACAAGATCCTGCGCGAGAAAAAAATACATATATTCATTGCAGTATCCGGGCAAGAGGTAGCCTTCAAAAAGTTTGATCAAGTTTTTCGGCTTTAAAGCCTGTTTCTTCGGCCAGTTCCCTCTGGGCGCAGGCAACAGGGGATTCTTCCAGACTATCCAGCGAGCCGGCCGGAATTTCCAGAAGATGCTTTTTTAACGGCGTTGCGGTATTGTTTTATTAAAAGTACTTCATTTTTATCGTTGATGGCAACAATGGCGACGGTAGGTTTATGGTCAATCCAGCTTTGTTTGATTGATTTTCCGTTGGGCAGAAGCGACTTCTTCTTCCCAAACATCGAAAATTTTACATTGGTATACATTAGATTTGCTTTGTTTTTCATGAATGCGTCGCTTGAGTTCAGTTGGTCTTGATTATGGATAATAAATTTTTTTCGATTTCTTCTTTGGGGAGCGCTCCGGTCAGCGCGTTGCACCAGCTTGCCTTCTTTAAAAAAAAGCATGGTCGGAATACTGTGAATTCCATATTGCGAAGCGGTAAGCGGATTTTCATCAACATTCAGCTTGACTACTTTTACTCCATTGGCATAATCGGAAGCCAGTTCATCGATTATTGGCGATAATGTGCTGGCAGGGACCGCACCAGGGCGCCCAGCAATCAACAAGAACGGATGTATCGGAAGTCAGTACTTCGCGGGCAAATGTATTATCCGTTACCTCTAAGGGCTTGATTTTTTGTTGGGTAATTACCAGTGGTTCACGACATTTACCGCAAAGAGGTTTTTGATTAAGACGATCTTCGGGCATTCTGTTTTTTGTGCCGCATTTTAGACAGCGAATAATCAAATCATCCAATGGCGCGGCGCATTTACCGCAGACAGACCTGCCCTGGAATTTTTTTTTGCGGTATGCGATTTTTTGTTCCGCAATTAAGACAGCGGATTATTACGTTTTCGGGCATATTAGAAGAACCTTAATGAGCACGATTTCATTTTTGGCGATAAAAGGCAAATCATAAAGCAACACTTGACCGTAAACGGCCTGAGCGCTTCAATTAGTGCAAGAGGAGACATCTGTGCCAGCAAACCGCGCCGTCCGGCGTTAATAAAAATTTTGGGCAAATCGGCTATAGTTTTTTCCATGAAAAGAGGTATTACTTTTTTTATGCCGAAAGGCGAAGTACCGCCGACTTTATAGCCGGTATGTTTTTCCGCTATTTCCGGTTTGCAAGGCGAAATCGATTTTGCGCCAAGAATACTAGCCAATGATTTTGTGGAAACTTCTTTATCGCCATGCATCAAAATAATCAGCGGTTTTCCATTTTCATCTTCCATTACCAGTGTTTTAATGACGCTGTGTTCATCAACACCCAGCTTGATTGCCGACGCTTTTGTTCCACCTTTTTCTTCGTATTGATAAGGATGTAAAGAGAAATCAATCTTCTGCTTTTTCAAAGCTAATATAGCTCTTGTCGAAGGAAAATTATCTTTTTTTATGGTCTTAGTTTTTTTAATCGTCAGGTCTTTTTTCGGAGCCTTGACTTTTTTCATCGTCTTTTCCCTTTTTATAATTTTATCTGTTTTAAACAGGCTTTCTCAATTATTATAATAACAACTAAAACTAAAAAAGCAATATTTTATGATTTTAACTGTCGGATTCCAAAAGCAGATAATCAAATCGAGCAATAGTTAATAAATCCTTGCTCAATTAAAATAAATTGTTTAAAGATGGAAAAAACATTCCGAAAAAGGACATACTTCATGCCGGAATCAATGCAAATAATTATCGGTATTTTCGTTTTGCTTGTTGTTTATCTTTTAGCTATGTTAGGCGCCGGCTGGTGGACAAAACAGGTATCTCTTGCCATTATGAAGGAACTTGAAGATAGAGGGGCTATAAATGCCTCAACCGCCGTTGATTTGCCTTACGATAAAGTTAATTATTTCAAAATAGGCTATCGTGATTATCGCCCTAAAGCGCTGGAGATGCTTATTTTAAGCGAAGTAGTCTGCAAAACTTTTCAGGGCCGGTATTATTTAAATAAAGAAAAAGTGGCTGAAATTCAAAGTAAGGAAAACGTTTAAAAATTAACGAATTGTCAACTCGGATACCAGATCAAGAATATTATCATCGGTATAAAAAAATAGCTCATGAGCAACAACATGCTGGCGCTTATCAGCCGATTCTTTGATTATGGGAATGATTTCAATAGCTTTTATACTTAGCCACTGCCCTTCCATATTAATGCGCACAATAGCGCCTTGATCGTTTTTTTCATGAGGTATTTTATAAGATGTCAAAACCCGGGCAACGAAGTCGTTCTTTTGTTTGGTCACATAAGCCGCTCGCTGTTGCAAAGCTCGGATTTTGCCATATTCCTGGGTATGCGCCGCAGTCAGGCAGGCAAATAATAAAACCAATGAGAACAAGAAAATGCGTATTTTCATGATATTCTCCTTTGCTGTTGTAAGAATTTAAGTATAGCGTGATTTTACAGGTTCTTGGTTTGATATTCCAGAAAAAGTTTTTGTTTCATTTTCTTGATTTTACAGTTTATTTTAAGTTATTTGTGCAAAAAATACAGCATTGATGAGGAGATGTAAGTTGCAATTCAATCCTTGCATGAAACATAAACTTATCCGCAATTCCGTGCGGCATTTTGCGGAAACGGAACTTGCTCCTATTGCCGCGGAAATAGACCGCAATGCCACATTTCCCCGCGACGTTATCGAAAAAATGAAAAAGCTTAATTATTTCGGCCTGCAGGTGCCGAAGGAATTCGGCGGAGCGGCACTGGATTCCATCAGCGCGGCTATAGTTGTGGAGGAAATTTCCCGTGTTTGCGCCGCGGTAGGCTTGTGCGTTACCGTGCACAACGGCGTTGCCGTTTATCCGTTTCTCCAGTTTGCTACACCGGAGCAAAAAGAAACATTATCTGCCGAAACTGGCCAGCGGTGAAATTATCGGCGCTTTCAGCCTGACGGAAGCCAATGCCGGTTCTGATGCGGGCAGCGTGGAAACAACTGCGGTAAAAAACGGTCATGAATACATTTTAAACGGCACAAAAATATTTGTCACCAACGGCGGAGTTTGTGATCTGGCCTTGATTTTCGCCCTGACCAGTTCCGATCCAGACACGCCTGCAGAGCAGTGTTTTTATTGTGGAGAGCAGATTATGCCGGATTTTTGCGCGGCGAACTGGAAGATCTTTGCGGCATGCGCGCCAATCCTGTTTCCTCACTGTTTTTGGAAGACTGCCGTGTGCCGGAAAAAAATCTTCTGGGAAAACTCGGCGATGGAATGAAAATAGGTCTGGCCACGCTGGATAACGGCCGTATCGGCGTTGCGGCGCAGGCCCTGGGTATCGCGCAGGGAGCCTTTGAAGCCGCGGTAAAATACGCCAAGGAAAGACAGCAATTTAAAAAACCTATTGCCTCCTTGCAGACAATTCAAAATTATATTGCCGATATGGCCACGGAACATAGCCGCGGCGCGCCTGCTTTTGTACCGCGCCTGTTCCCTGAAGGACGAAGGAGCGCCCTTCGGCTGTGAGGCGGCAATGGCCAAACTTTATTGCAGTACGGTTGCATCCAAAGTTACGTCGCTGGCCGTGCAGATTCACGGCGGCTACGGATACAGCAAGGAATATGATGTGGAAAGATATTTCCGTGACGCTAAAGTTACGGAAATTTATGAAGGCACCAGCGAAATTCAGCGCATGGTCATTGCGCGCTCGGTGCTGTCTCAAATTGATATTATAGAAAAATATGTTGAATCTTGTCGTTTGTTTAAAACAAGTTCCCATGGTGACGGAACTGCCGTGGGATGAAAAAACCGGCACGCTGCGGCGCGATCTGGCCGCCGGAATGATGAATCCGGCCTGCAAGCACGCTCTGGAAGCCGCTCTGCAAATCAAAGAAAAATATTCCGCGAAAATTACCGCAATAACCATGGGGCCGCCGGCCGCCGAAGAAGTTCTGCGCGAAGCGCTGGCCTTGGGCGCGGATCGAGCTATTCTTATTTGCGATAAGCTTCTGGCCGGTTCGGATACCTTTGCCACATCCTGGATTTTGACAGAAGCGATAAAAAAGAAGTGTCCGAAATTTGATCTTGATTCTTTGCGGCGCTTATACCTCGGACAGCGAAACCGCGCAGGTCGGCCCGCAATTGGCTGAAGAATTGGATTTACCCGCGGCGGCTTATGTCGAAAAACTGGAAATTAACGGCCGGACATTGCGCGTTCGCCGTCTGGTGGATAATTTCCGCGAAACACTGGAAATGGAATTTCCGGCGCTGGTGACTGTTTCCATGGAAAATTACAAACCACGCTACACGGAGCTTGCCGGTTTGGAAAAGGCGTTTAACGAAAATAGACGTTATTGTTCTGGATGCCGAAGCTCTGGGTATAAACGCTGCGTCAATGGAAAAGCAGGGTTCGCGCACCAAAGTGCGCAAAGTTTTTTTAAGAAAAGCGCAGAAGGAAAACGTGCTTTTGCAGGGAACGGCATCTACTGTGGTTACGGAATTTCTCGACAAATATCAAAGAAAAATCAGCACGGTAATAGGCAAATCTATTGAGGAAATAAACAGACTCGATGACGAAGAATAAGAAAAAAAGCATCTGGGTATTCGGCGATTACCGCAATTATTATCAAAACCGTGTAACCCTGCAGTTGATTTCCAAAGCGGTGGATCTTGCCAAAACAATCAACGCGGAGGTTTGCGCGTTGGTTTTCGGTCATGAAATTGACGAATGGATTATGGAATATACGGCCCACGGAGCGGATAGAATTCTGGCGATTGATGATCCTGCTCTTGAAGAGCTACAGCACGGAAAGATATCTGGCGATTATCGAAAATTTGGCAAAAGAAAGAGATCCGGAAATTATTTTGATCGGCGCGACTGATTTTGGCCGTGAATTCGCGCCGCGGCTGGCCAAGCGTCTGAAGACAGGATTATCCGCCGATTGCGTGGGACTGGATATTACGGAAGACGGATTATTGCTGCAAATAGCGCCTTCTTTCGGCGGCAACATGCTGGCGGAAATCGTTACGGAACGCCATCGTCCCCAGATGGCCACAGTGCGTCCGGGAACATTCAAGGAAATACCGCATAATTATAAAAGAAAGGCATTGGTCGAACGCCTGCCTCTGATGAAAAATCTGCCCAAACCACGTGTTCGTCTTATCGAGTATGAACGTTCCGTGGAAAAAGAACATACCATAGAAAACGCCGCGGTGATCGTTTGCGGCGGCCGCGGCATGGGCAATAAAGAATAATTTCAAAAAACTTCATGAACTGGCCAAACTTTTGGGAGGTGATGTCGGCGCCACAAGGCCCGTGGTTTATGCCGGCTGGGCGGACCACGGCGCGCTGGTCGGACAGGCAGGCAAGCACATCAAACCGAAAATTCTTTTTTCCTTCGGTATCAGCGGCGCCATTCAGCATACGGCAGGCCTGGGCGAAGCCGATTTTATTGTTGCCATCAATAAAAATCCGCAGGCGACAATGATGAAAATGGCCGATGTCGCCATTGTTGCCGATGCCAGCGATGTTCTCAATACACTTGATTAAAGAACTGAAAAAACGCATCAGAGAATAATTCCTTATTAAAGTGAACTAAACGGACATATTAGATAGGATAAGTAGATAGTTCTTGAAAAAAAGAAAGGGGCTGGTTCGAAATGAATCAGCCCCTTTTGAGGTGATGGATGATTTTGCCTATTCTTTCGGCGCTCCAGTGAAGTTTTCCGAAACGGATTTAATTGCGGCACCTTCATTATTCATGATGCATTCGATCATGCCGAAATACTTCGGAAATTCCGCCCCGATAAAGAACTGGGAAGATAGCACCCGGCCGCTGTAGTAGGCAGCCTCGTTGTTTTCGGCGATTTTCTTCTGACGTTCTTCGCCTTTGGCATCTCCCAGAATTGTTTTAACCTTGGGCGCAGTTACGGTGAGACTCCACAGGTGCAGCCATGCCAGAATCAGCGGAAAGAAGGCCTGCTGCAGCGGGATGGCGTTCAGCACCAGGGCCATGAATTTTCCTTCACCCATCTGCTTCTTCATCATTTCAATGACTTCTTCGAGTTTCGCCAGGCCGCGGACGACGGGGTTGATGTACTTCTCGTCCACCACGCCCTTGGCCTTGGCAAACGTATCGTTCATGCGCTTTTTGAGCTGAGAGTAATTATACATTTCCGGATTCATGAGGATTTTGCGCATCTGCAAGTCAAGAGACTGAATGCCATTGGTCCCTTCATAAATCGAGAATACCTTGGTATCGCGGGCGTACTGTTCGACAGGATATTCAGAGCAATAACCATAACCACCGTAGACCTGCATTGCTTCGGAGGTGACGAGCCATGAAGAATCGGAAATGCCGGCTTTAACGATGGGAGTAAGAATTTCGACAATACCCGTAGATTCCTTGACCTCCTCGGCGTTTTTCGATGAATGCATAACGTCCTCATGATAGGCGAGAAATAAGCAAAGCATCCGCATTCCCTCTACCGTACTCTTCATGTACATGAGCATTCTTTTCACATCGGGATGTTCGATAATAGGCACGCCGGGGGCCTTGTCATTGAGCATCTGCGTGATATGTTTGCTCTGAACGCGGTTGCGGGCATAAGTGACAGGCGTGCATATAGCCGGCGCTGGACTTGTCCCATAGCCTGAACACCTGTATGGATGCGGGCCGCGTTCATGAGCCTGAACATGATCTTCATGCCTTCGCGTTCTTTTCCCAGCAGATGGCCGACGCATTTGCCGTTGTCGCCGAAACTGAGTGATGATGTGGCATTTCCTTTCAGCCCCATCTTATGCTCGACACCTGTACAATAACACGTCATTGCGCGCGCCGAGCGATCCGTCTTTGTTGATGAGATATTTCGATACCAGGAAAATGGAGATTCCCTTTGTTCCTTCGGGATCACCCTCTATTCTGGCCAGTACCGGATGAATAATATTGGGGGTTAAATCATGTTCACCGTTGCTGATGAATATCTTCTGACCGGTGATAAGGTACGTGCCGTCTTTTTGCTTTACCGCCTTTGATTTCAGAGCTCCGACGTCGGTACCGGCGCCCGGTTCGGTCAGGCACATCGTGCCGCCCCACTCTCCGGACAGTCAGTTTGGGAAGATACATTTTTTTCACTTCTTCGGAAGCAAAAGGCGCAATGATGGCCACCACGCCGGTGATTGCACCGCAATACATCGTCAGCGATGTGTTGCCGGCATTAAAATATTCTGAGGCGGCCATGGAAACAGCTGTTGGCATGCCCATCCCGCCTTCTTCCTGCGGAAAAGGAAGGCTGTGGAACCCCGCCTCCACGTATGCCTTGAACCCTTTGTGGAACGATTCGGGCACCTTGACTTCGTGGGTCTTGGCATCGAATTTCAATCCGGTCTTGTCACCATCGGCGTTGGATGAATAAAACTGGTCGATAGCAATTTTTTCGGCAAGATTGAGCGTATCATCGTACATGCTCTTGTCAAATTCCTTAAAGTTTTCGAAACGGTTTAATTTCTCCAGTTCCAGCATTTCAAAAAGAACAAATCTCACGTCACGTGAATCAACTAATGGGTTTAACGACATAAATCCTCCTTTGACTGTGGCTTAATTTTTCGCTTCTATAATTGAGAAAAACCTTCAAAATTATGACCGGCAGTATAGGACAATTTTTTCCCAAATTCAACAATTTATTGTGTCACGACCACCCGCGGAAATAAATATAGTGAGACCTTTCGTATTTATTAGCTATTTACAGGTGATTCTTTTGCGAATTTCAGTAAGAACTTCTTTTTCCTTATCTTCCGGTAATAATTCAAATGTCGCCATTATATGTTTAGTAATAGAACGCAATTGCCCGTTAGCGGCATTTATGAAAACCCAGTCGGTTTCGCCTTCGGTAAGCAGAGCATTATCTTCAAGTCGAATAACCTTGTATTTTCGTAGAGATTGCACCCGGCGAAAGTTGGAGACCCACGTCAAAACACTAACATGATCTCCGGCAAAGGCAGGAATTAAATATTCAATCCGATGCGCCCGCACGACCCAAGTCGCACCGGCATCCCTTGTAGCCTGAGTGCATCCCTGAGAATCGGAATGTGCCACAGCAGCGTCTAATATCCAACGCAAATACTCAACGTTATTTACGTGGCCGTTTTCATCGAGAGCATCTTCAGGTACCGTTAGGTAATATCGATAAATTTGTGGCACATCACCTCCTAAATTAGTAAATACTTGCTTTTCTAAGAAGTAAATTTTTGATAGTTGGTGAGAATAGCTTTTTTTAAGCAGGCGGAGTATATGAAGGAGAAACTTGTGTGTCAATTTTTTTCTTTTAGATTATGACCATTGAGTCAGGCATTCCGGGGGCTCAGAATATAGAATGCCATAAAAAATCATGAATAATTTAATTTTTCCGACATTATAAACTAACAGTGATTAATGGACAAATTAAGAAAAGAGGATTATAATTTTACATATAATCAATATAAATTTTTCTTTTAAGCTGAGTTAAAATTAAATATTTATCGGAGAAGAAATGTTAAAATTTTGTTTGTCGGTGATATTTATTATCTTTCTGTTTCACGGCGTTGCTGTTGCCGATTTTTACACATGGGAAGATGAGAACGGAAACATTCAAATTACAGATTATCCCCCGCGAACCAAAGCAGTTAAAAACATGAAAGTTCATAAACTCGAATCCGACTCTGGTGATGACCCTATGCCAAAAAAAGAAATCAAAAAAGAAGAAGCTAAAAAGCCTTCTTCCAGGGACTCATATGCGGCACAAAATGACAATCATGATATTGTGTTATATACTACCAGTTGGTGCGGATACTGCAAAAAGGCTCGCAATTTCTTTAATTCCAGGAATATTTCCTTTACCGAGTATGATATTGAAAAAGATAAGGATGCCGCCCAAACGTTTAAGCAACTTAATAGTAGAGGAGGTGTTCCTTTTGCCATCATTAACGGTCAATCAATACATGGATATTCTGAAAGTTCCTACGAGCGAGCACTGCAAAAAAATCCATAGCCCAGTTCGGGGAGAAATAAATTCTAAGTCAATTTGTCAAAATTAAACATTTGGAGGTTTTCCATTTTGTTCCGTCCGGAACTATCTATCTTTCACTTGACCATTATCCAATATGGGTCTTGGAAGATTTCCTTCAGCGTGTTCAAGCTTCTTGCATCTAATGTGTGATCCTGACCCGTGAATAGTTGAGTAATATTGTCATAGTAAATAGCCGCCCTGATTGGAGGAAAAATGTTCTTCATATAACGAAAGGCATCCGCCAGCCACGATGGTTGATTATCTCCGGGAGTCCTTCCGAACTCCGATACCATGATCGGTTTTTGCGGATGATTTCTGCGCATTTGCTCATAGGTCTTAGACATTAAGTCACCAAACTTAGTGGTTTCTTTTATATGAGGATTTTTTAAATTTGCGAAAACATTAAGACCTATCCAATCAACATACTGATCTCCGGGATAATATTGTTCGGGATCAGCAATGTGTGTTCCATATCTAGCGGGACAAAATGCCTCCCAAACCCATGTAGCGTATTGGTTTGCACCCTGATCTTCAAATATTTGCCAAATGTGCTTTATTGCGGCAACGGTATTAGGTTTTCTACTCCAGTACCACCAATCAGCATTGGGCTCAACCATTGTCGTGAAGAAAAAACCCCCGTGTTTATTTCCAAAACCCACTGCATCCACCGCGAACCTTGCGATGGAAGCATCACACCTGCCTTGCACCACATCGTCGGGATCAAAACTTAACCTCCATTTATCATGGCCGGTCATAATACTTACATATGGCAAGACACCTTTTTCCTTGAGCGTCTGAGCTTCGATTAACGGAAAACCGAGGCTAAGAAAAGTCCAAAAAGCAAGGATGGCCGGATTTGAGCCAAGAGCATTACTATAATGATTAATGGTATCGGATATTGCTCTCCCTATTTGGAACTTTCTATTTTGTTCTTTATGAAAACCCACAAGACAGCCGTTTTTTGGAGGACATATTTTGTAATTCGTTTTTTCTTGTGTTGGGGATATTTGATTTTTAGAATTTTGGGCTGCGGCATTAACGGGAAACAATTCGAAACCGTTAACGACGGCCGACAGACCAATTCCCGCCTTTAAAAATTCTCTTCTGGTCCAGTTTTTAACATTCAAAAGGTTTTTGTGGTCTTCCATTTTGCTCCTGCCAGCACTACGGAAGTTTCTATCTGGCGCTCGGGAATGGTCCAATACTTTTTAAGCAAATAGTTTTTTTCGTCTGTCGAAACAAGATAGTAGCCGTTCTTCTGGTAAAAAGACAACGCCCAAATTGCATCAGCCCATGTACCGATCAGAATGGGTTTTTCCGTCATAGATTCAAGAAATCGCAAAAGTCGAGAACCTGTCCCGCGATTCCGCAGACGCGATCGAACGTAGGCGTGGCGGATAAGGGTAACTATCCCTTTATCCTGAATTCCCATTACTCCAATCAATCCGCCGTCTTCCTCCAACCCCCAGAAACTGACACCCGCATCAATTTCCTTCTGCAGCTGCCGGCTAGACATGTATGGTTCATGCCACCGGTCAGCCGGAATTACTCCTTTGTAAGCTTGTGCCGCATCGTTGATGATTTCCAATATCGTTTCAAAATCTTTTTGATCACATCTACGAATCACAGTTTTATCTTTACATTCTTTTATTCAGGAGACGAAGTTATAAAATAACGGAAACCCAGGAAAATTATTATTACAGCAAATATCAGGCGCAAGGTATTGTCCGGGATTATGTTGGCAAGATTTCCTCCTAAATATGTACCTAGAAGGATACCCGGCACAAGACCGTAAAGAATTCCTGCTTCAACATTCCCCAGTTTCCAATGGGTGAAGGCACCTATGCCACCCGCGGGAACCATGACTAAAAGCGATGTTCCTTGCGCCATATGCTGGGTAAAACCGGCCAGAAGAACCATCACGGGAACCATTATCGTTCCACCGCCAACTCCCATCATTCCGGAAAGAAATCCGGTAAAAACACCGGTTATTAAAAATATAATTATTTTCGCGAAATGCAGGAAGAGAACCGATGAAATTTACCAAATAATGGTTTTAAAAGTAAAAGCACCGAACAAAAAATCAAAAATGCTCCAAAAGTCTTTTTTAACTTCCATTCCGCAAGAGCATGTGCATAACGAGCGCCTAAGGGTGCGGTAAATACTGCTGTTAGAGCTAGAAGCACAGCCGCCGTAATATCAATCGCGCCATTTAAGGCATAGGTTATTGCTCCGCTGATTCCCGTAAAAACCAGCGCCACCAAACTGGTGCCGTGAGCCTTGTGTTGAGTTAACTTCAAAACTCCAACCATCAGAGGAATCATAATCAATCCGCCGCCAAGACCGACAAGGCCGCCGAATATCTCCGGCAGAAAGTCCGATGGCAAAACTAATAAAATTTATTTTCAGTGGAACCACCTCCGGAAGGAGCCGAAGGCTCCCCATGTTTAAGAACGCGACCTCCCGCGGATGATGCATTTTTCCCCGAGCCAGCGAAGCAAATATACCTCCACAGCAAATAATAGCTCAGAATGGAAAAAATATAGCTGAATACTTTTTAAAAGAAGTGGAGATTTTCGGCTTGCTGAAATAGGATGATTTCCTAAAATAACGGCAAAAACCAGCATTGTTATACCCATGCTGAACATTTGACCGGTAAGCCGCATGGTGGCCAGCGTTGCCGAAGCAACGCCGTAAAATTTATTTTCCACAGCGCTCATTGTGGCATTGACATTGGGTGAAGAAAAAAGCGCGAAACCGATACCCAGCAGAATCAAGGCAAGATAGAATATAGTAAATGTGGTATCGCTGTGAATAAAAATTAAGCGGAATCAAGGCCGATAACATTCAGAGCCATGCCGATGGAGGCGATAATCTGCGGTTCAAAACGGTCGGAAAGTCTTCCGGCAAAAGGTGAGAAAAAACGCCTGCACAACAGGTGCGGCAATAAGAATGATTCCTGTCTGAGAGGGTGTCAGCATTTTAATGTGCTGTAGATAAAGGCTGAGCAAAAAAGTAACGACAAATGTAGCGCAGTAATTAATCAGTGCGGCTAAATTGGAAAAAGCAAAAACCTTGTTATCTAAAAACAAATGAATATCCAATAAAGGGAAAGGACTTTTTAATTGCTGAAAAATAAAGAAGACCAGACAAAAAACACCTAGGCCGATTAAGAATCCCGCCCTCCATGACGGGCAGTAGGGAAAATCCATACATAATGGCAAAAAGAGCAATCGCGTAAAGTAAAGAGCCGACTAAATCAAAACCTTCATCTTTGGCTTCCGGACCATTCTTCTTCAATCATAGCCGATGAGTATGTAAATAATAATGATGCCCAGAAAAACCGTAAAAAGAAAAATGTATCTCCATCCTAAATGCTGCAGTAAGCAGATCCGCCGATAAAAGGGCCAATGGTTAGACCGATATAAACTGCGGTTAGATTGATTCCTAATATTTTGCCTCTTTCTCCGAGACGGATAAGCCGAAATCAGCATTGCCGTGCCGGTGCTGAAAATCATTGCTCCGCCAATACCCTGAATAGCGCGGGCGACAATTAAAAAAAACTGAGTGGGAGACCAGATGCAAAACGAAGAAGCAAGCGTAAAAATTATAGCTCCGTAAAGAAAAATTCTTTTGCGGCCGTAAATATCAGCCAATCGTCCCAGAGGAACAAGCGTAATCGCGGCAGCCAGAATAAAAGACGAAGCCACCCAGCTCAAAGAAAGAGCTGTCATGGATAATTCTTTGGCCATAGCGGGCAGGGCGACATTAACAGCCGATCCCATAAACGGTGTCAGAAACGAGCTTAGAGTGGTGGCCAGAAGAATATAAAGTTGTCTTTTATCTGTCATGTAATCTCGTTTTATCAGGGTAAAATCGATTCAAGTGCGTGTAAAAGTCTTTTTGTAAGGAGTTCTGCAAAACTGTCTTTGCCGCAGGCCATCATGAGCGTAAGGGGCATGACTTTTTTTGCCTGTTTGAGCATTTCTTCCGTCAATTCACGAATATCCCATTGGGCGTGCTGCATCGGCACGCAGGCGCGCCAGATGATATAATTCGCGGGCATTGAATTTCATCAAGACTCTTTTGCGGTGCGCGTTAGTCAAAACATAAGCGGCGGCAAGGGGCGCTTTTTTCTTGATTTGCTCGTAAGCGTTTTGTGTATGACGCATAATTTCCATAAACTTCTTTTGCTGGCCGATTTCACGAATGGAAGGAGGAATTGTTACGCCTAATTGCGGATTATAATCTTGAGCTATTATTGTGGCCATACGATGCCTTTTTAATTGAGCGAAACAACTGGCGCTTACGATAAGTTCAAATTGAAGATCGACATTTTCCAATTCCCTCAGCACAGCATCGTGAGACTGGAGATGTTCGAAGGCAGTTTTCAGCAAAAAATTAATGTCTTTTTGCGTCATGCGGGTTGCACAATTTAAACATTGAGAATAATGTAATTTGGATGAAGAAAAAAGCAAACACGCGGCGACTTTTATATCGGCGGATGGTGAAAAGAAAGTCAAACGCGCGGCACTGGATTGTTTAGTCCCTATTGTTTTATGATATCGTTTACAGAAAGTTTCAGCCTGTTTATGTAAATTAGGTCTGGTTAGCCTATCGTAGTCAGTAGCTTGAGTATAACGAATCAGAGAAGGAGCGATATCTTTGGTCGCCGCGTATAATTTTTTACTGTATTCGTGCGCTTCGGTAAAAGGAAGGGCGGCCAGCCGCCGCAACATAAGTTCCAGATTGCGGGCATTGATTGTCATGCCCAGTTGAGTCTCAGTGGCCAGCGCTATCACATAGCGGGCGTCTTCCTTAGCCCAGCCCTCCAGAAGCGGGCGATTGGCTGGATTTTTCGCCAAAGACTTGTTTTTTAAAAAAGTGTAAGGCCTTAATTTTTCATAGAGTTGATGATAATAATCATTTTGTGCTTTAATGGTGGCGATGAACAAATCAGTCAAAATCTGCTTGTTTGATTTCTTCCGGGATGACAAAATCTTTATCAAAAAGAACATAACGTTGCGATTTTTCCGTAAAAGAACATAGACGGAATTTTTCAATTTCTTCGACAAGAAGACGGGAAACACCCAAAACGTCAATATTGAAAACAGCATGTTCGGCAACGGAACTGTGTCCCATGTCAAAAACGATGTTGCGGTTGGATTGGCGAGCCTTGTCCACTTCCGCGCGGGCAATTTCCCGCAATTCGTTAACAGGCTTTGGACTGCGGCTGATACGAGCGTAGGCCGCCGAGATAGTTTCCGGTGTCAAGTCTTGCGTGAGCGCGCTTTTGTCTTTAAGCTTGCAGATAAGATCGTAATCTAAATTGTAACCGGCTAGAAGAATTTTCATAATATTATTCAATTTTTACAAATCCCGCCGGAATTTATTCCGAACAAAGCAAAGGACGGGACAAACATTATTTAAAGTCTTACCAATTCCACGCGGCTGAGCGTGCGCCCCAGAAAACGTTCGCCAATTGTTTGAAAACGGTAAGGAACATCACTAACACAAAACAGATAATCCGGCGTATGGAAATTTTTATTGCCGATTTTTTGTTTATCGATTAAAGCAGCGGCAATATCAGCCATTGCTTCCGCCGAATCAATAAGCTTTACTTTCTGCCCAACAATATCTTGCAGCAGAGGTTTTAAAAGCGGATAATGGGTACAGCCCAAAACCAACGTGTCGATTTTCTCGGCAATCACCGGTTTTAAATATTCTTGAGCAATCAGCCTCGTTGCCGGATGATCAAACCAGCCTTCTTCGACCAGCGGCACAAAAAGCGGACAAGCCTGTGAAAAAATCTTTGCTTCTCCGTCTAAAAGACGGATCGCGCGGGCGTAAGCATTGCTGTTGATAGTTGCCGGTGTGCCGATGACTCCAATGGATTTCGTGCGGGTATCTTTAGCAGCGTTCTTGGCGCTGGCTTCGATAACTTCCAGAACCGGAACATCGGACAAATCTTTTATCGTCTGATAGGCCACAGCCGCCATCGTGTTGCAGGCAACGATCAAAAGTTTTACATCTTTCTTGAGGAGAAATTCGGTGATTTGCGCAGCGTAGTGATTGATGGTTTCGACCGACTTTATTCCGTAAGGGACACGCGCTGTATCGCCAAAGTAAATAATATTTTCAAAAGGCAAGCGTTCCATTAAGGCGCGAACAACAGTCAGACCGCCAATACCGGAATCAAATACACCTATAGGACGATTTGTTTTCACGAATGAAATTAAAATGCTCCTTTAGCATTTAAGATAAAACCGCAATTATTTTTTATATATAATCTATAACTTCTTCAATATAATTTTATCACTATCATAGTGCTTAGACCATCGCTACAAAAAAGTAATATATCATCATCTGACAGAGTTCAAATGGACAAAGCTATTAGATCAGCTTTTGATAATTTGCTTATTGTGTTCTTTCCGTAAGCAGATACCTTTTGGATATGATAGCAATATAGCCGACTATCAGCAGAAGAGCGGGGTAGATAGATTTTACCCAATAACCGTAAACCATAAAAAGATAAACGCCGGTTATTAGCCAAAATACCAGAAGCACTGAAGATATAATGGCGCCGATAGACGTTTTCAGTCGCGGTATAATTAGGGCGATGTAAAGGCCAAAGAAGAAAATCATTAATAATTCGAGAATCAAAGACCAGCTGGGACGCAAAATATGATCATTGCCGATAATATTATCAATGATATTAGCGACGATTTTTACCGACGGAACATTGAATGTTGCTGGCGTTATCTGCATTACTCCTAATCCGGCGGTACTCGGCGCAATAATTACAATTTTATCCTTAAATGCTTCAGGAGGGATCTTTTTATTGATGACGTCGAAGAACGAATAATAAGGAATCCCGCTCTTAAAATCAATGAGCATCTTATTGTTGCCATATATAGGGATTATTTTGTTATTAAATTTCAATTGATTACCCAATTGTAAATCTTTCAAATCTAAATCAAGGTACTTTAATGTAAGTTGTAGCGCAAAGGAAGGGAAAAGCCTGTCTTTAAAATTGATGAAAAGAGGTTCACTGCGGACGATACCGTCTCTATCGGCGATGATATTAATGTGCCCCAATCCCAGCGCGTCTTTAATAAAGACATTGATTGGTGTAATCATTTCGCGGGAAGTGATGCTGCCGCTGGCAAAAAGACCGGTAGGAAGCGAATTGTTTTCGATGTAATCCGGCAAGCTGACGGAAGTTTTGTCGAAAGGATTTCCCAAAGTGAAGAATAAAGGCAGGACAACCTTTTTGCTCATAGCGATTGAATTAGACAGAATAGAGTCATTGTCGAGACGTTTTTCCGCATCTTTTAATGCCGCCAATAGAACTATAGTGCTGATATTTTTTTTAGAATATTGAGGATTGTTTTCAATGGTGCTGATGATGTTCAGTACTTCCAGGAGACCATGATTTAGATCCTTTTCCGGGTATAAAATATCCAGTCCAATTACTTTAGCTTCATAAGAATCTAAAAGGTCGATCATAAAGGCGATATAGGATCGCGGCCACGGCCATCGCCCAAAATTGGCAATGCTTTGTTCATCAATAGCGATTACTGAAACTGGTGCGACAAAAGGTTTTACACGAAGACGGGCACTTATATCATATAGGCCGTATTCCAGCCTTTCCAGATGCCCCCAAAAGAAAAAGAAGATGAGTAACGCGGCAAGCGTAAGGGCAATACCAAGACGAAAATCAGAAATCATCGACTTTTTAAATTTCCTCATGTAGACTCCTTTTTAAGGCTGAGCTTAAAAAGTTCAAACAATATAAAGTCATATCAATTTTTTACCATAACTGGTGAGAATATAGCAAGATTTCTTGTGAATATTTTATAGTGAGGAGGGAATATGCGCAGAACGGAAAAAGAGATCAAAGAAAATCAGGAAATCACCGCGATCATGCAAAAAGCCGAAGTCTGTCGGATCGCCTTGGTTGATGGAGATAATCCATATATTGTACCGGTCAATTTTGCCGTCCAGGAAAATCATCTTTATTTTCATTCAGCTATGGATGGCAGGAAAATCGATATCCTCCGGAAAAATAATAAGGTATGTTTTGAAATTGATATAGACACGGAAATTTTCAAGAGTAGTGAGCCTTGTTCGTGGGGCATGAAATATTTATCCGTGATCGGCTTTGGTCAGGCTTTTTTCATCGAAAATCCTGGTGAAAAAAAGAAAGTATTGGATTTACTGATGGAAAAATATGCCGGCACAGAAGCTTTTTCTTATAACGAAAAAATATTTAAGAAAGTTCTTGTGATTGACGTCAGAATTGAAAAAATATCCGGCAAGAAATCTCACATTTCATGAAACGACTTTGAGTTTAATATTACACCGCAAAGTTATTTAAACCAGCAAAGTCTAAGGTAGCCAAATAGTCGTCAATCGTCTCGGCACGGCGGATTTGCACGACATCACCATTTTCTCTTAACAGCAACTCTGAGGAACGGAGTTTGCCGTTGTAATTGAAACCCATGGCAAAACCGTGCGCTCCGGTATCATGAATTACGATGATATCCCCGCTTTCCAGTTTGGGCAAAGGACGGTCAATGGCAAATTTATCGTTGTTTTCACATAGCGAGCCTGTTACATCATAGAAAACGTCAAGGGGTTTGTTTTCTTTGCCCATAACCGTAATATGATGATAGGCGCCGTAAAGAGCAGGCCGCATCAGGTTGGCCATGCTGGCGTCAAGGCCGGCAAATTTCTTATAGGTATCCTTAATATGCAGGACACGGGAAACAAGATAACCATAAGGGCCGGTAATATAACGGCCGCATTCCGTAAAGATTTTAATCGGCGCGAGGCCATGGGCAACAATAATTTTTTCATATTTTTCTTTGATGCCGCGGCTCACAGCGGCAAGATCGATACGCTGTTGCTCCGGACGGTAAGGAATACCCACGCCTCCGCTCAGATTTACAAACTCAAAACGAATTTTTAATTGCCGGGAAATATCGGCAACAAGTTGAAACAATATTTCCGCTGTTTCCACAAAATACGCGGCGTCCAGTTCGTTGGAAGCAACCATGGTATGAATGCCAAAACGTTTTATACCTTTTGCCTTGCAGATTTCATAACCTTCAAAGAGCTGCTCACGGGTAAAGCCATATTTAGCTTCTTCCGGATGGCCGATAATAACATTTCCCTTTTTTAGTGGTCCGGGATTATAGCGAAAACAAATCAACCCCGGCAGTCCGGCATATTTTTCCAAATAAGAAATGTGTGTAATGTCATCTAGATTGATCGTTGCGTTTAACTCTCGGGCCTGGACAAATTCTGCAGCGGGCGTGTCATTGGAAGAAAACATGATTTCTTCACCGGTGATGCCTGTTTTTTGGGCCATAATTAATTCCGCAAGAGAACTGCAATCAGCGCCAAAGCCTTCCTTGTGGAGAATTTTCATCAAATAGGGATTAGGCGCCGCTTTTACGGCAAAGAATTCTTTAAAACCATCATTCCAGACAAAGGCCTTTTTAAAAGCGCGCGCATTTTCACGGATAGCCTTCTCATCATAAATATGAAAAGGTGTTGGATATTTTTCAATGATTTTTTCAATTTGTTTTTTTGTAAAAGGCAGCAGCTTTTCCGGCATAGAACTGGAACTCCCCGTTTGTTTAAAATTTATAATTTTTTGGCTATTTTACGGAAGTGGTAACCATAGACCATAAGCGTCATAGCTTCAGCGAAAGACTTGCGGTAAATAATTAGCGCTTTCAGCACGAGTTTCCAATAGTACCATTGGGATGCGCCGTTGCCTAAAATACCAATATAAAAAACGGAGCGTATTAGCGCTTTTAAGCGTATCCAGGAATATTTATTTGTTATCACAAATGGTTTGGGTTTGTAGGTTTTAAGAAATTCATTGACGCGTTGATAATAATGGCGGGGGCTGTAAATTGTCTTCACAATTTTGTTATAGCCCGCAATGAGCTTCGCTTTATCCATGCGGGGGATAAAATTAATGCTGCCATCGGTATTGTCTCCCGAACCATTGTCCGCGAGACGATTTTCCTTTTTTAGACGGTGCCATAATTTTGTGTTGGGTAAAGCATTTAATAAGCCCACCATAGCAGTAACGACGCCCGTTTCCTGGATAAAATTAATCTGCCGCGCAAAAATACTTTCGTCATCATTATCGAAACCAACAATATAGCCGCCGAAAACTTGCAGTCCCGCGCCCTGCAATTTTTTAATGGCCGCGATCATATCACGTTCACAGTTTTGATTTTTAGAACATTCCTTTAAACTGTCTTCATTGGGTGTTTCCAGACCGATGAATATGCTTTGGAAACCGGCTTCCGTCATGAGTTGAATCAGTTCGTCGTCATCGGCGATGTTAATGGATGTTTCGGTGAGCATCTCAAAAGGATATTTGCGGGCTTTCATCCATTCAATCACCTGGGGCAGCATGGCTTTAATAGCTTTTTTGTTACCGATAAAGTTATCATCGACAATAAATAGAGCCCCTCGCCATCCTGTATCGTAAACAGTTTGCAATTCCTGCAAGAACTGTCCTTCAGTTTTTGTGCGCGGATTATGGCCGAATAAGGTTGTAACATCGCAAAACTCACAGTTAAAAGGACAGCCGCGGGAAAACTGGATCATCAAAGTAGCGTACTGTTTTATCTTTACGAGATCCCAGCGCGGTAATGGCGTGATATGCAAAGAGGGAAAACTGTCCGAACGGTAAACTTTTTTAGGAGTGCCGTTTTCCAAATCAGCCAAAAATTGAGGTAAGGTACATTCTGCTTCATTTAAAATGAGATGATCAACAAGATCGGCATAGGCTTCCGGCTTGCCTGTAAACAAAGGACCTCCGGCAATAACCTTTTTCTTCAGCTGTTTACAATTTTCGAGGATTTCCCTGACGGAATCTTTTTGAACCAGCATTGCGCTGATCATTACGTAATCCGCCCATTCCAGATCCTTTTGGTTGAGCTTTTGAATGTTCAGATCAACTAATTGCAGGTTCCATTCTTCGGGCAGCATAGCCGCAACAGTAAGTAAGCCGAGAGGCGGGAAAGCAGCCTTCTTAGATATGTACTTAAGGATATATTTAAAGCTCCAGAAAGTAACCGGATAGCGGGGATAAATCATTAAAATGTTCATATTCGACCTTACATATTAGGGGGTTAATGTGGATGTTAACCGGAAAAGTATTTTAAAGCAAGATAAATGATGGCGGAAATTAAGGCGGAAATAGGAATGGTTAAAATCCATGCCCAGATAATATTTCCGGCAACGCCCCAGCGCACGGCGGTAAGTCTTTTGGTGGCGCCGACACCGACTATTGCTCCGGTAATGGTGTGGGTTGTGCTGACCGGAATTCCGGCAATGGAAGCACCGATAATGGAGCAGGCGGCGGCAGTTTCAGCGCTGAAACCGCCAATCGGGTGAAGTTTGGTAATTTTTGTTCCCATGGTTTTGACAATACGCCAGCCGCCAAACATTGTTCCCAAAGAAATAACTGTATAGCAGCGTAATGACAATCCAAAAGGGAATATGAAAAGGTATTGCCCAAAAGTCCCTTGCTGAAAAGAGCCATGGCAATAATACCCATTGTTTTTTGCGCGTCGTTCATGCCGTGCCCCAATGAATAGACTGCTGCGGAAACAAGCTGAAGTTTACGAAAGAGTTTATCGGATTTGGCCATATTGGAATTATGGCTCAGATTCATGGCAAGAACCATAAAAGTAAAACCAAGCACCATGCCGATTGTCGGCGAGAGAATAATGAAGACAGTTGTTTTGGTAATGCCGGACCAGACCAGTGTGCTGGTTCCGGCTTTGGCAACAGCCGCGCCAATAAGTCCGCCGATCAAGGCATGAGATGAACTGCTGGGAAGTCCATAATACCAGGTTGCAATATTCCAGATGATGGCGCCGCCGAGAGCGGAAAGAATCACCAAATTATCGACAATGTCAAGATGGATTATGCCCTTGACCGACAGTATGTGGCAACCTCTGTTCCAACAAAAAATACGGCGGCAAAATTAAAAAATGCCGCCCAGAGGACAGCATATTTAGGAGATAAAACACGGGTGGAAACAACAGTAGAAATGGAATTGGCTGAATCATGAAAACCGTTGAGAAAATCAAAAACCAGCGCAATAAAAACAAGAAAAACAACAAAAGCCATTGAATCAAGCATGTTTCAGGACAATCCCTTCCACGATGTTGGATACATCTTCACAAACATCAATTGCTTCTTCAAGAAGTTCAAAAATTTCTTTCCATTTTATAAGCTCAATGGCGTCTTTTTCTTTTATAAAAAGATCGGCCATGATTGTTCTTAAGACAACGTCACCGGCATTTTCCAGAGTGTTGATTTCCACGCAACCGTCAAGAATCATTTTGGAATTTTTCATATTGCGCATGGCGTGAACAATGCTTTTTACTTTTTTTATAGCTTCATTCAGAATTTGAGCCTGTTTGATGATTTCATCATCGGGTTTTTTTACTTTATAGAGATGAATGCGGACAGCAGTGGCTTCAATGACATCCATAATGCTGTCCATTTTATTGACTAAGGCGTAGATATCTTCACGGTCAATCGGCGTCAGAAAGGTCTTGTGCATTTTTTCGTAAGTTCTATGGGTAATCCCATCCGCTTCGTGTTCAATTTCTTTGAGTTTGGCAATCTTAGCTTCGGAATAATCACGTTTTTGAGTCATTTCCAGAAAGAGGTGGCCACCTTCTTCAATTTTATTGGCCAGCTCTTCAAAATAATCAAAAAAATTTTCTTCTTTAGGAAACAAGCGCATGAGAAATTCCTCCCCAGGTTTCTTTAAAGTTAATATTTATAATTCAGGCAGTGCTCTAGCGAATTATTGGGGAAAATGCAAGCTGTTTAACTTGGTGATTGAATGGTTTTAAGCGCTTTGGAGTAAATAATTTTGCTGTCACCTTCGGAGTAAAAATTTTTTAAAAAAGCTTCTTTATGATAACCGCAACTTTCATAAAAATTGTGTGTTGGACTATATTGATCACGGGAAGATGTTTCCACATATATTCGTCTGCCGCCCAAACCGAAAATAATTTTCTCGGATTTGGCCAGCAGTTTTTTCCCTATGCCTTGACCGCGCATATTGTCATTTACAGCAATCCAGTAAAGATCGTAGCTGGCGGAAGTAGCGGTATTAAGCCAAAGCAGGTATATCCGCAGACAATATTTTCGTCTTCGGCAAATAAAAACTGGTAAGAGCTCGCGACGCCTTCCTCTAGTTTTTCTTCAGCCAATTCCAGCGCTATATCTATTTCCTCGGCGGAAAAAAAGCCGCTGGACTTCACAATATCTGCAATGGCTTCTATATCGGAATGTCTGTATTTGCTGCCTGAATTTTATATTAAAAGTATTCATAAAAAAACAGTGGAGACTTTCGCTCCCGTTTTCATTTTAGCGCGTCGTCGATAATAAAACCAATAGCTTCATGATATTTAATCGACGCCTTTTCCAGCGCTGCGGCAAAACCGGCGTCAGGCGACAAACAGGGATTGGCGTTGATTTCCAATACCCAGGGCTTGCCGTTATTGTCAACGCGAAAATCAACGCGCGCGTATCCGCGCAGGGAAAAAATATTCCAGCAACGCAAGGAAATTTCACGCAAGGACGATATTAAGATTAGCATCATTTTCATTGAAAATCAAATTTTCGTTATTGTATTATTGTATTCAAAAGAATCTGCATCCCATTTGGCTTTGTAGTCAACAATTTTTGGTTTATCCGGGGCATAATCCTGAAAAAGCATTTCGGCTATCGGCAAAACTTTAACGCCGGCTTTATCGGATATGAGGGCAACGTTGAATTCACGTCCGTCAATATAGGCTTCGGCATAACAGGAGCCGCCAAGTTTTTCTTTGCGGCAGTTCATTTCCGTTAACGAGAGCGTTTTTATCGGTCGTGGAAATGATAGAGAGTCTTCATCTAGACCGATAGAAGCGTGTTCCCAGGAAGATTTGATTAAATATTTATCTGTGATGAGCCTGTAGCCGGCGCTGATACCTTCTTCAGTTATCCAGGCCGGAGTGGCAATACCGGCATGCGTGTAACATTTTTTTGGCCAGAGGTTTGCATGATGTTAGAAACATGGCTTCAGTGTGCGCATCCTGTATAAGGAATTTGCAAATAATCAAGAAAAGCAGGAGCAAAATGAATCAGACTGCCTTTGGCAGCCAGAGTTTCCACGATATTGAAAACAGCTTCCGGGCTTATTGAATGTTAAAGCTTGTTAATTGTTTGTTCAGATCGAGATCAAAAGGCAAAAGAACGGGTTCGTAACCAAGCTGACGCAAAGCTTCGGCAATTGATTCGGCTTGTTTAAGGCAATCAAGTTCATCCTCGCCGGCATCCGGAGAAATATCGCTGTGCAAAATTACTATTTTTTTCATTTACATATTTCTGCCGAAAATTCACTAATCTTAGATTAAAGGTTAATTATTAATATTAGCGCGCTTCAGGGCTGATTTAATGATGGAGCTGATTAACTCATGATAGCTCATTCCTAATTGAGTGCACAAAATGGGCAAATCCGAACGCACGGGATTTAATCCGGCCAGAGAATTAACTTCCATGAAATGCGGAACTCCATGGGCATCAGAACGCAAATCAATACGTCCGGCATCTTTTAAATCCAGGCCGCGCCAGACCTCAAGGCGATATTTCCATGGCTTTTTTGGCTTCATCATCATTAACCAGAACATATTGGACCAGTTTTTCATAGTGTTCCTTGTTTTCATAGGAATAAGCATTTTTTTCCGCCGCCGGTTTGAGAATAACTTCTAGCGCACCCAAGAGCGCGGGCATCTTTTCCTGTTCCTAATATACCCACGGTAAATTCACGTCCGGGAAGATATGTTTCGACAAGCACCGGTTGCTTAAAAGTTTGTAAAAGATTCTTGCAGATCTGTTGCAAGTTCTTCACGATTAGTTATTTTGGACAAGCGCTGTTATGCCTTTACCCGTTCCTTCCGCTACCGGTTTGGCAAAAAGAGGAAAAGGAAGATTGACTTCGTCAATATCTCTCTGCACTGTTAACTACGGCAAAATCAGGCGTGGGAATTCCCAGATCGCGGAGAATATGCTTGGTCATTCCTTTATGCAGTGTAAGGGCACTGGCCTAGCGGATCGGAAAAAGTATAGGGAATGTTATATGCGTCTAAAAGGGCGGGAACTTGCGCTTCGCGGCCGAAACCATACATGCCTTCGGCAATATTAAAAACAAGATCCCAGCGATCTCCTGCTGCCAGCCGGCGGGCCAAAGCTTTTATGTTGCCGATTCGATCAGGCCTGAAAGCCGTTGTCTAAAATTACTTTTTCAATGGCGTCAATTGTATCGGGAAGATCGAATTCAGCTGTTTCTTCGAGACCATATCCTTCTTTTAAATAATCGTCGCGTAAATCATAGGTCAGGCCAATTTTCAACTTTTTAACAGCCATAATCAATCAGAACTATCTGACCCCCTGCCATTAATTCCTGCTACTTTAATGTATATCTTTCAACTCTGCGTGGTTGTCGGGGTAGCGGAAAATATTGCCTTCGTAATTGCGCAGCAATCAAGTCGCCTTTTTCCCAGCCGATGGCGTATTCGGGAAGCAGAGGAATTTTGCCGCCGCCGCCGGGAGCGTCAACAACATAAGTAGGCACGGCGTAACCGGTTGTGTATCCGCGCATGCCCTGAATAATTTCCAGTCCCTTGCTAATCGGCGTGCGGAAATGAGAAGAGCCGGGAATGGGATCGCACTGATATAGATAGTAAGGACGAACTCGAATTTGCAATTGGCCATGCACCAGTCTCATCATTGTGGCAACGTCATCATTAATACCGGAAAGCAACACGGTCTGACTTCCCAGCGGAATTCCGGCATCGGCCAGGCGAATACAGGCGGCGCTCATTTCCGGCGTCAATTCATCGGGATGAGTAATATGAATGCTTATCCATAAAGGATGATATTTTTTCAGCATGGCAGTTAAAGCCGGAGTTATTCTCTGGGGCAGAACAACAGGCACTTTTGTGCCGATACGTAATAAGTTCAATATGAGGAATTTTGTGCAAGCGCATCAACAGCCATTCCAGCTTGTCATCGGATAAGGTTAAAGGATCGCCGCCGGAAAGCAGAACGTCCCGGATATTTTTATTGCCTTCAATATATTCTATAGCCTTTTCCCATTTTTCGAAATCGACATAATGACTGATTGCTGCGTTCGATAATGCGGGAACGGGTGCAATAACGGCAATAGGTCGAACAGGTATCGGTTACCAGAAATAGAACGCGGTCGGGATAGCGATGAACAATGCCGGGAACGGGAGAATCGACATCTTCGCACAGAGGATCTTCTTCTTCACCCGCGGTATGCAGGCATTCATCCACAACAGGAACAACACAGCGGCGCAGCGGAGCGGAAGGATCATCAGGGATCAAGCAGGCTGGCATAATAAGGGGTAATGGAAACAGGCAATGCTCCCGAATGATGCATCATTGCCTGACGTTCATTATCGGAAAGATTGAGAATTTGCGATAATGTGTTAACATCCCTGATGGCATTGCGCAACTGCCAATGCCAGTCAAACCATTCGAAGCGGGTAATGTCGGGATAATGTCGTTTTCGGAAAAGACGTGAGCGAGCGGAATCTTTAAAAGGAAATAAAATTCTGTCTGACTTTTGTTTAGCCGGGTATGGCTGGTTGGTTTTTGTGTCTAATAAGAAAAAGTCAATTACATCATTTTTAACTTTAACAAGACCGGTCGACTGGACCAGGAGGTTCCTCCTCCTCATTAAACAGGGTCTCGTTTTCCATTTGGTTCCTCCTTCTGGAGGTTTTCCCTCCGCAAAATTTTTTTATACGTAAAAAATAAAAATCTATAATTCTGAATGTACTCATAGAAAAAAATTTGTCAACACTTTTTTTCACTAAATGAACATTTTTTTACAGATGAAATATTTTCTATCGCAAAATTTTTTTATATGCAAAAAATAAAAATCCATAATTTGAATGTACGCGTAGAAAAAAATTTGTCAACACTTTTTTTCACTAACCGACATTTTTTTACAGACGTGAATTTTTCTCTAAAATAAGTTTCTCTCGCACTCTTTTCTTTTTTTCGTTCATCAAATTTTAAATTCCCATCTTCTTTACGAAACATGAATTGAAAATTTTCGTGTTATGCGAACGATCATTTGCGTGTGATCCGTAAAGTCTCCTAAAATTTTTCATATGATTTAGCCGATAGAGACTTATGAATCACTTGTCAAACCAAAAAAAAGAAGTAGGCAAAAAAAATTATTTTTAGTAACAGTAGAAGTGAGGAATAAACATTGAATGGCAGATGGGGAGGGAGAAAATGCCTGAATTGCCCGAAGTAGAAACACTGTGCCGCCAACTGAACAGAAAAATATGCGGCAAAAAAATATTATCCACGGAAGTGTTCGATGATAAATTGACAGGCATAAAGAATATTAGGGGAAGAAGTGTGATCGCCGTGGAGCGCAAAGGCAAAATGATCGCCATCTTTCTCGATGATGGAAATATCATGTTTATACATTTGCGCATGACCGGAAGGCTTTTATGGCAGGAAATTTCTGCAAAGCCGAAATACAGCCGCTGGAAAATGTCATTTGCCGCTGGAAATATATTTCTGGTGGATCCGCGCCGCTTTGCCACGATCAAAGTACTGAAGAAAAAGAAAAACGATGTTGGCAGGGAAATATTTAAAGATTTTGATCTTAAAAAATTTATTAGCGTTCATGGCAGCCGCAAGACGAAAGTAAAAACACTGATAATGGATCAGAACGTTGTAGATGGCATAGGCAATATTTACGCGTGCGAGATTTTACACAAAGCACGCATTCATCCCGAAAGAGCGGCAGCGACGTTGAAGGAAGCGGAATGGGGAAAAATATTTCATCAAGCCGAAGAAGTGTTCAAAAAAGCGATTGGCAAAAGAGGAACGTCAATTTCAGATTGGCGCGATTTGTATGGCCGCAAAGGAGAGAACCAGAACGAATTAAAAGCTTACGGGCAGGAAGGAAAACGATGCTCAATTTGCGGCGGAACAATATGTAGGATAAAACAGGGAGGACGAAGCACTTTTTATTGTCCTGATTGTCAAAAATAATATTTCCAGGAGAGCTAAGAGAAAAAATAACGCCAGCCGCGGTCGTAAATCAGAACGAAAACAGACAGGCAAAAAAGGGAAAGGTCGCGCACAAGATAAAACCAACTTATATTTCCCGAAGAAGCCCCAAAGCAGCCGCAGGAAATATCCAAACCCCGAACTAAATTTATTGTCAATGCCGTGGCGAATATTAGAAATAATAAGATGGACAACAGGACGGCTCCTCGAGTATTAATGCCGATAACGAGATTTGCCGCTATGAGAACTTCCAGCCACGGTAGAAATATGGCCGATAAATTGATGACACAATCCGGAAGCAATTGATAGTTATAAATGGCTACAGCAAAATCTCTGGGATTGATAATTTTTTCTATACCGGCATAAAAGAAAATAATTGCCAGAGTAAGTCGGCAAATTAAGGCGAATAGAGGAATGACAGGACGAGGGGAATTTCTTAATTTCATTTCTTTCCTTTAGAAACGGGATAACCGGCCTTTAACCAGATACCCCATCCGTTTACTAAAATTTTAACTGTTGGAATCCCACGCAGTATTAGCGCGTGCGCTGTTTCTTTGCTCAAAGGGCATTGAGGGCCATCGCAATATGTTATAAAAGTGAAACCCTGGTCGGCTTTAATTTTCAGACTGGATGCATGAAGCGAAGCTTCATCAGGGTAAATATTGATCGCTCCGGTTATATGACCATCTGCGTAGCTCAGAGGATCACGGGCGTCAATAAATATGACTTTATTTTTCCGGTACAGGTTGTAAGCTTCGGAAAGGGTTATCTCGGGAATTTTAGCTTGTTGTTCCTTAATTAGAGCCGCTGAGGAGAAACCGAATAAGGGAATACCATTAGATCTAAGCGAGTTAAAAACGACGGCAATGAATAAAGCAACTGCCATGATAATGATGCCTTCACGAAAAGCCGAATAAAGTTTTAGCGAGATATTGTTTTGAGTCATTTTTAAATTATGCCAAATATTTTAATATTATTTATCCGGGGGATTACACGCGTCGATTATCCATTGACGGATTTTGCTTTTGGGCGGTACTTCGCCTGCAGAAACGACCTTATTATTTATTACCAGTGCCGGAGAACCTAGAACTCCATAGCGCGCAATTTCTTTGAAATCGGTAATGTGAGTCAAATTCGCCGCAATTTTCATTTCCGAAAGTAAATTGCGAACATCGTCTTCCAGCTGACTACAGCGTGCGCAACTCATTCCCAGAACTGCTATATTAAGTCCGAGTATATTTTCCTTGGCGACAGGTAATCCTTGCGCTATCTTAAATTCGCGTAAAAGAGCGTGCCCGTAAGCGTCAATTGCGGCCGGAGGCACATAATTATCGGTGGAAAGCTCTTGAAGCAAAAAATTTTTGATTTCTTCATCGCTTTTATCTTTATAAATAGGAGCGATTTTATTTATCGCATCTTCCAAGCCGACAATACCGACCAAACGGCCGTTAATCATAATTTGTTTAATTTCCTTTTCAGCCATAGAGCTTCCTTATATTAAGCAGTCAGAACACCCTTCTATTTTTTTAACAAAAACATAATGCTTATATATAAATGTATTGGTGCAAAATGGTTTCGTCAAGAAGAAAAATTTATTTGATAATACGGAAATTAAATTGACAGGGAAAGAAGATGATTGCATTATCGGGCAACATGTGTTAATGACTAGTAGTCAAAACAGCGGTATGTATATACTATAAGTATATGATATAATTAATATAATTATTGGTTACCGTTGCAAAGGAATCTGTTTACCAGTCTAGTTGGAGGAAAGAAGTTGGATATAATTAATAAAGCAAAGTCTCAGGGAAGAACGACGCTAACGGAAGCGGAAGCTAAAGAAGTGTTAAAAAAATATGGCGTTCCGGTTGTGGAAGAAAAAATTGTTAAGTCTATAGAGGAAGCAGAAAGCATGGCGGAAAAAACAGGTTATCCGCTTGTTTTAAAAGGCTTAGGCGCTCGTCTCGCACACAAGACGGAAAGAGGCCTGGTGAAGCTGAACTTAAAGAATAAGGAAGATGTCCGCTCTGCCGCGCTATATATAAAGGATGCAGCCGGAAGTGATTTAGAAGGATTCCTAATCCAACCGATGTTGGAGGGTAAAAGAGAATTTGTTGCGGGGCTTTTCCATGATGATCAGTTTGGTCCTACGGTGATGTTCGGCTTGGGCGGAATTTTTACCGAAGCTATCGGAGATGTTGTTTTTTCCATTGCTCCTCTTGATGAAAATGACGCGAGAAGAATGATTCAAGAATTAGATGCGCAAAAGCTTTTGGGTGCATTTCGTGGAGAAAAGGCTGCGGATAAAGATGCATTGATTAAAACGATAGTGGGTCTATCAAAAATAGGAATTGAAATACCCGAAATAAGAGAAATTGATATCAATCCTTTAATTGTTGGTGCGGACGGAAAGGTTACAGCGGTTGACGCCCTTATCGTCTTAGGGGAAGCAAAAGAACAAAAAATAACTCAATTGCCTGTAAAACCGAGAGCAATCTGGAATTTATTCTATCCCCAATCTATTGCATTTGTTGGCGCTTCCGCAGATATCAGCAAATGGGGACAATTGATGTTCACTAATGTTCTCGCCGGAAAATACCAGGGAAAAATTTATTTGGTAAATCCCAAAGGCGGAGAAATTGCCGGCAGAAAAGTTTTTAAATCCGTAACTGAAATTTCCGATCCGGTTGATCTTGCTGTTGTTACAATTCCCGCAAATAGAGTTTTAGCTTTAATACCTGAACTGAAGAAAAAGAAAATAAAAAATGTATTGCTTATCTCGTCTGGTTTTGCCGAAACAGGCACGGAAGGCAAAGCCCTGGAAGATGAGCTGGTAGAAAAAGCCAGAGAGGCGGGGATTTTGATTCTTGGCCCCAACACAATGGGAATATGCAATCCCTACATATCTCTTTATTGCATGGGAACGCATGTGAGGCCAAAAGCGGGAAGCACAGTTTTGGTTACTCAATCAGGTAATTTGGGAACGCAGTTATTGGCTTTTGCCGAAAAAGAAGGCATTGGCATTCGCGCGTTCGGCGGTTCGGGCAACGAAGCAATGATAACAATTGAAGACGCTATGGAAGGATTTGAGGTTGATGAGCTGACTAAAACAGTTGTTTTGTACATAGAAAGTATTAAAAACGGCCGAAGATTTTTTGAAGCGGCAAAACGTGTTGGCAGAAAAAAACCGATTATCGCCTTAAAGGGCGGGCGCACAGAGGCGGGGGCCCATGCAGCGGCCAGTCATACGGGCGCGATGGCTTCTAATATAAAAGTGTTTAAAGCAGCGTGTCGGCAAGCAGGAATCGTACAGGTAGAAAATCCCATGGACTTGCTGGATCTTTCTGCGGCATTTTCCTCGCTACCGCTGCCCAAAGGGAAAAAGGTTGGTATTATGACTTTGGGAGGGGGCTGGGGTGTTGTCGCCTCAGATTTATGCGTGGAAAATGGTTTGGAGGTGCCAAAATTATCAGAGGATGTAATTTCTCGAATTAATAAATTGCTGCCGCCGTTTTGGAGCCATGCGAATCCGATAGATGTTGTCGGGGAAATGAATCCCGAAACATATATGACAATTCTCGAAGAACTTCTTCAATGGCCTGCATGTGATGCCATAATCCACATGGGGATTATCGGCAGAGTGATTTTGATAAAATCAACGTTGGAATCAACTGTCGCTGTAGATAAGAAATATGATCGTAAATTTCTAGAAGATTCTTTGAATTATCTGGAAAAATTTGAACAACAATCTATCGAGCAAACGGCAAGATTAATGGAAAAATATGATAAGCCGATAGTAGGGGTTTATTTGCTTAATGATGATAAAACGCGGACAGTCACTGAAGTTGAGGGCTGTAAATATAAAGGAGTAAACTTTATTACTCCGGAGCGAGCCGTTAAGGCGTTGGGTAAAATGTATAAATATGCCCAGTGGCTGAAAGGGTAAGAAATAATTGTCCCGGCAAGATTAAATTCCAAAACACACATCAGCCGTACTGATATAACCGCCGTTCAATTTAACGGCAATGTTTCACGTGAAACATTTTTTATTCCCGGGTCAAAATTACAGAAAATAAAAAAGGCAGGCTATCTTAGCCTGCCTTTTTTATGAAGATGAAGTCTTTTTTATTTAATCTATGCTCATTGATACAAAGAATTTTGATTTGCCGCGCATAATCCAAAGCGTCACACTTTTCTTGTCGGCAGCCTTTTTCATTTCCTTGTTATATTCTTTTATTGATGCAACTTTTGCTTTGTTTACCTGGATGATTATATCTTGCGGCTGAATGCCGACCTCGTCGGCCGGACTGCCATTGGCTACATCAGTGACTATTACACCGGCTTCGCGGGGAATTCCTAACTGGCGAGAGATTTCCGCAGTTATTTCCTGGGCGGCAATTCCAAAATATCCTTTTGATTCCTTTGCCGATACCATTTCCGGTTTATCCTTGCGCTCCGCCACTACGACTTGAAACATCATTTCCTTGCCGTCGCGCAATGCCTTAATCGACACTTTTTCGCCAACGTGCATTTCGGCAATTGTCAGGAGCAGTTCATGAGTATCTTTAATCGACTTCCCGTTGATCTCCGTCACTATGTCGCCTGCTTTAATTCCCGCTTTATCCGCCGGATCACCTTTAAAAACATCGGATACCAAAGCGCCGCTTTTGTCTTTGTGATTCAGATTTTTGGCGATGTCTTCCGTAATATCCTGCACGGAAATGCCCAGCCATCCGCGGGTTACTTTACCTTTGGTTTTCAAATCCCCCAGAATGCTTTTTGCCATATTCATCGGTATGGCAAAGCCAATACCCTGGCCTTGAGCTACGATGGCCGTGTTGATGCCGATCACTTTTCCTTCCATGTTAAATAATGGTCCGCCGCTGTTGCCCGGATTAATGGATGCGTCGGTTTGGATAAAATTATCATAAGGTCCTGCTCCGATAACGCGTCCCTTGGCGCTGACGATGCCGGCAGTAACTGTTTGCTCCAAACCGAAAGGATTGCCGATGGCAATGACCCATTCACCTACTTTTACTTTGTCGGAATCGCCGATTTCCACAACCGGCAAGCTATTGTTCGGTTTGATTTTGATTAAGGCGATATCTGTTTTAGCATCGGTGCCGATAATTTTTGCCTCATATTCCTTCCCGTCGGAGACCTTTACCAGAATCTTATCGGCTTTTTCTACCACATGATTATTGGTGAAAATATATCCGTCGTTGCTGATAATGAATCCCGAACCAAGGCTTCTCTGCTTAAATTCACGTTGGGGAATATCGCCAAAAAAGCGATCAAAGAAATCATCACCGAAAGGCGACCGCCCGAAAGGCGACCCAAAACCGCCCCGACCCTTGTATGTTTTTGTTGTGCTGATGTTTACTACTGAGGGCTTAACACGTTCGGCCAGATCGGAAAAAGAAAGAGGTATTCTCCCCGATTCAAAAGAAGAAATTGCCGCAGCCGTTTGAACTTCCGGCGCTCCTGAAGGCATAAAGGAAGAACGTAGAACTTCCACCAGGGAAACAATAAAAAAGGCGACCAAAAACGCCATTAAGAACATAAAAAAAGTTTTTCGATTTTGACTTTTCATATAATCCTCCGCTTTGTTGGTAAAAAATTGCGGCTATGAATGCCGCTAAAGACTTTTCTTTCTTGATATTGGCGGTAAATATAACGATTGGTTTGTGTTTGTCAATGAAATATTGGTTTTGGCGGTTTGAAGTCTGGACAATCATGTGCTAGGATTAACTATCTTACTGGTGAAACCGCTTATGACTTTTTTGGAAAACATAGGACGCTTGACGGTAAAAGTGACCAAATCCTTTGCGGAAACTATTTCCTTTGCGGGGAAAGTTTTATACCGCATATGCAAGCCCGGTACTTACAATAGTGCCACGCGCACTATATTGGTTAATCAAATATATTTTACTTCTGTGCAAATTTTGCCCGCTTTTATCACGGCATCCGTGATATTCGGGTCATTGCTCATCGGCATAGTTTTTCAACTGTTAAAGAATTTAGGGCTTACTGAGTTTTTTGGCAATGTTCTGATGGGTCTAATCGTTACAGAACTTTCCCCTTTTTTTACGGTTCTTTTGATTACATTACGTTCCGGTTCCGCCATTAACGCGGAAATGGCGGTAATGAAAGTCAATAGAGAAATAAAAACATTGGAAACATTCCATATCGACGTAATCAACTATTTGCTTGTGCCGCGGATAATTAACGGCATTATATCTTTGGTCTTGTTAAGCGCTCTTTTTTCCATTGTCTTGATGAGCAGCGGCATTTTGTTTTCACGGATAATTTTCGGCATGAGTATCGACGTATATTCAAATATTCTGTTAAATTCCGCCAATTTTTCTGATATAGTCATAGCTCTGGTGAAATGTGCCTTTTTTGGATTTTTTATTACCCTGATTCCGATTCATTTCGGCCTGCGGGCTTCGCATGAATTGACAAGTGTACCCATTGTCGTATCCCGCGGCATGGTCAGTGTATTTACGGCAATTCTGATTATTGAGGTGCTGTCATTAATAACAAAATTAATTTAAAGTTTTTTGAAAGCGAAGAAGCGCTGGATAAAGGGCTGCAAAAATTTTTGAGAACGAATCAGCGGCAAGCGGCGCCTGTTTCCATTGATATACCTCTTATTTCCAATCAGGAAGTTTGGCTAAACATCGCTTTGATTAAACAATATCATGAAAACATGCCCAGAGGAGAGGCCGAGCATATTGCCATAAACGCGCTACAGCGGCTCGGCTTGGAGAATATTGCCTATAAGAGAAATCCTGCCCTGACTAACGAAGAGCGGTTTTGCGCCCTCTTGCTCAGAGCCGCTATGGTGCGCGACGCCTCGATAATTATCGACCGGCCTTTCAAAATTATTCCGCATCTTAAAGATGTTGATTATATTTTTCAGACGCTAAAAAAAATTGAAGATTTTTATTCAAGCTGTCATATATACGATTATGAATGGCTGACGGAAAAATATGGTGCGCTATGTCAATGAGCCGCGAATATAAAGTCGGACTTTTTATAATTTGTACAACGGTAATAATTTTTTTGGCCCTTCTTTATCTGGCTAAGGAAAAAGGTTTTTTTACCACAGTTCATACATATACACTTTCCTCTAAAACAGGCGAAGGGTTTACCGAAGGCATGCCGGTTGTGTTTTCAGGATTCAATATCGGAAAAGTGCACGCGTTGGAACTAAACGATAAAGGAATCGTTCTCATTAAAATTAAGATTCCCCAGCGTCACGTTAAATGGATTAAAGCAGACAGCTCCTTTGTGCTTTACCGTCCATTAATCGGCGCTGCCCGCATTCTTGTTACAACGGATAATTTGAGCAGTCCGCCGCTCCTAGAAAATAAAATTCCGGAAGTAACAATTATCAATGACATCAATGACGCGATTGAAAAGGTACAACCTCTGTTGGAAAGGATAACCCAGATCGCGGAAAATCTGGAACGCCTTAGCAGAAAAGTTGATGCGATGGCGGCGAAAACCGACGAGCAAGTTTTCGGCAAGGATGGGACATTGCCTAATATTAATAAAATCCTCAAGGACGTTGCCGGCAAGCTGGAAAAATTAAATTCGACCGTGGATAATATAAACAAGATAAGCAAAGAAGCATCAGAGGGCATGAAAGATTTTCGTTCACTGCGCTCGGATATAGACGACGCGGTTAAAGCCCTAGACGATGTGGCCAGAGAAATTGACGCGATTCTTTCCAAGAAAAAAGAACCGGAGATTAAAGTGCCATGAGAAAAATTTTAACTTTAGGAGTGGTAATATTTATTTGTGCCTGCGGCGCAAACTCCAAGCAGGTGGTTGACTGGAAAGATGTCGCAGTCCGGCAGTTGGAAAATTACAGGATCAATTTTTTAACCGGCAAAGAAGATGCTTCGGAGCCTCATTTTGATAAAGCAAGACAAGCTATATCTGGCGGCAACGACTTAAATCTTTTAGCCATAATTTATCTGAATAAGTATGCCCTGCATACGGCGGCGCTGGAAGATTTTGACGATAGCGAATTTATCCGCATTAACAAACTTCAGCCCATTGCTTCTAATTCCGTATATTATAATTTTTTAAAAGGAAACTTTACTGCCGTAGAAGATAATCTCCTGCCTTCCCAATATTCAAGCTTTATCAAACTTGCCCGCAATAAAGATTTGGCAAAAGCCATCCAGGAAATTCCCTCCATTGCTGATCCCCTCTCCCGTTTAATTGCCTGCGGCATCTGGGTGAAATATTTGCCCTACGATGAAAATATTTTACAGACTGCAATCAATACTTCTGCCGATAACGGTTGGAAAAAGCCGCTCTGGGCTTATTTAACGAAACTGCAAAAATATTATATCGACCGCGGAGAAATAACCAAAGCCGAAAATATCAAAGTACGGCTGGAGTTGTTGAAAAAATAAAAAAAAACCTTTCATTGTTATGTAACATGTTAATATTATTTGTATATTTTTAAAAAGGCGTAAAGATCAAGGATATTTATCAGGAGTACCCATCCTTATGCCAAAGAGTTTGAGTGAGCATTTCACGCTAGAAGAGTTTGTCATTAGTCAAATAGCGGTGCGTAAAGAAATAGACAACACACCTTCAGCCGATATCGTGCGTAACCTCCGAAGATTGGCCGCAATTCTTGAGAACATTCGATCTTTCCTGGGAGGAGTATTTATTCTGATAAGTAGTGGTTATCGCAGTCCTGCCCTTAATACCGCTGTCGGGGGTTCCGCAAAAAGTGCGCACATGCTAGGTCTTGCAGCCGATTTCACGGCCCCAAGCTTTGGAACCGTCATACAAGTGGCTCGCAAAATTTCGGGTTCGGACATTTCATACGATCAATTGATACATGAATACGGCTCGTGGGTGCATATTGGCCTAGCCAACAATGGTGTTGAACCTCGAAAGCAGAATCTCTCAATTTTCAAGGGCACAGGGTATCTCAAAGGGATCGTTGGAAAACCATCTTAGTAACACGCAAACTAGCAAGGCAATCCAACCGACACCATACTTCCGCTTTGTTTCATCATGGCTATGGCTGGGTTTGGATGTTGTATCTCGTTTAGGAAGGATATAAGGATATAAAGAGAAAAAGTATATATAAATGGTTTCAATGTTTGAAAGTAGTTATGCGGCCAGAGGTATTGTCTTTTTAGAATTATATAGATCAATATAAACATTGTTAGGTTTTTAATAATTATGAAGGCAAAGCAATACGCAAAAAGATTTAGAGTAATTGGAATGGTATCGTTTTTCTTTGGCGTCGTCCTGGCAGTGATAATGGTTTTTTGCAAATTGGTTACCACACCTGAATTGGCTATCGGAGTCGGTCTGGTTTTAGCTATCATGCCACTGGTGATTTTCCGAATGATAAATAAACCTGTATGTGAAAAATGCGGGGGAAAAGTGAAAATATCGAAGGGATTTCCTAATATTGTATATCAGTGTAATGCATGCGGAGAAATAGTGGACACCGGATTGCATTCGGATTATTAGAAAAATAATAAAGTATCAGTAAACTACTGCTGGACTACTGGAGAGGCTTATGAACCAAGGTGAAGCAAGTATTCGCATATCGAAAACTCTGCGGATTGTAGGAATCAGTGGTATTGTATTGGGAATCGCTACTGTGCTTTGTTCCTTACTTTTGTACATCCCGGTGTACCAATTCTCATTCTTTGAAACTTATCTGAGCGATATCGGAAATAAACCTGGCTGGTCTCAAGTGATTTTCAATTCCGGTATGCTGATCAGTTCTCCTATTCGATATCTGTTTCTTATACTTCTCGTTCTTCAACTAGCCCATTTCGGCGCAAGTAGGACATTTGCCGTGTCAGCATTAATCATAGGTGGCTTTGTGGTAATTGGAAGCATAGGGGTATCCGCTATACCATTTTCGCTTAATCTTGTCCTGCATAAGATATCTGCACTTATCTATTTCTTCGGAGTAGTTGTTCTTCAAACCTTAATTACAACCCAAGAATGGCGGCGCAAATTACCATTGATACTAACGGTCTCAAGCATATCTGTTGTCGCTGTTTATCTGATATTCGCCGTCTTACTATCACTGATAGGGAAGGTTGAAGGCATTACCAGAAATACACCAGTCATCTGGGAATGGCTGGCCTTTTGCTCGCTGATGTTTTGGCTTATTGTTCATACTGTTTTTCTCGGCAGGCAGGAAAAATAAAAGGTACAGGTGCATATAATTTATGTTTTTTTAAAACGGCGTTCAACAAAGTACTCAACCAAAACGCGCGTGCCGCAGTGTGTGAAATGCAGCAGCGCCGTCATGGTTGACGATCTCTTAAGATGCCATCAAGTATGAGGAGGTTAAATTGACGATGGATACGAAAATATTCACGACGTTAACATTTAAGGAGGCCGAACCCGGCATAGGGATTATCACTATGAACCGGCCGGAACGGCTCAACGCCATCAACCCGGCGATGCTTCAGGATTTCGAGGCACTCTTTGCCGCCCTTGCCCATGACGAGGCGATCAGGGTTCTGATCCTGACCGGCGCAGGAAAGGGTTTCTGCTCAGGAGCCGATCTAAACGATGCGACTATTTACAAGGATTCGGAAGTTTTCTCCGATCCTGAACATTTCCTCCGTCTTGCCCAGGAGCGCTTTGCCGCACTGGTTCTCGGACTTAGATCCATCCCCCAGCCGGTCATCGCTGCGGTGAACGGCCCCGCAGCGGGTGCGGGCTTCTGCCTCGCGCTTGCCTCCGACGTCCGGTTCGCGTCTCCAGGGACCTATTTCGTGGCTTCGTTCATCAACATCGGCCTCTCCGGCGGCGAGCTAGGAACTACCTACTTCCTTCCCCGCTTTGTCGGCCTCTCTCGGGCGGCTGAGATTCTCTACACGGGCCGGAAGGTGCCCGCCGAGGAGGCGGAACGGATGGGCTTGGTGAACCGGATCGTTCCGGCGGAATCACTCCTCGATACAGCCATGGCCTGCGCCCGCCAGATGACCGCAAAGAGCGCCGGAGGTCTCCGGCTGACCAAGCGGGCCCTTGACCGGAACATCGACGCTTCATCGCTCGCGGCGGCCGTTGATTTTGAGAATCGTAACCAGTCGCTATTGGTTTTTTCCGGAGAGTTTTTCGAGCTGATCAAGTCATTCGCACGACCATCGGAAAAGAATTGATCCCGGCACCGAAACCGCCGGAAACGGGCACCAAACAATGGGGGAAAAAGAGCTAAAGGGCTTTGATCGAATGCGCATCGGCTGATCTTTTCATTACTGGGCAGATAAAGATTTACCGGTGTATGCCGCTCATGTTAAAGACAACATTTTTCAATATACTTGATAAGGATAATTTAAAATGAATTATACAGAAATACTTTATGAGAAACGTGGTGAAATAACCATCATTACTTTCAATCGCCCGGAAGTCTATAATTGCGTCGGCCCTATTACGCATCGAGAATTAATAGAAGCTTGGGATAATTTTAAGCATGATAAAACAGCAAAGGTCGCCATTATTACCGGTGCCGGAGATAAAGCATTTTGTGCCGGAGGAGATTTGAAAAATGCTGAAGATATTGTTTCGGCTGATCCTGATGAACTAATGGCGCATGATCAAGGCAGACGGCCGGGGTATCTTGGTCCAAGTCGATGGACGGATATTTATAAGCCCATCATTGCGTCGGTGAACGGTGTAGCATACGCGGGTGGATTAGAATGGGCGTGCTTTGCCGACATACGGATTATTGAAGAACACGCATCCTTCGGCGTGACATGCCGTCGCTGGAATATCGGTTTAGCTGATGGTGGTACCCAAAGACTTCCACGCATTATTGGCATGGGTCGCGCGCTTGAACTAATCATTACAGGCCGTGTGATTGACGCTCAGGAAGCCTATCGCATTGGGCTGGCAAACGAAGTTGTCCCCAAGGGTAAATCAATGGAACGAGCCCTTGAATTAGGAAAGTTTATTTGCGAATTGCCACAGCCCGCCATTCACACCGATAAAGAAGCAGCCATTCGTGGATTTGGTTTGCCTCTGGAGGAGGGCTTACGAATTGAAGCTCAATGTTTTAACAGATCTATTCTACAGCCGGAAACAACGGAAGGGTTGCGGCAATTCATTGAACGGGATCATCCAGACAGACGTTCACAGCAGCCTTCAAAAACCCCGGGATTAATAAAGAAAAAGAAATAGAGGAAACAACTACATTATATTTTCTACAGTTGACTAAATAAGGCACCAAGGCGTGATCTACTTTACTTTATTCTTAATCTTTCTCGCCGGAATTTATTCCGTGTTTATTGTGGGTGTTACTGGAGGCCCCAACCACGGCGAGCATCCTCTATTGATAACTCTTATCCATTTCGGAGTATTCTATTTTTCCGCAGGAATCTGGCCGGAAGAAATATACGATCCCTATTGCAGGTTACTTGTATTGTGCCTATTTGCGTCAATTGTTGGGTATGGAAGCTCCGATTACGCTACAGGACAGGGCAGGTTTTGGCTCGCGCGAGGGATGTTGCTTGTGGCTTATGTCGGCTTCGTTATACTTTATCTGTCCTTTCACAAAATGATTTGATGACAGATAAATAAAGATAGAGGTTAATTGAAATAGAGCGGTTCTCCGGTTAAAGTATTTGCCTAGATACAATCAGATGTTTGTCGCGCGTGCTGTATGTCTTAATTGAGGTTGCTTTGATGAATGAAAATGTTTTATTCCGAGTCTTATCGGATTTAGTTTTATTATTACATGCATCATTTGTTGTGTTTGTCGTTTTCGGACTAGTGCTGGTGCTATGGGGCGGTTTCCACGGGTGGCACTGGGTCAAAAATCCCTGGTTCAGATTAGTCCATCTCTTAGCTATTGGGATAGTCGTCGTGCAAACCTGGTGGGGAATGTTGTGTCCGCTTACTGTCCTGGAAAATACTCTCCGGATACAAGCCGGCGATGCCGCTTATACCGGCAGCTTTATAGCGCATTGGCTTGGTCTGCTTCTCTACTACGAAGCGCCCTGGTGGGTATTTGCCTTATGCTACACAGTATTTGGCCTTGCGATGGTTGCAAGCTGGGTTATTGTTTGTCCACGGCCGTTTTCCGTTGGAGCGGTGCTTTATAAAGGAAGGAAAACATGAAAGTAGACGTCCTTTCTTGGAGTGATGGGCAATTGATCATCGCCGGGGCATTGTTAGTATTTTTTCTAATTGCCGGCGCGACGATATATTATTTACTGTGGAAAAAACGCAGAGACGAATACCTGAAAAAATATGGGATTCCCATAGAAACAGATTTCCAAAGGGTTGAACTCAACACGAATTCGGAAGTAAACGGCCTGCACCCGTTCCGTGTTCTAACGAAGTGGAAGAATCCTGTTACAAACGATGTGCATATATTTCATAGTAACAATATCTGGTTTGATCCGTCAAAGTACATGGAAGGCACAAAAATAATAGTCTATATTGAAAGAAATAATCCGAAAAAATATTATTTAGACCTTTCCTTTCTTCCGAAGGTCATAACTTGAAAACATATTTATATTAATTACTGCTTTATGATGATCAGATATGATTCTTCGTTTTGCGGCGGAGCGTTTTTCTCCCAGGGGCGCACATATTTCAAAGAAATATTCGTCTGGCCCGCTTTCAGCGCTTTAAATATCCAGACTTGTTTTCCGCCCGCGCCGACAAGTTTTGTTTTATCCGCTAAATATTCTGAACTTATTAATTGAACAATGCTTTCGTTCAGTGGCTTTGCCAATTGCCACTGATAACCGGTAGTCGCGTTGGCTTTGAGTGTAATGGTGAAGTTCTGTTCGGCTTGCACTTCAATTACTTTTGCTTGTTTTGATTTTTCAGCAAAACAAAATGAAGCCAGAAACGCAATTACTAAAGTAAAAAGAATGATTTTTTTCATGTTAACGTATTTTATATCAAATATATGTCTAAGTAAATAACTCAATAAGGGCGACAAATTTTCTCAAAATGTATTTTTCTTCCATCATTTTAATGGGTAAATAAAGAACTCTTCATTATTTATTTTCCCAATTAAAATATGTTTTAAACTGCTTGACTCAAATACATTTTTAGAAATAAATAGAACCGTTGTTAATGCTCATTAATCAGGTAATTCTTTTGGTATAACTGGTAAGTTTTAAAGGTATACTGAAGAAGATGCCGGTGAAAAATGTCAATCAGGGAGGGTTTGCGGATGCCTACAATTAATGTCAATGGTATCAGTGTGTATTACGAAATTCACGGGGAAGGAATTCCCCTCGTCCTGATTATGGGCCTCAGACGAAATCTTGAATGGTGGTATTGCCAAATCCCAGAATTATCGAAGCAGTTCAAGATCATTGCCTTTGACAATCGGGGGGCGGGACGTTCAGATAAACCGGATATGGAATACTCCATTCGTCTTTTTGCAGATGATACAGCGGGGCTGATGGAAGCCCTGGGGATTCACAACGCGCACATTCTGGGCGTCTCTATGGGCGGTTATATTGCTCAGGAATTGGCGCTCAATTATCCTGACAAAGTAAAAAGCCTAATTCTGGGATGCACGAGTTGCGGGGGAAAGCGCGCAGTCCTTATGAGCGAAGAGCGGATAAAGAAATTTACAGCCAACGATAGTCTAACACCCGAGGAAATACTTCATAAGGACATGGATATCTATTTTTCCGACAGGTTTATCGTGGAAAATCCGGACAAGGTTCAAAAATTCATAGATATATCCCTCAGATATTACCAGCCTGCTGATGCCTTTTTAAGACAATTTGCGGCTTGTTTAAAACACGACACAGCAGCTCGGCTCAAGAGCCTCAAAGTACCGATACTCATAACAACCGGAGATGATGACCCTCTAGTGCCATCGCAAAACTCACTCATATTGAAAGAGCTGTTGCCTGGTTCAGAGTTATATCTTTTCCCTGATCGTCGTCACAGTTTTTTTATTGAAGAGGCAAAAAAGTTCAACCAGAAAATAATTGAATTCTTTAGGTCAGTTGAAAATAGGTAATTTTTTATATAAATGTCCCGGCGATACTCATGATAAAATCAAAAAGATAAAAAAGCATCTGGCAGCGAAATGCAATAATAAAAGGAGTGAAAACATGAAATGGCAGGAAATATATAAACAAAAACTTACAACTGCCGAGAAGGCAGTAAAGCATATTAAGTCGGGAAACAGAGTTGTTGTCGGACACGCCTGCGGTTCGCCTGAAACCTTGATTAAGGCGATGGTTGCCAATAAAGAAGCTTATCGGGGAGTGGAGATCGTTCATATGGTCTCGATGGGACCATCCGAGTATTGCCTGCCGGAAAACAGCCGCCACTTTGTCCACAATTCTTTATTTGCAGGGCAGACCACGAGAAAGGCCATTAACGAGGGGCGGGCTATTTTTACGCCTTGTCATTTCAGCTTGATCCCTAAATTATTCATTCAAAAAATTCTGCCTGTGGATGTCGTGCTCTGCATGCTTTCAATACCGGATGAACACGGCTTTTGCTCTTTCGGCATTTCCGTGGATTATACTAAACCGGCGGCAAATAGTTCCAAGCTTGTTATTGCCGAAGTGACGCCACATATGCCCAGAACTCTGGGGAACGCTTTTATACACATCTCGCAGATTGATTTTCTGGTAGAATGCGATTCCAAGCCTATTACTATGGCCCCTCCCCAAATCACGGCGGCTGATGAAACAATCGGCCATTACTGCGCGGAATTGATAAATGATGGAGATTGTTTGCAATTAGGTATCGGAGCCGTTCCGGATGTTATTTTAGGATTCCTTAAAAACAAGAAACACCTTGGCATTCACACGGAAATGTTTTCGGACGGTATAGTTGATTTGGTCAATGAATCAGTTGTTGACTGCTCCGAAAAGAATTTTCACCCCGGCAAAATGGTAGCCACTTTTTTTATGGGAACGGAAAAGCTTTATAAATTCGTTCATAATAACCCAATGGTTGAGATGCATAGCGTAGATTACACCAATAATCCGGCCAATATTGCCAAAAATGATAATATGGTATCCATCAACTCCGCCCTGGAAGTTGATCTGAGCGGCCAGATTGTTGCGGATACGATAGGCTATAAACAATACAGCGGTACAGGAGGGCAGGCAGATTTCGTCAGAGGTGCTGCCTGGTCAAAAGGGGGGCGTTCTATCATTGCTCTTCACTCTACGGCTGCGGAAGGAAAGATATCTCGAATAAGCCCTCATATAGCCGAAGGAGCCGCCGTTGTAACGAATCGTGCCGACGTTCACTATGTTGTGACAGAGCAAGGTGTCGCCGATTTACGGGGGAAGTCGGTCGCAGATAGAGCAAAGGCTCTAATCGGCATAGCTCATCCGGATTTTAGAAATACCTTGAAAAAGGACTTTCAGCGTCTTTATTATAAACAGTTCATTAACAGTTAAAAAATTAACCATACCTAACAGACATGGTACTTCCCATCATCATGCTCATCGAAAAATTCATCTAACCAATAGCAATTCCGCCCCTTTCGGAATTGCTGATGCGGATGCATTCGGCCAGATCCAATACAAATATTTTGCCGTCGCCGACTTCGCCGGAATGTGCTCCTTTGGTGATTGCCGCGATCGTCGGTTCCACAAAAGCCTCATTTACTGCAATATCTAATCTGACTTTATTCAGCAAACCGCCTGCTTCTTTCGCTCCGCGGTATATTTCTGTATGGCCTTTCTGCCTTCCCTGACCGAGAACATTGGTGACAGTCATCAAGTTTACATCCACATCCTCCAGAGCCTTTTTTACAGCTTCCAGCTTATGCGGTTGGATAATGGCTATTATTAATTTCATGATCATCTCCTCCTATTCAATTACTGTATATGCAGCTTCACTCTGCTGTGTTAAGTCCAGACCCACAACCTCATTATTTTCTTCAACTCTCATTCCGATAATCGCATCAACTATCTTAAAGATGATCCAGGTCATGATGACGGCAAAGATAACTGCTACGATCACGAGCAAACCCTGAACAAGAAATTGATGAATGTTGCCGAAAAGTAGTCCGTCGTTACCGGCGGCGTTGATTGCTTTCTGCGCGAAAATTCCGGTAGCAATTGTCCCGAAGGTGCCACCCACACCATGTACGCCGAAAGCGTCAAGTGCATCATCGTAACCAAGTTTTGCTTTGATGACTGCCACTGCCAGGTAACAAATCATGGCGACCATTATACCTATAAACATGGCATTTACCGGGCTGACAAAACCGCAGGCGGGTGTAACGGCAACCAAACCGGCGACGGCTCCTGTTACTGCGCCAAGGATGGTCGGCGATCCGTTATGCCACCATTCAATTAGTGCCCAGGTCAAACCTGCTGCGGCTGCGGCCATATGTGTGGTCACAAAAGCATTGGCTGCGATTCCGTCTGCGGCGAGAGCAGAGCCGGCGTTAAAGCCGAACCAGCCAAACCACAAAAGCGCGCCGCCCAGAACTGTAAAGGGTAAGTTGTGCGGACGAATGGGTTTGTGATTATAGCCGATGCGTTTACCCAGCAATATTGCCAGAACCAAAGCCGATATACCGGAACTGACATGCACAACAATACCTCCGGCAAAATCAAGAACGCCTATAGCTTTCAACCAGCCACCCGTATTCCAGACCCAGTGCGCCAGCGGATCATAAACAAAAGTTGTCCAGAGAAGAGTAAAGACCAGAAAAGCAGAAAACTTTACCCTTTCGGCGTACGCGCCGATAATTAGATGCCGGTGTAATAACCGCAAACATCGCCTGGAAAATCATAAAAACGGAATGCGGAATAGTTGCGGCGTAAGCGAGGATTGGGCGCGGCGCCGACGCCGTTCAGGCCAGCCCAATCCAAGTTGCCGATGATTCCGTGAAAAGAAGGACCAAAGGCCAGAGAATATCCAAAAAGCATCCATTGCAGGCTGATGACACACATGATAATGAAACACTGCATCAGAATGGAGAGAACATTTTTTCGGCGGACCAAGTCCTCCATAAAAGAACGCCAGTCCCGGTATAGTCATCAACAATACCAGCGCTGTAGCTGTTAAAACCCACGCTGTATCTCCACTGTTCATTGCATTAGCCTCCTTAAATAGATTTTCGAATTAAATTGCTCTACATGGAAGCTATATAGCAAAGGGAATGCCAAATATGTAATGCTTGGATTATATTGGATAATTTATAAATATAATTCTGAGGAGAAGACAAGAAAGCGCAACAAAGACGTCGCTCAAAAATCGAAATTGAACAAATTTGTTCTTTTATTGAAGGTATTATTAGATGGCAAATAGCGGGTTAAATATTATTAGATTGGGTAGTTATTATCAATGATAGCAGGTTTTGAACTTATGAAGTTTTAAAACGGTAAATATCCGCCTGGCAGTATTCTTTAAAGCCCGCCCGTTTATAAACATTCACTCCAAATTTAGATGACTGTAAAATTACATTTCTAAATCCTGATTCTTTTGCGGCTTGCATCGCAGCCAGTGTTACATTTAAACCCAACCCCTTGTTCCGGTAAGCAGGTAGGGTCGAGACATAGTAGATTCCCGCCGTATTGTTGTGAAAAAATAGTAAAGATGTGGCTACAGGTTTGCTGCCCCAATAGGCAAGAAAAAGTTTTTGCGGTGCTTGACCGCCGAGGCCAAACGATGAAACAAAAGCGCCATACTGCTCTCTTGCACGCTCAGGCATTTCAAAACCATGGAAAGAGATATCTTCCCAGATGAGCAAATCGTTTTTGTCTTTAACCGGAGAAATTGTTATATTATTTGGGATTTGCTTCTCTAAAGCTGAATCGCTCAAATCCGCGGCCATACAAGGTGTTTTTTCAATCAAACAAAATCCGGCATCCTTTAACATTGTTCTGGTTTTCGGCGATTGCCCGCGGGGGTATATCCACCACCAGAAACGCAGATTTAATTTTTTGTAAATCTCTTTTATATCGGCGATGGACTTTGCGTCTTTATTCGTTAAAGGTTTTTCATTCCAGACCCAGTTAAAATCGGAAATAGATACGCCCGTGTTCATTACCCAAATTGACCCGAATTTGGATAGCGAAGAATTTAAACTTCCCCAGTAACGTCCGACAGCAAAAAAATTCTTCTCAATAGCTTCAATGGCATTCATAAAGATTAAGTAATGGTCTGATCTTGCTGCCGGCCGAATGGATTTGCCCGTTTGCTCAGCATTTATGGCTGTTGCTTAAACCGCGATTTTGCTTTCTCCAAACCTTGCTTTTAACGAGCCCCAAGCGCTTTCTACTCCCTGCTTGAGATCTTGCCAGGAGGCCTCACTCGCTTGTTGAATTTCCGCTATCTTGGTTTTCGCCGAATCGTACTTCTGGCGTAATGCTTTTATTTGAGACTCATAGTCTTCCTTGGTCTTCTTTGCTTTAGCCTCCAGTTTGTCTATCTCGGCGCTCCACTCATCAATTTGGGCTTTAAGTTTGGCTATATATGCTTCCTTAGTTTCCATACGGCTGTCTCCTTTTAGGTTGTTGAATTCGGTAGCTCGCTTACCTCGTAGCTTGCTACGGGGTAAGCGAGCGAATCCTGAATTAATATTTCCTCAAGAATCGAAGCTTCTTCGCGGCTTGCTGCGGAGAGCTTCAATTACTTCAGCCAACTAAAACTATTAATACGTACAAATTAGGCAATGCGGGCAAGTCTCGTCCAACTGTGGCTTTCCCAATGTGGATCAATGCTATTGGGGATAGTGGCGGCGGGCTGCAATCCGCATTTGAGAGCAAAATAGCGATGCAGGGCAAGGCATCCGGTTAATTCCGGATGAAATACCGTAACCAGAATATTTTCACTTTCCGCCGCGGCTATATAATCGTCAATTTTCAAAAGTATCCTTAACATCTTTGCCAACTTCAGTGATTTTCGGCGCGCGAATAAAAGTTAAGCGGTATCGGTTCGCGAGCGACAGCGGGAATCACTGCTTCACTGACGAAACTATCGAGTTGACTGCCAAAACTGTTGCGTTCGATTTCCATATCGATGAGATCAAGACAGGATGTTTCACCGATTACCTTTTTGGCCAGTAAAATAGCGCCCGCGCAAGTGCCCCAGATTTTCATTCCTCCGCGGTGAGCGTTGAGTACAGACTTTTTTAATTTCAAAAATATTAAGCAGTCTCGCAATGCAGGAACTTTCACCGCCGGGAATAATCAATCCCGCCAAATCGTTAAAATCAGCTTCCTGTTTTACTCTTCTATGGGCGAATTCCCAAACGTTCCAGATGATCCAGATGCTCATGAACGCCGCCCTGTAAATCCAAAACTCCAATTACTGCAGGTTTATTGCTTTACCAGATGCAATGCCATAATTAACTTACCAGCCGCGTCCGGCTAAAATTTGATCCGGAGGAATTTGCGATATTTCCAGGCCGGGCATGGCTTCTCCCAGATCCCATCGAAGCTTCCAGAACTTTTTGCGGATCATTGAAATAAGCGGTTGCCTTGACTATTGCCCGCGCGCGTTTTGCCGGATCGGCTGATTTGAAAATGCCGGAGCCGACAAAAATACCATCGCAGCCCAACTGCATCATCAAAGCCGCATCGGCCGGTGTGGCAATACCGCCCGCGGCAAAATTAACCACCGGCAGACGTCCCAATTCTTTGACTTTCAGCGCCAGTTCATAAGGCATACCGTTTGTTTTGGCAAAACCGGTTACTTCTTCTACCGGCATTTGCGACCAGTTGACGGATTTCACGGTTCATTGTTCTCATGTGGCGAACAGCCTCTACAACATTTCCTGTTCCCGCCTCTCCTTTGGTGCGAATCATTGCCGCGCCTTCGGCAATCCGGCGCAGAGCTTCTCCTAGATTACGCGCGCCGCAAACAAAAGGAATCGAAAATTTTGTCTTATCAATATGGCATTCTTCATCCGCCGGAGTCAGAACTTCGCTTTCATCAATATAATCAATACGCAATGCTTCCAGAATTTGCGCTTCCACAAAATGACCGATGCGCGCTTTGGCCATAACCGGAATTGATACGGCTTTTTTAATTGCGGCAATCATGACCGGATCGGACATTCTGGCCACGCCGCCGTGCTTGCGGATATCCGCAGGCACGCGCTCCAGAGCCATTACGGCTACGGCTCCCGCTTCTTCGGCAATTTTTGCCTGTTCTACATTGGTTACATCCATAATGACGCCGCCTTTTAACATTTGCGCCAGCTGGACATTTAATTCATATCTTTTTGCATCCACTTTAAATCGCCTCCTAACTTAACAGCTAAATATTAATACTTCATATCGACTTTGTATAGTGAAATATTTTACGCCCGATAATCTAAAAAAACATGCAAACATTCGTTAAGATGCTACCAAAGCATTCTTGTTTTTATTTGTTGCTCGTTTAGATATTGTTTAATCTCGGCAATCGTATAGGTGCGGTAATGCACCATCGAAGCGATCAGCGCCGCATCGGCCTTTCCTTCGGTCAATACTTCCGCCAGGTGTTCGGGCTTTCCCGCTCCACCGGAGGCGATAACCGGAATATGCACATTTTCGGAAATAAGTGCCGTTAAATTCAATTCATAGCCGTTTTGCGTGCCGTCGGCGTCAATGGAATTCAGACAAATTTCACCGGCGCCGAGTTTTTCCGCTTCTTTTGCCCACCACAGAGCATCAATACCCGTAAATTTTCTTCCTCCGTCAATGACTATTTCATAACCCGAAGGAATTTTGCCGGACATTTCCACTTTTTTTACATCCATACCCAGCACAATGCACTGACTGCCGAATGCCTTTGCGCCTTGCGTGATAATTTTCGGATCGGTCACGGCGGCGGAATTAACGCTGACTTTTTCCGCTCCGGCCAGAATGACTTGGCGCATATCTTCCAGATTGCGGATGCCGCCGCCCACGGAAAAGGGAATAAAAATCGTTTCGTGCCACGCGCCGCACTACATCAATCATGATATCGCGTTTGTCGGATGATGCCGTAATATCATAAAAAACAATTTCATCCGCGCCCTGCTCATAATATTCCCGTGCGGCTTCCACCGGATCGCCGATATCCACATTGCCCTTGAATTTAATGCCCTTGGTGAGTTTTCCGTCGCGCACATCCAGGCAGGGAATGATTCTTTTGCTAAGCATTTCCCCTCCAGCGCAGAAATTGCTCAAGATTTGCAAACCGGGACGGCCGCTTTTTTCCGGATGAAATTGCATGGCAACCAAGATTCTTCGCGCCAGAACAGAGCAAAAGCTTATGCCGTAATCGGTTATACCTAAAACCAGTGAGTCATCAGCCGGCGCCGGATAATAGGAGTGCACAAAATAAAATTCGGCCTCCTTGGGTACATCACTAAATACCGGATGACTGCGGCTAAACGAAACATTGTTCCAGCCCATGTGCGGAATTTTTAATGCTGACGGCAGGCAATGTTCAAATCATCCGGGAAGCGTTTTGTTGAACCGGCGACAAGCCCAATACACTTAGTTTCGTTTTCCTCGGACTGTAATCCAGAATAATTTGCGTGCCCAGACAAATGCCCATCAGCGGCTTGCCGGTTTTTATCCAGTCTTTCAGCCAGCTATCCAATTTCTTTCGGTGCAGGTAAGCCATCGCTTCACCTGCCGCGCCGACTCCCGGAAAAATTACATGGCTGGCCGTATCAAGCTTTTTTGTATCATCCGTAATCACGAAATTTCGCCAATATTTTGCAATGCCCGTGCCACACTCGTCATGTTTCCGGCATTATAGTCAATAATTGCAATCATATTTTTATTACCAATTAACTCAAGAGTGGATTTAGCAAGTTTTATGCTTAACTTCCAATACTAATTTATATCCTTAATATATAGTTCTTGCTTTGATATGAGTCTCTCCTCTCTAACTCCTTATTAATCGAGTTTAATACATCTAATTTATTCATTGCCCAGTCAGGCGCAAGGAAAATATCACGATAACCGTCGGCAGTTAGCCGTTGAATTACCATTGTCGGCGGCAGAATTTCCAGAACATCGGCCACCAAAGAAACATATTTTTCTTTGGTTATCAAGCTTAATTGATCCTTTTTTGTACATTTCGCCCAAAGCTGTACCTTCCAAAGCCAGCAGTGAATGAATTTTGATGCCGTTTATCGGCAATGCCGCAAGAGTCTTGCGCTGTTTTAATACATCTTTGTCACTTTCACCCGGCAAACCGATAATAATATGAACACAAATGTTAATACCTCGATCCGGCACAGGCATGAACGGCATCCAAAAACTGCTGAAAATTATGGCCCCGGTTAATAAATTGCAATGTTTTATCGTGGATGGATTGCAATCCCAGCTCCACCCAGATATGATATTTTTTTGCGTATTCGCTCTAATAAGACTATTACATCCGAGCGCCAGGCAATCCGGCCTTGTGCCGATGGAAAGTCCAATGACATCCTCCTGAGCCAACGCCTCATCATAGAGTGCCCGCAATTTTTCCACCGGCGCGTAAGTATTGGTAAATGTTTGGAAATAAGCGATAAATTTTGAAGCGTGCGGTTTATAAAATTTTTTTCCGCTCTGAATTTGTTCGGTAACTGAGGGCAGTGTCTCCTTTCTGGCGCAATTTGGAACCGCGGCCGTCGCAGTAAATACAACCGCCAATAGCAACGATGTCCGTCACGGTTCGGGCAGGTAAATCCCGCGTCAATCGGCAATTTGTGCACATTACAGCCGAACAAATTACGCCAGTAACTTTTCAGATCGTAATATCTCTTCGTGTTTTTCCAAAAATCCGGTTTGGCCAAAGCCGCCTCTTTTTTATATTGTGTTTTTGCAGTCTATACCGTAAAAAAGTCAATTATACCTTTTGTCATTCCGTGCAAGCGTAGCGCGACACGGAATCCAGGAAATATTTGTAGATTACTGGATGCCAGATCTAGTCCGGCATGACAGACAGGTCAGTTTTACTAATCTATCTTTGAACCCTTCGTTATTAGACGACAGAAGTGGTTCAGATTATTAACAGCTTCTACTATTGATTCAATACAAGCGCAAGTAGCTTGGTTTTTGGAGAAGAAAACTTGACTGATAACTATGACATTCTGGTCATCGGCGGCGGTCATGCCGGCTGTGAAGCGGCACTGGCCGCGGCGCGCATGGGCTGCAAAACGCTTTTGTTCAATATCAATCTGGATTCGATTGCGCTCATGTCCTGCAATCCGGCAATCGGCGGCCTGGCCAAAGGTCAGCTCGTCAAGGAAATTGACGCTCTCGGCGGCGAGATGGGCAAGATTACCGATAAAACCGCCGTGCATTTCCGGATGCTCAACGCTTCCAAAGGTCCGGCCGTTCATTCTTCCCGGATGCAGTGCGATAAACAGCTCTACCGCCTGACGATGAAAGCGGTAGTCGAGAATCAGCAAAATCTTTATATCCGGCAGGCCATGGTCGAAAGCCTAGTCATTGAAGATGGCACAGATTATAGGCGTGCTGGATCAAAGCGGATATTTTTACGGCGCGAAAAAAGTCATTATAACCACCGGCACTTTTTTAAACGGTCTGGTGCATATCGGCGCTTCGCAAACCGCTTCGGGCCGCGCCGGGGAACTGGCATCTATCGGACTGGCCAACAATCTCAAACAACTTGGGCTTTGAAATCGGCAGAATGAAAACCGGAACGCCGCCCCGCCTGCGCGCCTCGTCCATTGATTTTTCCCGCCTGGAGCGCCAGGACAGCGACCCCGATCCTCAGCCTTTTTCTTTTACCACCAAGCGCTTGCGGACGGAGCGCCTGCCTTCTTATTTTTCAGCGCCACATCCGCCGAAACACATCGCGTGATTCGGGAAAATATTCAGCATTCGCCTCTTTATTCCGGCGTCATTAAAGGAGTGAGCGCCCGCTACTGTCCATCGCTGGAAGATAAAGTCATGCGCTTTGGCGAGCGCGAAAGCCATCCGGTGGTGCTGGAACATGAAGGACTCGACACGCAGGAAGTTTATGCCAAAGGCCTGGGCAACTGCCTGCCGCTGGAATTGCAGTATCAGATTGTCCACAGCGTGAAAGGTTTGGAACAGGCGCGAAATCATGCGCCCGGCTTACGCCATCGAATATGATTTTGTTCAGCCCAGCCAACTAAAACTTACTCTGGAGACAAAATTAATTTCCGGCTTGTATCTGGCCGGTCAGATCAACGGCACATCCGGTTATGAAGAAGCGGCGGCGCAGGGTCTTCTGGGCGGGAATCAATGCCGCCCGCGCCGTGCAGGGCGCTCCCGCCTTTATTCTGGATCGCTCCGAGGCCTACATGGCGGTGATGATCGATGATCTGGTCACGCGCGGCGTGGATGAACCCTATCGCATGTTTACCTCGCGCGCCGAATACCGCCTGATTCTGCGGGAAGACAATGCCGTCATCCGTTTGATGGGCAAGGGCTGTGAGTTGGGATTGATTGACCGTGAGCATTATCTGGATCTTCAGGATAAAATGAAGCAGATCGAGCAGGGCATTAAGCATCTGAAAGCATCACCAATCAAACCATCGCCGGAAATAAACGAAACAACTGGCAAAACTCAATCACCGCCTTTGAATAATCACACCACTCTTTACGGTCTGCTGAAAAGACATGAAATATCTTATGACAATCTGGCCGGATTTCCCGGCTGGGAGCCCGAAAATGATTCCTTTGTCAAAAAGCAGATTGAAATAGAAACCAAATACGAAGGCTATATCAAACGGCAGTTCGAATGCCGTCAAAAAATTAAAAGAGCAGGAAAAAAAGAAAATCCCGCCGGACTTTGATTATAACTCTGTTCCCGGCCTCTCCAACGAACTGAAAGCAAAGCTCACCCGCATCGCCCCAGCCACCATCGGCCAGATGGAGCGCATCCCCGGCATGACCGAAGGCGCCATCTCGGCTGTGTTGATTATGATGAAGAAAAAGGAAATGAGCAGTTGATTTTCATTAAGTTGCTATTTGCAGTTCAAACTCATTGTAATACTGTTTGACCTTCTCGATATAACGCCAGTGGTAACCTTTTAGGCCGTTTCTAACTGATGCAGGCCCCGCGTAATAAGCGGCCAGCACATAATTCCAGATTTCCGGTTCCTGATAGCCTAGTTTCGCATACTGATTGTACAACTCTCTTAGAATAACCGACGCGACCATAATATTCGCCTGCGGTAGAAATATGTCTTCCTGAGTAACCGGAAGATTATGTTTTTCTACATAAGCATCCCACGTGCCTCTCTGAATTTGCATAATGCCTTTAGCGTGAGCCGAAGATACGACCTTGCTGCGAAATGAGCTTTCTTTTTTCATAATTGCCAGATACATCTCTACCGGGATGTTGGTTTTATTTGATTCGTCAACTATCGTTTCAGCAATTTCCGCAGAAAGATCATCTTTTACACCACTGCCCAGCAGGATATCTCTAACAATTTGCTTTTTGTAATAAGCAGTAGTTTTATTATATAATTTATAGATAATCTGCATTCTCGACTGGTCCTGGCTCAGGGGTTCTGCCTGGGCCTGGTCATCGATATAAATATACGAAACCACCATAAGAAGCATAATCACGACAAATACAAGTGCTCCACCGAATAATTTTCCCCTGCCAAACTTATCGGATTTTGCAATATTCTTTTTTGTTCGGATAGGCCTTTTTATTTTTTTTGCCATAAATCGTGAAGAATTTTTCACAACTTTCTTTTTTCTAGTAATTATTTTTGTTGCCATTAACCTTAACTCCCTTATGGATGCAGAAATATCCCAGCGGCTTTTGTCGTTAAAAAATAATCTGAAATTTTCAACTGAAATCGAAAAAGAAGAAATTGGTAATTGAATTTATTGTGCTGACGAGTTTGGGGGTTTGTTGAATTCCTGCGCTTTGAGCTGAAGACATACTAACTTTGCCATAACTTCACTGTGACGAACGCTTCAGCTACTATTTAATTGTTTAACTTTACTCTATATCTATGCCCACCTGCTAACTTACTTTTTTTAATTTAAGCTTTTTTTGCTTTACTTATGCGGTTAATATACTTATTTAACCTGTTTCGTCAACCAAAAAGTGCGTATCGATATCATATTTTATCTTAATGCCTTTGAATCATTGCATTTTTTGCAGAAGCAGGAGCAAAAGAAAATTCCGCTCATAGATTAGTTGCAAATTACCCTCGGTCTTTGATTATAATTCCATTCCGGGATTATCCAACGAACTCAAAACCAAGCTCACCCGCATCGCCCCCGCCACCATCGGCCAAATGGAGCGAATTCCCGGCATGACCGAAGGCACCATTTCCGTTGAGCTCGATTTCCAAGACGTTAACACAATGAGCCAAGCCTTTGCAGACGAGGTATTCCGAATCTGGCAGTCGGGGCACAAAGACGTTAAGTTTGTCACTAAAAACGCCAATGAAAACGTCATGCTCATGATTAGACGAGCGCAACCATAGTCAACAACAGATTCCCCCTCTTCGATAATCCGGAAAGCTTCTTTGTAAGAATCCTTACAAAAGCGCCGCGCGTCGGTAAACACATAAAACGCGCCAGTCGGCTTGACATAGATGACAAAACGCATGTCCGATAAGCGCGCTAGCATATATTGGCATCTATAATCATAAATCTTTACCATTTAGGTCAGAATCATCAAAAAAGGATCACAATTGGTTCATTCTTTGCAACTTCGTATGCTGAAGCTAAAAAATTGATTGCTTTTAGCACAATTTTGTAACAAAATATCTTTTATAAGGTTCATTAGGCCTTAATATGAGTAAAGTTTCGAAAAAAACTTCTGAGGAAGAGACAAAATTGAGTATTCATAGCTACGAAGAGCTTGCCGCACTGCACGCTATATCTAAAATTTTAGCTCAACCTACAGATTTGCGTGATGAACTAGAGCAAGTTTTGCAGGAAATGAGTTCACGTTTAGGTATGCAGCGAGGCATGATTTCGCTCATAGATCGCGAAAAAAAAGAAGCCTGGCTGGATATCGCCCATGACGTAAATATTGAAGGACTGGATGTAACTTATAAACCCGGTGAAGGTATTACCGGTGAAGTCGCCCAGACAGGCCGCCCGATGGCTGTGGCCAATCTGGGGCATGCCACTCATTTCTTAGACCGTACGGGGGCAAGACGTCATTTAAACAGGTCGGAACTGGCTTTTCTTTGTGTTCCCATTATTTATGACGACCATGTCGTGGGAGTTTTATCGGCTGATAAAGTCGCGCGCGAAGTGGAAAATCTGGATAAGGAACTGGCGATGCTTTCATCGGTTGCGGAATTAATGGCCAAATTCGTGCACATCAGAGCTTTAGAAGAGGAAAATAAAAGGCTGAAAAAAATTGTCGGCAGTACGCGAGCGCCTTCGATTGACATTATCGGTCATTCCAAGCCCATGCAGGAAGTATTCGGTTTAGTCGCTCAGGTAGCCGATTCCAATACAACTGTTTTAATTTCCGGTGAAACCGGAACGGGCAAGGAACTAATCGCCCGGGCAATCCACATGAACTCTCCGCGGCACAATGGGCCTATGGTGCAGGTTAATTGCGCGGCAATTCCCGATACTTTGATTGAAAGCGAGTTGTTCGGTCATGAAAGAGGAGCTTTTACCGGCGCACTGCAGCAGCGGCGGGGACGATTTCGAAGAAGCCAACGGCGGCACAATTTTTTTGGATGAAGTAGGCGAGCTTTCCGCTGCCGCTCAGGTAAAGCTTTTGCGTGTTTTGCAGGAAAAAAGATTTCAACCGCTGGGCTCTTCCAGGGTTGTTAATGTTAATGTGCGCATTATCGCGGCAACAAACAGAAATTTAGAACAGGATATTTTAGCGGAACGTTTTCGTGCCGATTTGTTTTACCGCCTGAATGTTTTTCCCATTTATTTACCCTCTCTGCGCGAAAGAGGCAGTGACGTTATCCTATTGGCCGATCATTTTATTCTGAAATACAGCAAAGAAATGGGCAAGAACGTTAAAAGAATTTCCACATCGGCCATAGAAGTATTTTTATCCCATAAATGGCCGGGCAATGTGCGGGAGTTGGAAAACTGTATTGAGCGGGCTGTTCTCTTATCTAATAGTGATACGATTGAGTGCATGCATTTGCCTCCGTCTTTGCATGTAAGAGAAAAGGAATTGGACAAAAAAGAACGGGGCAAGTTATCTTCTGTTGTGGAAGCGCAGGAAAGATCATTGATTATAGATGCACTGGAAGAAGTCGGGGGAAATCAAACTAAAGCCGCAAAAATATTGGGAACTACCAAACGCATCATGCAGTATAAAATCAGTAAACTGGGAATTGATCCGAAATTTTTCCGCAAAAAGAATAAATACGCCAATGAAGCCGAGTAGATAAATATCTGGATTTAGTTTCTAAGCATTATCGAAGAAGCAGACCATTTCCTGCGCCACAATATCGGAAAGCAATATTAAATTTTTTTCTCTAACATCATAGACGTGAACAACATCGGCATACTGGCGATCCTCCGGCACAAGCTCTTTTAGAATATTGGGCATTTTTTGCATTTGGACGGTGTTGAATGTAACATTTTCCTGTTCCGGATAAACGGCCAGGTAAAAAATGTTCATCTCCACCAGGTCCTGAAAGAAATGTGTACCAAAGGATAAATCCGGTATCAAACTTCCTTCCTTATAAGCTATCTCAGCAATAGCAGCGATATTATTTATTTCGGCAAAAGTAACCGGTACACCCATGGCCGGTGTCGTTGTTCCCCAGCGGCCTGGTCCGAAAAGAATCGTCGGCATTTCGTCCCGCTTATTAATAGTCTTATTTATTTTCCCCACCAAACGGGCAATATTGTATTTTTCCGCAAGCAGCAGTTTTGCGTAACCTTGAGGATCGATAAAAATGACTCGGGAAATATTCTGGTAAACGTTACCGCCCATGAAGTTACCTTCCTGCCGCAGCAATATTTTACTGTCGTCAATTTTATCCGGGATTTTTACACGCTTATAATGACCTTTTGTCTGAAATGGCCGGCACTGAAGGAGATTGATTTGTATTTTTCCCTCGGCGTTGAAATTCGCTGTAAATTCAATATCCACCGGATAATCATATATCTTCTCTAATCGTTTAAGCATTCTGGATATAAGATTGGGGAATTCCGTTGAGGAAAGTAGTTCATCGAAAGTGAGTATCCAAACCTCCGTTTGCTTGCCTAAATCTTTCATCCGCTCCATAGCATCAAGATCGTGCGAGCCGATAAGATTAAAACGTTCATCCAAATCGTCACTAAGCACCTGGGCCACCGATAAAGACTGAAAACGATTTTCCTCCAAATTCAAAACATCTACTCCATGCTGGGAAAAACGCCCGGCCTCTTTCTGGTTGGCATAGGGTTTAACCAAGGGTTCATCCAGCGCAACAATGCGGGGGTAATCGTTTTCCACC
>CAVXLI010000029.1:0-14085 GCA_963762595.1 uncultured delta proteobacterium
AGCCAAAATAGAAATCCTGGACAGCGCCGCTTGCGCCGTAGCCGTGAAGAGGAATCACCAGTGGCGCCGGACAGACTGGATCGTAGATGCGGGGTACACGGAATCGGTATGGCCTCTGTCCGACGAGACCAGTGCCGGTTAGGGTATCTAACTGATCCAGCTTTGCGCTTTCTGCCGGAGCGGTGTCTACGATGTCAATCGTGTCGGTCGGTGATTTGGCAACTGTGACGCCGCCGGCACACCCCACCAATGCGAGGATGATCAACGCCAAAGCAATCCTCTCTATCGTGTGGAACTTGAGAACTTGTACTGGTCTATTCTCTCGCATAGCAAACTCCGGAGGCAAATTACAGTCTCCGCCAATGCGCGGTTTCGTGCCCTCCGTCAAGGCGGGAGGGTCTGCCGAAAAACACGCAGGGCGTTCCCACCCATCATGGCCCTGATTTGCGGTAGCGTAAAACCGTCCGCCAGCAATGCTTCGGTCAGCAGCGGCAGGCCGGTCGCATCGACAACGGTTTCGACTCGCGCCATCAAAATCAGTACCCAGCGCGACATGCTCAATACCCACCAGATCGGCCACATAGCGGATCGCCCTCACCGTATCCTGCATGGTCTTGCCACAGGTGGCCCATTTATAAATGCCGACGCCGACTACGCCACCGTTGCGGGCTATCGCCTGGATATGCCGATCGGCCAGATTACGTGCGGTATCACAGGTGCCGCGCACCCCGCCATGCGAGGCCACCACCGGCGTGTCGACCAGGGCGATCACGTCATCAATGGTTTGCTCGGAAGCATGCGCCAGATCAATGATCATGCCGCGCTGCACGGCGCGTTGCACCAGTCCCGGCCCTTGTCGGTTAAACCATGTTTGTCGACACCGTGCGCGGAACCGGCCATGTCATTATCAAACAGATGCACCAGTCCGAGCATGCGAAAACCGGCAGCATGCAGGCGCTCCAGATTGGCAACGTCGCCTTCCAGGGCGTGCAGCCCCTCCAGCGACAACATGGCGCCGATGACCGGCTGGCCCTGACTGCGCAGCGACACCAGCATTTCAAGATCGCGCCGCGTGCGGATCAGCATCAGTTGTTGGCGGCTGGCGTCGATGCTGTGCTGCAATTTGCCGGCCTGAAACAACGCGCGCTGCAGACGGCTTTCCTGGACTTCGACCGGCAGCGACTGGAATTGAGTCAGCAGGGTAATGAGGTCCCAATTGGTCGCGATTGTTTTCCAGACCGATCGGGAACGGCGCACCGGTCACGACGCCAAACACCTGCAAGGCCGTTTTGCCTTCCTGCAGACGCGGCAGATCGACATGGCCATAACTGTGCCGCTCCAGTAAATCGCGGCTCCAGAGCAACGGGTCGGCGTGCAGATCAACAATCTGCAACTGATCATGCACGACCCTGGTCGCGTCACTCACCGTATAGGGTGGATCGATGGTGGTATCGTTGATCCCAGAATCAAACAGCGTGGCACAACCGCTGGTTGTTAACAGCAGGCCGGCCAGACCGATTGATTTAAGCTTTTGAAAAGATGCTGATTGATTCGATTTTGATTGAACCATACCAATGCTCTCAACAACTTCTTACAAATATAAGCAAGAATCTGAAAACTTTGAGAGAATCTTTGTAATAAAAACACTATTCGCCATTGCCTGTCAATATTTTTTATTCAGGATTTGCAGTAGAAACATTGATAAATATGCCATCTTTCCCAATAATTAAAAGCGTGATGGTCAAAATTATCGCTGCATATCCCAATATAATATCTAGAAAACGGCAGCTGCGCTGCGGCATACAATAAATGAGTGCTCTACACAATTGCTGAATCGAAAATATATTTAAATAAAATTAAAAAAATATTTTGACAATAATTAATTTTTGCATTAGTATGTTACAACTTTTTTAAAATGAAGGTTATAAAAACGATGTCGGACATAGCGAGAAATCAGAATTTAGCAATCAACATTCTGCCCCTGCTTTTGGGTCTCGCTTTGCTGCGCCTTTTACTTAGGGCTCGCCGCTCATCGTTTTTAGGTCGTCACTAGAACTATAACAATAACTGATTACCTAAAAGGCCGTGGGCGGAAAAGCCCACGGCCTTTTTTTGTTCGTGAAACTAAATTTTTACAAGAGACAGCGAAGTAAAAATTATAAGTTGAACGAATCCCGATAGCGCAGCATATCGGGATAAAGAAACTAGTATAGATCAGAAAAAAGGTACACGTCCCGATAGCCTTTGGCTACGGGATCAATTCAGCTACCAAATATTACTGCACTGCGTTGGTAATATTTGAGTGAGATTTAAGATGGAGGTACATTTCCCGATAGCCTTTGGCTACGGGATCATTATCGGCTAACAAATATTACCGCGCTACGCTTGTAATATTTGAGTGAGGTTTAAGATGAAGGTACATTTCCCGATAGCCTGCGGCTACGGGATCAATTCGGCTAACAAATATTACCGCGCTACGCTTGTAATATTTGAGTCTCATTGAGAGGAGAGCATTTATATGAAGAAAGAAAAGAACCGAGTTTATATTTTCGATACGACACTGAGAGACGGAGAACAATCACCGGGCTACAGCATGAACACGGAAGAAAAACTGATTATCGCCCGGCAAATGGAGAAACTAGGCGTTGATATAATCGAGGCGGGATTCCCCATCGCTTCCGAGGGAGATTTTGACGCGGTAAGACAAATCGCCAAAGAGATCAAAAAATCGCAAGTGGCAGGCCTCGCTCGCGCCAACAAAGAAGATATTGACCGAGCCTGGCAGGCAATAAAAGGTGCGGCTCATCCGCGCATCCATACGTTTATCTCTTCCTCGGATATTCATTTGAAATATCAGCTCAAAAAAAGCCGCGAGCAGGTGCTCAAAGAGGCTGTCGCCGCCGTCAAATTGGCGCACTCGTACACGGAAAATGTCGAATTCTCGCCGATGGACGCCACGCGCTCGGATAAAGATTATCTGGTCGAGATGATTTCGGCAGTTATAGATGTCGGAGCTTGCACAGTCAACATTCCCGATACTGTCGGCTATGCCGTTCCCGATGAATTCGGCGAGCTAATTGCCTATCTTTTTGCCCATGTCAAAAATATGGGCGACACTATTGTGGCCGTTCATTGCCATAACGATTTGGGACTGGCCGTAGCTAATTCACTAGCGGCCATTCGCAGCGGAGCAAGGCAGGTGGAATGTACGATCAACGGTATCGGCGAACGCGCGGGCAACACGGCGATGGAAGAAATCGTCATGGCTCTGCAAACGCGCAAAGATATGTACGGTCTTTATACGAAAATTAATACCGACCAGATTTACAAAACATCGCGTCTCTTGACTCAGATTACCGGCATACCGGTTCAGCCCAACAAGGCCATCGTCGGCGCGAACGCTTTTGCTCATGAATCCGGCATTCATCAGGACGGACTGATTAAGGAAAAAATCACTTACGAGATCATGACGCCGCAGTCCGTAGGCATTAGCGATACGCACATTGTGCTGGGCAAACACTCCGGACGTAACGCTATTTCGCATCATTTGAAAAAAATGGGCTACGTCTTGAATGACGAGCAAATCACCAAAGTCGCGGCACGCGTAAAGGCTCTGGCGGACGTCAAGAAAGATATTTATGACGAAGACCTGGAAGCGATTCTCTCCGAGGAAATTTACCGGGGCGAAGATAAATACAATCTTGTTTATCTCAATGTGGTCAGCGGCAATGTAGCCATTCCCACGGCAACCATGGAAATGCAGGTAGGCAAAAACGTTGTGCGTGAAGCGGGATTCGGCAACGGGCCGGTGGACGCGACTTTCGCGGCGATTCGCAACATCACCAAAACCAATTACCCGCTCATGAAATATGCCGTGAACGCCATTACCGGCGGCAGTGACGCGCAGGGCGAGGTGACCGTCCAGCTCAAATATAACGGCCATTCGGTCGTCGGCCGCGGCGCGCACCCGGATGTTATCGTTGCTTCAGCCAAGGCATATATTAATGCGCTGAACAGACTGGAATTTTTAAAGGAAAATACTAAAAAGGTTAAAGTTGAATAAACATAAGAAATGAGATAAGGACAGTTTCTTTTTCATCACGGGTATAAACTCCAAAGCAAGATGCAGTGTATTATACCCTCCGCTACGCGGGATGATTCGACCTGCAAGTTTCAGCGGTAACGTGACCTTTAGGTTATGCAACCTGTTTCTGAAACTTGGGTCTCATTACAATAGTCCCACTTAGCTTCGCATGTGGGATAATTCAACTGACCGATATTACTGTGCTGCGCTTGTAATATCTGAGTTTCATTAGAATTGGAGTTTCACGAACAAATGATCGAGGATAAACATGGGTAATACCATAACAGAAAAGATATTAATGGCGCATACCGACCTGAAAGAAATCTCTGCCGGTCAATTAATTAATGCTAAAGTGGATATAGCTTTGGGCAACGATATCACCGCGCCCATTGCCATCAAGGAATTCCAGAAAGCGGGCGGAAAAAAGGTTTTTGACAAAAATAAGGTCGTTCTTGTTCTGGACCATTTCACACCGAATAAAGACATCAGCTCCGCCCAGCAATGTAAGGCTGTGCGCGAATTTGCACGTAATCAGGAAGTGACGCATTTTTTTGAGGGCGGGCATGTGGGAGTCGAGCATGCCTTGCTTCCGGAAAAAGGTATAGTGCTTCCCGGAGATTTGGTCATCGGGGCAGACAGCCACACCTGCACTTACGGCGCACTGGGCGCTTTTGCCACCGGTGTAGGCAGTACGGATCTGGCCGCCGTTATGCTCACCGGCGAACTCTGGTTCAAAGTGCCGCAGTCGATGAAATTAATAATTTTTGGTTCTTTGCAAAAATGGGTTTCGGGAAAAGATTTGATTTTGAACATCATCGGACGCATCGGTGTGGACGGAGCGCTCTACAAAGCAATGGAGTTTGCAGGCGAGACAATCGGCAAATTGCCGATGGCCGATAGGCTCTCTATGGCCAATATGGCTATAGAAGCCGGAGCCAAAAACGGCATTTTCACTCCCGATGCGATCACTAAAGAATATGTAAAAAAAAGGGCAAAGCGCGATTACAAGTTTTACGCCTCGGATAACGATGCTGTCTATTCCGATACAATTGAAATCGATGCCGGCAAGATTGAGCCGCAGATAGCTTTTCCGCATTTGCCGTCCAATGTTAAAGGTATAAGCAAAGCGGGCAATGTGAAAATAGATCAATCGCTAATCGGCTCCTGCACCAACGGCCGGATTGAAGATTTAAGAATTGCCGCCGCTATTCTGAAAAATCGTAAAGCGGCATCAACTGTCAGGTTAATCATTGTTCCGGCAACTCCGGATATCTATAAGCATGCTTTAAAGGAAGGGCTCATCGAAATCTTCATGAATGCCGATGCGGTCATTAGCCCGCCTTCCTGCGGCGCGTGTCTGGGAGGGCATCTGGGAATTCTGGCGGAAGGCGAACGAGCCATCGCTACAACGAACCGTAACTTTGTCGGCCGCATGGGCCATCCCCAAAGTGAAGTCTATCTGGCGAGCCCCGCTGTCGCGGCTGCCTCCGCTGTTTTAGGCAGAATAGCATCTCCGGCGGAACTTTAAAACCACGGGCGTGCAGCACTGCGGTTTCTCCCGCCTTTGGCGGGATAATTCAACTTACTGATGTTACTTCACTTCGTTTGTAACATCTGAGTTTCATTAGAATTGGAATCGCGGGTATACAGTCCCACTTAGCTTTGCAAGTGGGATAATTTCCAATCCCGATATATCGGGATTGGATAATTCGGCTAGAAAACTTCAATGCGCCTATGGTGACCTTTAGGTTATTTGCTTTTGAAGTTTTAGCCTCATTACGACCAACAAGCTTCAGCATGTCTGACCTTTAGGTTATGCACTCTGTTTCTGAAGCTTGGGTCTCATTAAAAAAGGATTATAAATGATACTCAAAGGAAAAGTCTGGAAATTCGGAGATAATATCGACACCGACGCCATCATTCCCGCACGCTATCTGACAACTTCTGATCCGCAGGAGCTGGCCAAACACTGCATGGAAGATGCCGATCCCGCCTTTATCACCAAAATGAAGCCCGGAGATATAATTGTCGGCGGAGAAAACTTCGGCTGCGGTTCTTCGCGCGAGCACGCGCCCATCGCCATTAAAGCGGCGGGCGTTTCCTGTGTGGTGGCCAAAAGCTTTGCCCGTATTTTTTATCGCAACTCTTTTAATATGGGTCTGCCGATTTTTGAATCCCGCGAACTTGGAGACGCGATTCAGGATGGAGATGAAATATCTCTGGATAGCGCCAAAGGAATTATCACCGTTACCAAGAGAAATAAAATATTCAGCAGTAATTCAATTCCTCCCTTCATGGAGCAATTAATTGCCGACGGCGGTTTGATGAAGCATATTGGGAAGAAGAGGAAAGAATCACGGGTATGAAACAAAAAAATTTTAAAATAGCCGTTTTTGCCGGTGACGGAGTCGGCCCGGAAATAATAAAAGAAGCTTTAAAAATTTTGAGATTGATCTCCGCTAAAAGAAATATTAATCTTATACTTACGGAAGGATATATTGGCGGCAGTGCTTTTGACCTTATGGGCATTCCTCTGCCTGAGCAGAGTCTTGATCTGGCCATGCATTGCGATGCGATTTTGCTCGGAGCCGTAGGCGGCCCCAAGTGGGAGACTCTGGATTATAGCTTAAGGCCGGAAAGAGCGCTTTTAGGATTACGGGAAAAACTGGGACTTTTTGCCAATTTGCGACCGGTTGTCGCCTTTGACGAACTTTTGGATGCCTCTCCTTTGAAGAAAAGTATTATCCAGGGCATTGATATTATGATTGTCCGCGAATTAACCGGTGATGTTTATTTCGGGCAGCCGCGCGGCATCTCGCGAGGGATAGACGGCAAACGTACAGGCATCAATACCATGGTTTATACCGAAGATGAAATCAAGAGGATTGCCGTCCGGGCTTTTGAAATCGCTCAGAAGCGAAGAAAAAATCTTGTTTCCGTGGATAAAGCCAATGTTCTCGAAAGTACCGAGCTTTGGCGCTCTGTAGTTACGGAAGCCGGCCGCGACTATCCCGAAGTAACTTTAAAGCATATGTACGTTGATAACTGCGCCATGCAGCTTATTCGCAATCCGGCGCAGTTCGACGTTATTGTTACGACCAATTTATTCGGCGACATATTAAGCGACGCGGCCGCCATGTTGACCGGCTCCATCGGTATGCTTCCTTCAGCTTCTCTGGGCAAAGATACAGCTTTATATGAGCCCATTCACGGTTCAGCACCGGATATAGCCGGGAAAAATATCGCCAATCCATTGGCTACAATTCTTTCTGTAGCCATGATGTTGCGTTATTCGCTGGCAATGCCTGAGGAAGCCATTTTAGTCGAAAAGGCCGTTGCGGAAACCTTAAAAGATGGCTTCCGGACGCAGGATATTCATCAGCAAGACAAGAAACTCATCGGCACCGAAAAAATGGGCGACACTGTTGTAAGAAACCTGCATAAACTTTTAAATTAATGGGTACGTTAAGAAATAAAATATCGCCGATTGTAAATAAAACCTTGTGAGGATAAAAAGGATGGAATCTATCGCTTTTTTTGAAAAGATAGTAATTGCTCCTCCTCGCGCAAAAATATATCAGCGTCTCGGCTTTAAAAAAAGAACCACCCAAATTCCGGCAAACCGGCGAAAAGAAACCGACGGCTTCATTGATGAGGCCGCATCGATTATTTCACTTAAGGGATGTTTACTGCGCACTCCCATTGATAAAAATGATGGAAAGAAAATATTTTTGGCCGGTAATTTGATCTTCGACAGCAAAAAATTGTCCTCGTTCCTCTCCAGCTGCGAAGAAGCTGTGCTCATGGGTGCCACTGCCGGTAACGCCATTATGGAAGCAATTAACGAAAAAACGAATCAGGATAATCTGGCCGCCGCTGTGGTTTACGACGCTGCAGCGAGCGAAATAGTCGATGCCGGGCTGGATTGGATTATGGATTATCTGAATCAACAAGTTCGCCGCGAAAGAAAAACTCTTTTGCCGCGGCGCTTTTCGGCAGGTTATGCCGACTTTGATCTCACAAATCAAAAAGTGCTATACCAAAAACTCCAAATGGAAAAAATTGGCGTAACAATCACTTCCAGCTTCATCCTGCTTCCGGAAAAATCCGTCACGGCAGTGAGCGGCATTTGCGGATAAAAATGAGGAGCTTTTATTACCCTTGGAAAAAAATCACACTTCTTGTTTTAAAGATGATATAAGAACATGCTCAAAGACAGAGAAATACCTAAGTTTCAGGAAACATTCTGATGATAAACAGCAAAATTAAAAACCTCTTGACGAGAAAAATTGTAATTTTGGATGGCGCTACCGGCACCGAACTGCAAAAAAAGGGAATGCCGACAGGAGTTTGTCCCGAGCTGTGGTGTTTGGAAAACCGGAACATTATTAAGGAGGTTCATACTTCTTACCTGCAATCGGGAGCGCAAATAGTTTATACCTGCACTTTTGGTGCGAATCGCTTTAAGCTCAATCAATATGGCTCTACGGATAATATCCGGCAGATTAATCGTCAACTGGCGCGCCTGGCTAAACAAACTGCCGGTAACAAAGCACTCGTTGCCGGCGATATCGGTCCAACCGGTCTTTTTATCGAACCTTTCGGGCAGCTTTCTTTTGAAGAAGCCGTGAATGCTTTCCAGGAACAGGCTCTCGGTTTGATTGAAGGGGGATGTGATCTTATCATCATTGAAACGATGATAGATATTCAGGAAGCACGGGCGGCTTTACTGGCCGTAAAAGAAATTAAGGATATTTTTACCATCGCTTCTATGACCTACGAAAAAGATGGTCATACGCTCAACGGCACCGATCCGATAAGCGCGCTCATCACTCTTCAAAGCCTCGGCGCGGATGCCGTGGGCTGCAATTGTTCTACCGGACCTGAAAAAATGGTGGAATTTATTGCGGCTATGAAACCTTACGCGACAGTCCCGCTCATTGCTAAACCCAACGCCGGAGTTCCTCGCCTCGAAGACGGCAAAACAATATTTGACATGGATGCCGGGAAGTTTGCCTCTTTTGGCCGTAAACTCGCGGCGGCAGGAGCTAATATGTTAGGGGGCTGTTGCGGAACAACACCGGCACATATTAAAAAACTCGCCCAAATAACGGCAAAGATCAAACCCAAAGCGCCTCGGAGAAAGTCAATTGCCGCGCTGAGCTCTGCGCGCGGATTTTTGCGCATAGACGAAAATCAACCTCTTTTAATAGTCGGGGAACGGATTAATCCTACGGGAAAGAAATCATTACAGCAAGAATTAGCCGAAGGAAAAACATCTATCATTCGCCAGATGGCTCTGGAACAGGAAAAGCAAGGCGCAAGCTTGCTGGATGTGAACGTCGGCCAGCCCGGTATCGATGAAGTTGAAACAATCAAGAAGGCAATAAATCTTTTGACGACAGTATCCAGATTACCTCTGGTGATAGATTCTTCCAGAATAGAAACCATTGAAGCCGCGCTCAGGATTTATCCCGGCCGGATGCTGATCAACTCCATCTCCGGTGAAAAAGAAAAAATAAAAAGACTTCTGCCGCTGGCCGCCAAATACGGCGCCATGTTCATTCTTCTGCCTTTGACCGATGGTGAAATACCATCTACGACCAAAAAGCGCCAGAGCATCATCAAGCATATTTTTCAGGAAGCGAAAAAATATGGTTTTACCAAAGATGATTTTGTCGTGGATGGTCTGGTCATGGCCGTCGCTTCCGATCCTAACGCCGCCAAAGAAACTTTAAAGACTATCAGTTGGTGTAAGGAGAGCTTTAAGTGTAAAACCATTTTGGGACTTTCGAATGTTTCTTTCGGAATGCCCGGACGTCCCTGGCTTAATGCGACTTTTCTGGCGATGGCGCAATTATGCGGTTTGACTATGGCCATTGCCAATCCGGCCAGCACGGAAATAATGAATATAAAAAAAGCGGGAGATGTTCTTACGGCGAAAGATAAGAGCGCGCAGAGTTTTATCGACCATTTTTCGGCACAAGCCGGTGTTGATTCAAGTATTACCGCAAAAATAAATCTTACACCGCAGGAAAAAATAACCAGTGCGATTATGGAAGGGGATCGGGAAAATATAGTTCTGCTAATCAAATCAGCTTTATCTTCAGGCTATTCAGCACTCGAATTAGTCGATAAAGTTATGATTCCCGCCATAGTCAAAGTAGGCGATCTATACGAAAAGAAGGTTTATTTTTTGCCGCAACTTATGGCCGCAGCGGAAGCAATGAAAAAAGCTCTCAATTATTTGGAACCGCAATTAAAGAAAGCTGCTGCCGAAGATAAAGGCAAAATAATACTGGCAACTGTAAAGGGTGATATTCATGATATCGGAAAAAATATTGTTGCGCTTCTTTTAAGAAATTATGGCTATAATGTTATTGATTTGGGTAAAGATGTCGCCGCGGAAACAATAATCGCCGCTGCAAAAAAGGAAAAACCGGATGTGATCGGCCTTTCCGCATTGATGACGACAACGATGGTTAATATGAAGGAAGTAATTACGCTGGCCCGGAAACACGGAGTAAAAGAAGACTTCCTAGTCGGCGGCGCAGTTGTTACCGAAGCTTATGCTCAGTCTATCGGCGCGTCTTTTGCGAAGGACGGTGTAGAAGCCGTTAAAGTAGTTGAAAAATTAATTAAAAAATAAAGGCTTTTGCCAGGTGGAATTAATCAACCGGAAAAAGAAAATACGAAAGATGATATCGGCAGTTTGCTTTTCACTGCTCATTCACGCCGGTGCGGGAACACTTTTAGTATTTAGTCCGTCCAGTGATCCAATCTCCCCCCCCAGCCTAAAGGGATTGAATTTTGTTTGGGTTTCGCTTACCACTAAAAACAACGGCATTACCGTTGAAAAAACCCTACCTCATCAATCGGCGCTTAAAGAGAAAAGACTGGCTATAAACTCCTCAGAGCCTAAAGAACAAAACTCCCAGCCGAGGACTGCGTCAATATTTGCCGCAATGAAATCGGCTCACCCCATTAAATTAGCGAGCTACGAAGGGTATGATAAAGGGGCGACTGAAGAAACTTCAAGTAATATGAACGGCCAAAACACAAATCAAACCGCTGGAGATATATCCAGAACCGGCGCTTTAACTGCTTATCCTCTATACAGGGAAAATATGCCACCGGTGTATCCGGAAATAGCACGTGTTCGCGGTTATGAAGGAGTTGTTTTAGTGGTCGCGGAAATTTTACCTAATGGCCGTGTGGGGAATATGAAAATTCGTAAATCATCCGGTTATGCCATCCTGGACCAATCGGCACTGGAAGGTGTAAAACCATGGAAATTCGAACCGGCAAAGAAATCAGGCAAACCATTTACAATTTGGGTGGAAGTACCTATTAAATTTGTATTACATAATGATAATTCTCAATCATAAGAAAATTTAAATCCATCAAAGAGAAAAAAAGAATGACTATTAATGAAATGAAAGAAAGGCTGGGCGAAATAATTATCGCGCAGTCTTTTAAATACAGTGACAATCCCCCTTTTACTCTGGCTTCCGGAAAAAAAAGCAATTATTACTTCAATTGCAAACCGACTACGCTTGATCCCGAAGGCATGAACCTTATCGGAGAGATTATTTTTAACATGCTCAAAGACAGTGAAATTACGGCAGCAGGAGGACTCACCCTGGGGGCCGATCCGATAGCGAATGCGCTTTCGGTCATATCATATCAAAAAGGCAAACCGGTAAAATCATTTATTGTCCGCAAAGACGCTAAAGATCACGGAACGAAAAGCTCGATTGAAGGCAATATCAGACCGGGTGAAAAAGTTGTCATTATCGATGATGTCATAACGACCGGTGGATCCACCATTACTGCCATCGAAAAGGCTCGCGAATCAGGGCTTATTGTGGAGGAGGTTATAACACTTATTGACCGCGAGGAAGGCGGTAAGGAAAATATTCTCCGGCACGTCAATAGCGTCAAATCCATTTTAACCAGAACAGAAATAATGCGTCTTCGTGCAGAAAAAATGAACGGCGAGGATATTAAATGAAAAAAGGTTCTGCCGTTTTTATTTTTTATTGTATAGCCTTGTTTTTTTTCTGGATTGCAGATTCTGTTGCTGATCCCGGAATTATTCCTGTAGCCAAATTCACTTCACCGGCCTTGCCCGGCGGAGTTCCCGAGGGTTGGAAGTTGGAGAAAAAAACCGGTAAGCCCTCCATGATCATGGAAAAAGACGGTGATACTTTTTACCTCCGTTTGATTTCCCCGGGAGATTCTTCTTTTGGCATACGCAAAGAAGCAAAAGTGGACGTCAAGAAATTCCCTGTATTGCGCTGGCGCTGGAAAGTAAACAAGCTGCCCTCGGGTGGAGACGTCCGTAAATCATCCGCCGATGATCAGGCCGCGCAAATTTACATTGCTTTTAGAGAAACCGGTTTCTCCCGGCTGCTGAACCCGCCCATCATCGGCTATATCTGGGATAACGAAGCTCCCAAAGGCTGGACAGGCAAAAGCACGCAGACCGGCGGCAGCAAATTAAGATATATCGTCCTAAGAAACAAAACCGACAAAACAGGGAAATGGTATACGGAAAGACGTAATATCTATCAGGACTACAAAAAGCTTTTCGCCGACATCAAAGGCGGAGAGCCGCAGGGACTGACCACCGGCCTGCAAATTTACATTAATTCCCAAAGGACAAAAAGCCCGGCTGAAAGCCTGATCGGGGAAATATATTTTAGTGATGAAGCTTCCGATATTGCGTTAGCCGAAGCGGAGAAAGAAGCTCTTTCCGGAAAAGTGGCAAAAATTTCCGCCTTAAAACCACCTGCTATTACAAAAATTTCATCACGTAAAGCAAAAGATCCTCCATTGAATTGCATCAATATTAGCATTGAATTTAAAACAGGCTCGACAATGGTTGAAGATAATTACAACGATAAAATACAGATGATCGGCAAATATTTAATCAAAAATCGTGAAATCAAACTCACATTGATTGGCCATACAGACAATGTCGGCACGGAAGAATATAATCAAAATCTGTCCAGACATCGCGCTGAAAAAGTAAAAAATTATCTTATAAATAAATTCAATTTTGATCCGCGGCGCCTGATAGTTCAGGGAGCCGGATCCAAGCAGCCTATTGCCGACAATAATACACCCGAAGGCCGTCGGCAAAACCGGCGTGTTTCGATTAAAGACTGTCCCGAGTGAAAATTTTTATGACCGGTAAGACACTCATTGTTTAAATAATTCGTCGAATACTTTTTGATGTTGCAAAAGTAATTCAATAAAGGCACTATAACAATCACGGGTATGAACCCCAATAAAAACCTATGGATTTCTTGTATGACCGATCAATCAAAATTTCCCCAGCCAACACTTAAAGCCGGCGATAAATCACATGGCTTTAAAATATTGCGCGTGGAAACAATCCCGGCCATGCGGCTCACCGCCTACGAGATCGAACATGAAAAAACCGGCGCCAAAGTTCTGCATCTGCATTCATTTGACCGGGAAAATTTATATGCCATCGGCTTTCGTACACCGCCTGGGGATTCGACCGGACTGCCGCATATTCTCGAACATTCCGTGTTGGCAGGATCGGCAAAATATCCGCTCAAGGACGTCTTTAAGGAATTGATGCGCTCCACACTGCAGACTTTCATCAATGCTTTCACCTACCCCGACAAAACCATTTATCCGGTCGCCAGCCAGATCAAAGCGGATTTTTACAATCTGGCGCGTGTCTATACTGATCTGGTTTTGCATCCGCGTCTATTGAAAGAAACTTTTTTTCAGGAAGGGCATCACCTGGAATTTGTTGTGCCGGACGATTTGACAAGCGATCTGACTATTTCCGGTATCGTTTACAATGAAATGAAAGGAGCCTACTCCTCTCCGGATTCTCTGATGTACAAAGCTATCCAGGAAAACCTCTACCCGGATAGTGTTTACTCTTATGATTCCGGCGGTGATCCTGATGTTATTCCCCAACTTACCTACGAGCAATTTAAGAGTTTTCACCGGAC